>JBNJEA010000242.1:0-3069 GCA_051745395.1 Thermodesulfobacteriota bacterium | reverse complement strand
TCCCGGTTTTCAAACACCTGAAGGGCGGCCTCGGTGGTGCCGCCCGGGGAGGTGACTTTGCGGCGCAGGGTTTCGGCGTCTTCGGTTTGCTTTTCCAGCAATCGGATCGCACCGGAAAACGTCCCGATGGCCAGTTGCGCGGCATCCTCGCGGGTCAGCCCCAGTTTCTCCCCGGCGGCCACAATCGACTCAATGACATAAAAACAGTACGCCGGGCCGGAGCCGGAAATTGCGGTGATGGCATCCATTTGGTCTTCGGTGCAGACCAGAACCCGGCCCATGGCCGACAGCAGGGTTTTGATTTGCGCCATGTCCCCGGCAGTGGCGTAGTCGTTGCCGCACAAAGCGAGCATGCCGGCCTGGACTAAGGCGGGGGTGTTGGGCATTGCCCGTAAAATCGGCATGCGCTGCCGGCCGGCCTCTGGCTGTCCGGCATATATGAACTCTTGAAATTTTGCCATCCGGACCCCTGCGGCAATGGAGATAAAAATCTGCCGGTTTTCGGGCCGGACAAATGCCTGCCGGTTGTCCAACTCGGCCAGCAGGGCGTCGAGCGTCTGGGGCTTGACGGCAAAGATCACAATGTCGCTTTTGCAAATCAGCGTCCGGTTGTCTGTCACCGGTTTTACCCCATACGTCGATTGCAGATACGTGCTTTGTTCGGCATTGATATCGTGGATTAAAATCCGGCCCGGGGCAAATGCCTGAGTGTCAATCAGGGCGCCGATCATTGCTTCGGCCATGTTGCCGGCGCCGATAAAACCGATGTGCTGCATGGCTGGGTTCATCGCTTTCCTTGAATTGTTTTGACCATAAATAAGATCGGTGTCATAGTCAATGACAGGCTAAAAGTAAAACCACTTGACGAATCGGACAAACTTTTTTTATTTTAATGCTTGTTTGAATTGATCACCTCTGTCGCGAGTGGGGGCTATGTTTATTTTGACAAATTTTTTGTTGGCTGTGGCGAAAATTTTAGATATCGGCTTGACCCTGTTTATGTGGATTATTATCGCCCAGGCGATTTTATCCTGGGTCAGCCCGGATCCGTACAACCCGATTGTCCGTTTTATCAACCAGGTGACGGAACCGGTGTTGTTTCAGATTCGGAAGCGGATTCCCACCATATTCGGCGGAATTGATTTTTCCCCCATCATTGTCCTGCTCGGGGTTATTTTTTTACAGGAATTTCTGGTCCAGAGCCTGGTCCATCTTGCCCAGCGCCTTTGACGGGGATGCGGGCCGTGGGGGCAAATATCGCCTGTTAAGCGGGATAACGCCTGCCCCCCGATTGTTTATGTTGTTTATGCGCATGCAACAAAAGCATAACAGCCTTTTATCAAAGAAATTGTATTTTTTAAACCGTTTCTGTTTTTTTGCCCGTCGGAAAAATCAAACATCGGCAACCTTGCATTGCCTTTCTTTCAAATTCAAATTGTTGCGTTTTCCGGAGTAATTCATGGCGAAAATTGATGCGTTTTTTAAGTTGATGAATGATCAGGGGGCCTCTGACCTTCATCTGGCCGCCGGCCAGCAGCCGGCTTTGCGAATTCGGGGCGAAATCGAACGGGTCAAGTACAAACCACTGGACAATGATGATCTGCGGAGCATGATTTATGAAATCACGCCGGAAGACAAGATAAAGACTTTTGAAGAAACCGGGGATGTGGACTTTGGATATGAGATTCCGGGACTGGCCCGTTACCGCGCCAATTTGTTCATGCAGCGAAACGGGGTGGGGGCGGTGTTTCGACAGATTCCGAGCACCATCATGACCGTCGAGCAGCTCGGTCTGCCGTCGGTGGTGTCGCGGCTGGCTACATTGCCGCGGGGACTGGTGATTGTCACCGGGCCCACGGGCAGCGGCAAATCCACCTCCCTGGCCGCCATCATTGACGAGGCCAACCGGCGGCGCAAGGACCATATCATCACCATTGAAGATCCCATCGAGTTTGTCCACGAAAGCAAGGGCTGCATTATCAACCAGCGCGAGATCGGGGCCCATACCAATTCGTTCAGTGCCTCGCTGCGCGGGGCGTTGCGCGAAGACCCCGATATCATCCTGGTGGGTGAAATGCGGGATCTGGAAACCATTTCCCTGGCCATTGAGGCGGCATCTACGGGGCATCTCGTTTTTGCCACCCTGCATACTTCCAGCGCCATGAAAACCGTGGACCGTATCATCGAAGTGTTTCCGGCCGATCAGCAACCCCAGATCCGCTCTACGCTCTCCGATGCCATCCGCGCCATCGTGGCCCAGGTGCTGTTTAAACGCGTGGATCGCAAGGGGCGGTGTCCGGCGCTGGAAATTTTAATTGCCACGCCGGCGGTCCGCAACTTAATCCGGGAATCCAAGACCCATCAGTTGGCCTCTTCCATGCAGACCGGCAGAAAATACGGGATGGAGGTGTTAGACGACGCCATTTTTGATCTCTATAATAAGGGATGGATCAGTGCCGAAGACGCCTATGCCAAATCCAACGAAAAATCCCGGTTCCGGCCGCTGCTGAAAAATCCGCCGGCCGATTTTACCGAAGCATAGCCGGTGTTTTTGTCAACCCCCTGTCAAACAGGTCAAACAGGTCAAACAGGAAAGACGCCATGAGAAAACCCGAAATCGATCATATCCTGACCACCATGCTCGATTCCCACCAGAACGTCTCGGATTTGAATTTAACGGTGGGCAAGCCCCTGCAGGTCGAATCGTTCGGCGAACTGGTCAGCGTGGATATGAAACCGCCGCTGAAAGCCTTGACCCCGTTTCAAACCGAAGTTTTTGCCTTGAATTTAATCGGCAATGACCGGCGGTTGACCGAGACCCTGTTGCGGGAAGGCTCCTGTGACCTTTCCTATACCCTGCCGGGCAAGGCGCGTTTCCGGGTCAATA
This sequence comes from Thermodesulfobacteriota bacterium, assembly GCA_051745395.1. Taxonomy (GTDB): domain Bacteria; phylum Desulfobacterota; class Desulfobacteria; order Desulfobacterales; family Desulfosalsimonadaceae; genus JBNJEA01. The sequence goes on along the minus strand of JBNJEA010000242.1, from coordinate 182 downwards.
TTTTTTCCCAGTCCGGGCATCTGTCGGTGGTGCTGCGGCAGTTGGAAACCCGGGTGCCCACCATCCGGGAACTGGGATTGCCCAAATCCTTTTTCGACATCGCCCGGGAAAGAAACGGCATTGTTTTCGTCACTGGCGCCACGGGAACGGGTAAAACCACCTCGCTGGCCTCGATTCTCGAG
>JBNJEA010000097.1:0-11878 GCA_051745395.1 Thermodesulfobacteriota bacterium | reverse complement strand
TCGGCACGCCCGGTTGAACATCGGCGTCGAGGGCCATGAGGCCGTCTGCGTCCGGGCCGAGTTCGAGTTCGGCTTCACTGCAGAGCATGCCCTCCGAGATTTGACCCCGGATTTTGCCTTTTTCCACGGCGGCACCGGAGGGCAAAACGGTACCCGGCATGGCGCAGGGTGCAAAAATGCCGGTCTTTGCATTGGCAGCGCCGCAGACCACTGCGATCGGATGGCCGCTGCCGATATCAACGGTGCAGACCGAAAGCTTATCGGCATCCGGGTGGGGGACCACATCGGTGATATGTCCCACCACCACGGTGGCCAGGTCTGCATAGGGGTCGATGACGGCTTCGACCTCCAGGCCGGCCATGGTCAGCGTTTCGGCCAGCGCCGACGGCTCGGTGTCGATTTCCACATACTGCTGCAACCAGTTCAGGCTGACTTTCATCTTAAAACTGCCTCAAAAACCGAATGTCGCTTTCAAAAAACATCCGGATGTCATTGATTCCGTATTTGAGCATGGCAAGGCGTTCCACGCCCATGCCGAATGCAAAACCGCCATACCGCTCGGTATCGTAGGCCACGTTTTCAAATACGGCCGGATGCACCATGCCGCAGCCCATGACTTCCAGCCAGCCCGTGTCCGAGCAAACCTTGCAGCCCGACCCGCGGCAGATCACGCACTGGATGTCGACTTCGGCGCTCGGCTCGGTAAAGGGGAAAAAGCTGGGCCGGAAGCGCAGGCTGATGTTTTTGTCAAAAAACTGGTGAACAAAAAGGGTCAGCAGCCCCTTGAGATCGCCGAAGGAGATGTTTTCATCCACCAGCAGTCCCTCGACCTGGTGAAACATCGGGGTGTGGGTCAGATCCGAGTCGCACCGGTAGACTTTGCCCGGGGCGATAATGCGGACCGGGGGCTGGTGTGCGGCCATGAAGCGGACCTGGATGGGCGAGGTATGGGTCCGGAGAACGATGTTGTCGGATATGTAGAACGTGTCCTGCATGTCGCGGGCCGGATGATTTTTGGGGATGTTTAACGCCTCGAAGTTATAATAGTCCGTTTCGACTTCCGGCCCCTCGGCGATGTCAAAGCCCAGGCGTTCAAAAATCTTGGCGATCCGGCGGTTGGTACGGGTGATGGGATGCAGGGTACCGCGCGGCGACGGCCGGCCGGGAAGCGAGACATCAATGGCGGATTTTTCCTCCGAAGCCGATGCCATCTGCTCCATGGCCGCATTAAAGGCGGCCTCGAGTTCCTTTTTGACCTGGTTGGCCCTTTTTCCGGCTTCCGGCCGCTGGTCGGCGGGCAGAGACGAAATGTTTCTCAGGTACTGGGTAATCAAGCCCTTGCGGCCCAGATACCGTACGGAAAGCTCTTTGATCCGGGCTGCATCCGGGGCCGCTTCCAGTGCGGAAAGGGCGTCGGCTTTGATTTGTTCGATGGATTGGTCCAATTTCAGAATCTTTTTTCAGAATCTTTTTTTACAATCTTTCACAATCACCCGGGATAAAAGCAAATCGCCCGCTCAAACAGTAAGGTGTGGCGGGCGTACGTCGTCTGGTTGTCGGCCGGGCCCTTCGTCGGTGCCGGCGGGCAAAACGCTGGATTATTGCTTTTGGGCGGCCGTGGCCGTCAGTTGAGAAAAGGCGTATGGGTCTGATACGGCCAGTTCCGCAAGGACTTTCCGGTCCAGTGCAATATCTGCGCGTTTTAAGCCGCTGATGAACTGGCTGTACGACACGTGGTTCATCCGGGCGCCGGCATTGATCCGGGCGATCCAGAGGCGCCGGAAATCGCGCTTTCTGACCTTTCGGTCCCGGAAGGCATACATCAGGGACTTGTCAACGGCGTCGGCGGCGGTACGATAGAGCTTGCTCCGCCCGCCCTGATAGCCCTTGGCGAGTTTCAACACCTTTTTTCGGCGATGCCGGGCCTTGTATCCTCTTTTCACTCGCATGGTTTCAACTCCTCTTTAATGGCTTGGCTTTAATCGCTTGGGGATTATTTTCCGTAGGGCAGCAACTGCCGAACTTCTCTGCGGTTGGTAGGATCGAGCACCTGTTGTCTCCGCAATTCCCGCTTGCGTTTGCGCGTTTTCTTGGTCAGAATATGGCTCGCATGGGATTTGTTAAAGATGTATTTCCCGCTGCCGGTGCGTTTGAACCGTTTGGCGGCCGCGCGATTGGTCTTGATTTTCGGCATTATCGTCACTCCTTTAAAAGGGATTTTGTAAACGGTAAAAAATGCCCCATTCTGTTGGGTGCGTCAATAAAAAATTAAATGGCGCGGGCATTTTTCCGCGCCATTTATGTGGCTTCGGATATTGAAACAGGGGCGGGGCAATCATGCCTCCGGCAAAACATTCGGACGGGTCAATGGCTATTTGGGACCGAGCAGCATGGTCATGGTCCGGCCTTCCATTTTTGGCGGCTGTTCGATTGTGGCAAATTCAACGGCCTTTTCGGCAATTTGATTGAGCAGCTCCCGGCCCCGTTCGGTCATGGTGATTTCCCGTCCCCGGAACATTACCGTGACCTTGACCTTGTTGTTTTTGCCGATAAATTTTGAAATATGGCCGAGTTTGATTTCCAGGTCGTGCTTGTCGGTTTTCGGACGGACCTTGATTTCCTTGACCTGAATTGTGGATTGTTTTTTTCGGGCCTCCTGCTGCTTTTTGTCCTGCTCGTACTTGTAGCGGCCGTAATCCATGATTTTACAGACCGGCGGTTTCGCATTGGGCGAAACTTCCACCAGGTCAAGGCCGAAATCCTCAGCCGTATTCATGGCCGATTGAAAGGGCACAACACCGAGCTGGTTGCCGTCGGGATCAATGACCCGAACTTCTTTTGCCCTGATTTCCTTGTTGATATTCACCCGTTTTTCGGTATTGCGTTGCTTGGCTATTTGACACCTCCCGTGATGCTGTCGCGTTTTTCCGTCAAATATGACTATAACTCCATCAATTAACCTGAAATTTATATCATACTAAAAAAATCATGCAAGGAAAAAATCCTATCTTTTTCCAGAATTTTTTCAACCCGGACGGGATCCGGCCGCGGTTTCGGGCGGCGGCATTCAAGAAAAACAATTGATTCTGAGGGTGAAAATGCATATGGTCATTGGCCGGATGACATGGCAACGGCAATAAAACAGATTCGGTATGGCAGGCCCCCGCTATTTTTTCCAGTTTACTCCAGTTATTTTTTTATGAATTGAAATATTCCGGATAACCGGAAAACCAAAATTTGAACTCTGTCCTGTGAAGGAATCCCATGGAAAAAAGCGCTGACAACCAGATTGTATCGATTGCCCCGGATCAGTCGTTTTGTTTCGCCTGCGGACCGGGGGTGGATTGTTTTAATGCCTGCTGCCGGGATCTGAACCAGTTCTTGACCCCCTATGATGTGCTGCGGCTGAAAAATCATCTGGCCATGACTTCCGGCGATTTTCTGGCCGCCTATGCCGGCACACACGATGGTCCGCAATCCGGTTTGCCGGTGGTCACCCTTCGGCCGCAGCCGGGCCCGGAGCTAAAATGCCCGTTTGTAACCGCAGACGGCTGCCGGGTTTATGCAGACCGGCCGGCATCGTGCCGCATGTATCCGGTAGCGCGCATGGCCCGGAGAAATCGTCATACCGGGCAAGTCACGGCCGAATACATGCTGATCCGGGAAGCCCACTGCCGGGGTTTTGACCGGGGCGCGCCCATGACCGTCGGCCAGTGGATGGCCGACCAGGGGGTTTTGCCGTATAACGAGTCCAATGATGCCATGATCGCTTTGATCGGCATCAAACAGCAGCACCATCCCGACCGTCTGCCCCGTGGGCCATTGGATGAAATTTTTATGGCCCTCTATGATCTCGATCGCTTCCGCCTGCGCCTCGGCAATGGTGACTTGCCGAAAATGCCGGACGGGCTTTGCCCGGAAGATGCCCAAACGGTGACCGATGAGCGGCTTTTGCAGACGGCCATGGCCTATGCGGGCTCGATTTTGCGGGCCAAAGCAAAGTGAAATGCTGCGACAGGGCAAAGGAGGCAGACGGGTTATGGAATTAAACGGAAGTGTCGCGGTCGTGCTCGGCGGCATCAAGGGCATCGGCAAGGGCATCGGGCTGGCGCTGGCCGAACAGGGCGTCCGGCTCGGCATGACCTATTATGACTGGGAACAATCCCTGCCGGAAATGATCCGCGATTTCGCCGCCGTGGGAACCCCGCATCAAATCGAGCGGGTCAACCTGCTGGATACCGATGCCATCGGCGCCTTTGTCGACAACGTCGTCGAGCGGTTCGGCAAAATCGACATCCTGATCAACAACATTGAGCGCGGGGGCTGGCCGGTGGTCCACGGGGCCTATACCCGGGATCAGTGGGACCTGGAAATGGCCACCACCCTCCGGGCCAAGCGGTGGGTCTTTGATGCGGCCTATCCCCACCTCAAAGCCGCCGGCAGGGCCTGTGTGATCAATTTTTCCTCCATCGCCGGCATGGTGGGCCGCAGCGGCGCCGCCAGCCCCGTTTTTAACGAGGGGTATGCGGCGGCAAACCGGGGCGTTTCGCTGCTTACCGAAAACTGGGCGAAAATGGGGGCGCCGGAAATTCGGGTCAACGAAATCATGCTCGGCTTTTTTGAAACCCGGCATGCCGAAAATACCCGGGGGTGGGGGCTTTTGTCAGAATCACAAAAGCAGGCCATCGTCGATCATACGCCAATGGGCCGGACGGGCCGTATCGACGACATCATCCGGGCGGTGATGTTTATTATAAAGGATGCCCCCTTCATGACGGGAAGCGTGCTCCGGGTAGACGGCGGCTATGTGATCGGCGGCGACCGGCCGGGGCCCATGCCGGAAGGCGTTGTTTGAAATCCAGGGTTTTGTCATCATCGGTTGACCTTCTCCCGTACATGCGGTAGGCAGATAATTTTGATTCATTGAACGCATCGCGACAATGCGATGATGCCATATTGGAAAAGAAGAGGAGAGCAATTGCATGGAATCATCCGATCAGGCCGGCATTCCGCCGGTCAAGTTAAGCGGCAGCAGTCGGTTTCACTTCCGGTGCCATCCCGGGGTGCCGTGTTTTACGAAGTGCTGTCACGGCATCAACATTATGTTGACCCCCTATGATATCTACCGGTTGAAAACCCGGCTGGAAATGACCTCCGAGGAGTTTTTGGCTGTCTATACCACCCCGCAGATTCTGGAAAAAACGGATTTGCCCGTCGTTACCCTGCGCATGTTAGACGATGTGGAAGGCGAGCCGGCATGCCCCTTTGTAAGAGAAGATGGCTGTCTGGTCTACGAGGACCGGCCGACGACCTGCCGGTATTATCCCCTGGGCGTCGGGTCCCTGAGCAATAAGGAGGAACAAGACGACGAAGGATTTTACTTTTTTGTCCATGAGCCGCATTGCCGGGGTTTTGAAGAAGATACCGAGTGGACGGTCGATCAATGGAGAAAAAACCAGGGGGCGGATGTCAGTGACGAGATCAACTCGCCGTGGACGGAGCTTATTGTCCGGAAGCGTTCGCTGCCGTCTAACATCCGGTTGACCCAGAAGACCAAGAACATGTTTTTTACAGCCAGCTACGACATCGACCGGTTCCGGCGGTTTGTTTTTGAAAGTTCGTTTTTAAGCCTCTACCGGATCGATGCGGCCACGGTGGAAACCATTCAAAACGATGACATGGAACTGATGCAATTCAGCTTCCGCTGGCTGAAGTGGCTGCTGTTTAAGGAGGGCGATTTCGAAATGGACGAGGCGGCCGCAGCCGAACGCAAACAAAAGGCCCAGAGCCGGTCTCCGGACCAGCCCCGAAACTCGTAATTCGTGCCCGAAACCGAAGCCGGAAAATAAAAAACGGTGATCCGATTTACTCTAATAGCAGTCCCTGTATTTTCTTCAAGACGCAAAGTTTCAAAACCATCCTTGGCGTTGTTGGCGGCTTTGCGCGAGAATAAAAAAACAAGCCCACGCCGCGGCAATTGCTGGAGTAAACCGGAGAGGAGTAAACCGAAAAAAACCCGGCTGCCTGGCCACCGACGGCCTGGCAGCCGGGTTTCGTTTTTCGGATGCGGGTGCGGGCCGGTCGGGTGGGGCGGCCTAGTAGGCGGAATAGATCAGTTCATCGATTTTCGGTTTGCTGAGCCGGGCCTCGATATCGATGCTGAAAAAGTCAGCGGCCGGCTGCAGTACTTCCGGCGCATTCTGATGGACCCGGCGGGCGGCGTCGATGACCGTTTCGATTCCGTTTTTTGTCATTTTGCCCAGCGGTTGTCTGCAACCGCCGGCCGGCAGGCCCAAAAGCTGCATCAGGGTTTTGATGGGCAGCGGGTTTCGCGCACGGCAGGTCACTTCGCCGTGGGGCGTGGTTTCGGTGGTTTTAACGCTCACGATATCAAACAGGGGACGCAGGCGCTCATGTATGGCCATAGCGGCCTCCGGCCGGCCGTTTAACACCGATTGCACCATTTCCGTCATCGCCCGGGGGGCAATGTTTGACATGACCGAAATGGCACCGGCGCCGGCGATGGCCGGATCAGTCATCAGGTCATAGGTAATGCCGTCGTCGCCGGCGAAAATCAAAAAGTCATCGCCGCAGCATCGGCGGGTATGGCGCATGTTTTCCACGTTGCCGGTGGCTTCTTTGACCGCGCTGACATTGTCGAATGTTTTATTTAAAATCGCGATGTCTTCGGCAAAAAGCTGGGCACCGGTGCGGCCGGGAATCACATAGGGGATGATATCGGTTTCCGGAAAGGCCCGGGCCACGGGCTCGACATATTCCCGCCGGATTTCCAAGGAGCTTGGGCCGTTATAATAAGGATCCACGAGCAGCACGGCGCTGCATCCGGATTTGACCGCATGATCGGTAGCGGCAAGGGTCTCGGCGGTATTGTTGCTGCCGGTGCCGGCAATGCAGGTGCAGCGTTTCCGGGTCTGTCTGGCAACGGCATCGATGGTTTCGATGTGTTCGTCCCAGTTTAACGTCGGGCTTTCCCCGGTGGTGCCCACGGCCAGAATCCCGGTAATGCCGCTTTCAATCTGGAAGGCGACGAGTTTTTCCAGGCCCGCATGGTCGATGGCATCGCCGTCAAACGGGGTGATCAGCGCAGTAAAGCATCCTGGCTGCATATGACCTCCTTAAAGTATGTAAGTATCTCCGTTCCATTGTGTTTTTGAATGAATCCGGTATGTTTAAATTTATAAATTTTTTATTATCATTTATTTGGCAAATGCTGTCAAACAAAAAATCAGCAGATATCGGCCGGGATCGGGCTTGTCCGGGGGATTTTTCTTGACAATGCAAAGCGGCCTTTTCTACGTTGTAGGCGCCTGTGCCCCACAAAGTGGCACCCGTTTGAAGTATGCATCCGCACAATAGCATTTTATACTATATTTACAGATATGGAAGGTGAAAAACCATGCCGGAAGCCAAAGATGTCCACGAGTATATTGATCAACAACGATTTGCCCTCATGTCCAATCCCGAATGCGGCATGACCCATTACAATCTGGCCACGGCGCTGCTCGGGCTGAGAAAATTCGATGAGGCCGAGCAGGAGTTAAAGGAGGCCATCCGCTGCAGCCCGACCCTGGCCGAGGCGTATGTGCAGCTCGGCGGCATTGCCCTGCAGCGCGGGGATCTCGACGGATGTCTGGCCTACAACCAGCAAAGCGTCAAGGTCCGGGCCGGTTTCGCCGAGGGCTACGGAAATATCGGTTTCGTCGAGTTGCAGCGGGGCAACCTGGACGAAGCCATCGCGGCGCTGGAAAAAGCCATTAAGTATAATTCCAAATTTGTCCAGGCCTATGCCACACTGGCCAATGCCTACCTGATGAACGGCGAGCTCGAAAAAAGCATCGAGACCAACCAGGCGGTCCTGGAAATGGATGAAAATTTTGCCGTGGCCCACAACAACCTCGCCATCTGTTACCTGGAAAAAGGCGATCTGGAAAACGCGGCCGCGCATTGCCGGAAAGCCGAGTCGCTCGGATACGAGGTCGCCGAGCAGATCCGTTCGGAAATCGAACAGGGGCAGAAGGGGTAGTTCGGACAAAAGGGAAATCCCGCGCCCTGCCGGTACGACCGGTGTACCGGTCAGACCGCCGCCCGGCACGGAAAAGCACCAAGAAAACCGTTTTTTATTGACAAGTCGGGTCTGTAACCCTATAAATTTATTTTTATGCTTTTTGATATAGACGAAGAACAACTGCATTGTTTTTTGGAGGGGTGATTCATAATAGGCCCTTAAGACGAACGGATGCGTGGCTTAATTTTAATGAAAGGGAGGTATGACAATGGCAAAACATGAAACCCCCTTGCTCGATCAGCTTGAAAGCGGACCATGGCCGAGTTTTGTTTCGGACATGAAGCAGGAAGCCGAGTCAAGGGCAAAGAATGCAAACAATGTCGAATTCCAGATCCCGGTAGATGTCGTGGAAGACCTGATGGGGGTACTTGAACTGTCATACAAGGACGGCGAAACCCACTGGAAGCACGGCGGTATCGTGGGGGTTTTCGGTTACGGCGGCGGGGTTATCGGCCGTTACTGCGATCAGCCCGAAAAATTTCCCGGCGTGGCCCATTTCCATACCATGCGGGTCAATCAGCCGGCGGGCAAGTTCTACACCACGGAATATCTCAAAAATCTCTGTGATCTCTGGGAGTTCCGGGGCAGCGGCCTGACCAACATGCACGGCTCCACCGGCGACATTATTTTTCTCGGCACCACCACGCCGCAGTTGGAGGAAATTTTCTACGAACTGACCCACAAGTACGACCAGGACCTGGGCGGCTCCGGTTCCAACCTGAGAACCCCGGCGGACTGCATCGGCGCCGCCCGCTGCGAATATGCCTGCTACGACACCCAGGATCTGTGTCATACCCTGACCGAGGAATACCAGGACGAGCTGCATCGGCCGGCATTCCCCTATAAGTTCAAGTTCAAGTTCGACGGCTGTCCCAACTGCTGCGTGGCCTCCATTGCGCGCGCGGACATGTCCTTTATCGGCACCTGGAAAGACGAAATCCGTATTGACCAGGAAGCGGTTAAGGCCTATGTGGGCGGAGAGCTCAAGCCCAACGCCGGTGCCCATGCCGGTCGCGACTGGGGTTCTTTCGACATCCAGAAAGAAGTCATCGACCTTTGCCCCACCGAATGCATGCGCTATGAAAACGGCAAGCTGGAAATCAACAACAAGGAATGCACCCGGTGCATGCACTGCATTAACACCATGCCGCGCGCCCTGCGTCCCGGCAAGCAGACCGGATGCTCCATCTTAGTCGGCGCCAAGGCCCCGATTTTAGACGGTGCACAGATGAGTTCCCTGCTGGTGCCCTTTGTTGAGGTCAACAAGGACAGCGGCTACGAAGAAGTCAAGGAATACATCGAAGCCATCTGGGACTGGTGGATGGAAGAAGGCAAAAACCGGGAACGGCTCGGCGAACTCATGAAGCGCCAGGGTTTCCAGAAGCTGCTGGAAATGACCGGAGTTGAGCCGATGGCCCAGCATGTCTCCGAGCCGCGGCACAATCCGTACATCTTCTGGAAGGAAGAAGAAGTGCCCGGTGGCTTTGACCGCGACGTCGAAGAATTCAGAAAACATCATCAGCGATAGGGGGTAGAAGCATGGCTTTTATTTCATCAGGATATGATCCCGACAATCCGATGCAGGATCGGATTACGGATATCGGACCGCGGCATTACGAAGATTTTTATCCGCCGGTCATCAAAAACAACAAGGGCAAATGGTTGTATCACGAGATCCTGCAGCCCGGCGTGCTGGTGCACGTGTCTGAAACCGGCGACGAAGTTTATACCGTTCGTGCCGGCGGCGCCCGGCTGATGAGCGTATCGCTTATCCGGGAAATCTGTGAAATCGCCGACAAGCACTGCGGCGGCTATGTCCGCTGGACCACGCGCAACAACGTGGAATTCATGGTCGACAGCAAGGACAAGGTCCAGCCGTTGATCGACGATCTGCAGAGCCGGAAATTCGACGCGGGCAGCTATAAGTTTCCCGTTGGCGGCACCGGTGCCGGCATCACCAACATCGTCCACACCCAGGGCTGGATCCACTGCCATACCCCGGCAACCGATGCCTCCGGTCCGGTCAAGGGCGTTATGGACGAACTGTTCGATGATTTCCAGAACATGCGCATGCCGGCTCACGTGCGGGTGTCTCTGGCATGCTGCCTGAACATGTGCGGCGCCGTGCATTGTTCGGATATCGCGATTCTGGGGTACCATCGCAAACCGCCGATGATCGACCACGCCTATCTCGACCAGATGTGCGAAATTCCGCTGGCGATTGCGTCCTGTCCGACTGCGGCGATTAAGCCCAAAAAGGTCGAGCTCGACAGCGGCAAGACCGTCAACAGCGTCGAGGTCAACAACAGCCGCTGCATGTTCTGCGGCAACTGCTACACCATGTGCCCGGCCCTGCCCCTGGCGGACAAGGAAGGCGACGGCATCGTCCTGATGGTCGGCGGAAAGGTGTCCAACCGGATTTCGGCGCCGAAGTTCTCCAAGGTCGCCGTGGCGTTTATCCCCAATGAACCGCCGCGCTGGCCGAAGACCGCGGAAACGATCCGCCACATCGTGGAAGCCTATGCCGCCGATGCCCGCAAATACGAACGGCTCGGGGAATGGGCCGAACGCATCGGCTGGGAGCGTTTTTTCGAGAAATGTCAGCTTGATTTCACCCATCATCTCATCGATGATTTCCGTGATCCGGCATACTACACATGGCGCCAGACCACGAACTTCAAGTTTTAAAGCGTTTATACTTGCACGACGGCCCGAACCGGATTCGGCCGGGTCGTCGTGCTTTCATTCAAAACCAGAGGAAAGCGCATAATGGCACTGGAATACGAAGAGTCCAAACAGAAGATTATTGATGGGCTTACCAAAAAATCCAAGTCCAAATCCAAGTTTTATTTCAGCGATCTTGCCAAGATCCTGGATGCCAAGCCGAGAGAAGCCAAAAAGATCGTCACCAAGATGGTCGAAGAAGGTATTCTCGAGTTCTGGTCCAGTGGCAGCACGTCCATGTACGGCTTAAAAGGCCAGGGCAAGCAACAGGCTTCCGAGCACGAGGATTAATTTTTTCCAGTTTTTTTCTTTTTAAGTGACCGGGTTTGTCCGGGCGTTAAGTGAATTGGACCAATGCAGGCAGAGCCCATAGATATCCCCCGGGTATTAATCGCCGCACTCCGCGGGGGATCAGGGAAAACTGTGGTTTCAATCGGTTTGATTGCCGCATTGGCCGATCTCGGAAAAACCATCGCTCCCTTTAAGAAAGGCCCTGATTATATTGACGCGGGCTGGCTGGCCATGGCGGCCGCCCGCCCGTGTCATAATCTCGATTCTTTCCTTTTCTCCGAGTCCACCGTCTGCCATTCCTTTATCCATCACAGCCGCAGTGCCGACATCTCCGTTGTCGAAGGCAACCGGGGGCTTTATGACGGCCTCGATGTTTCGGGGACCACCAGCACCGCGGCGCTTGCCCGGCTGATTGCGGCACCGGTGATTTTGTGTCTGGATTGCACGAAAAGCACCCGGACCATGGCCGCCGTGGTCCTGGGTTGCCTGCATTTTGATCCGGACGTCCATATCGCCGGCGTGGTGTTAAACCGGGTGGCCGGCAGCCGCCACGAACGCATTCTGCGGACCAGCATTGAATCGCATTGCGGCGTGAGCGTGGTGGGATCGATTCCCAAGCTTTCGAGCCAGGATTTTCCGGAACGGCACATGGGGCTGACCCCGACGCCCGAGCATGTCCGGGCCTCGGATTCTATCGCCGCGGCCACCCGGGTGGCGCAATCTTACCTGGACCTGACGGCCATTTCGCAGATCGCCGAAAAAGCCGCACAGACGCCG
>JBNJEA010000096.1:0-11925 GCA_051745395.1 Thermodesulfobacteriota bacterium | reverse complement strand
GCCGATGCCCGTGTCCGCGACGGTAAATGCGAGAACCTGTTTATTGACCGACGACGCTTTGCGGGCCACATGGATGCTGATTTTCCCGGAGTCGGTGAACTTGAGGGCGTTATTGATCAGATTGAGCAGTACCTGCCGGAGGCGCAGCGGATCGCCCACCAGGCGTGCGGATACTTCGGAATCAACGACCGTGGACAGGAAAAGGCCCTTTTCCCGGACCTTCATGCGGGTGAGCGCCTCTACATTTTCCAGTACAGTGTTTAAATCAAAAGCCACCGCCTCGATGTTCAATGCGCCGGATTCGATGCGGGACAGGTCCAGAATGTCATCGAGCAGCCGGAGCAGGGACCGGGCCGATCGGTTGATCTGAACCAGGTCCCCCAGGCAGCCGGCCGGCGGCCGATTTCGAAGCACCAAATCGCTTAAACCGATAATGGCGTGCATGGGGGTTCGCACCTCGTGGCTCATATTGGCCACAAAATCGCTTTTGGCCCGGTTGGCGGCCTCAGCCGCGTCCCTGGCCGCCTTGAGATCGACGGTGCGTTCCGCAATTTTCTTTTCAAGCAAAATGTTTTGCTGCTGCATGAAGGTTTCCTTTTCCCTGGCGGCTTGCAGGGCTTTATCCTGGGCGGCTTCCCTTTGCCGTTTCAAAAGATTGATGCGGTCGGCCAGGCCGAGAGACAGCAGCAGCACGATGGGAATCATGCCGACCTGGTAGCCCTTTTCAATCCATTCATGAAATGGCAGCAATCCGGCGCGCACCGAAAAAATCAAGGTCATGCTGGTCATCAGTACCAGCCAGGCGGAAAGGAAATAATATGCGGGCCGGAATCGTTTCCAGCTCAAATAACAACCCGTTGCAAAAAGTGTCAGGATCACGATCTGGCTGAGCAAAAACGAAGGCGGCGCAACGAAATTGTACGGCAGAAAAGCCGAGGGTATCGCCACTGCGATGCTTCCCCCAAGCAAAACGAGCAGGAAGCGATGCAGCCGTGGCACCTGTTGCCGGGTGTTTAAAAATACCATAACAAAAAGCAGCTGCGCGATTCGGGTGGTACCGAATGCGGTTAACAGGCCGTTGTTGGTCAACCAGGCATGCCCCACGAGTAGCTGCGACGGCAGAAGGCCTTCATAAATCGATTGAAACAGCAGAAACGACAACAGGAATAAGACGAGATAACCATAACTGCTTTCACGGAGCATCAAAAACAGCACCAGGTTGTAAACGGCCATAACGAGAACAATCCCGTAGAAGGCGCCCTGAATGATATGGATGCGATTCTGTTTTGAAAGAAAGGCATCCCGGGAAAGGATTTTGAGAGGCAGCATCATCAATCCCTTGCTTTCAAAACGCATATAAAAAACCCGCGAGGTGCCTGACGGCAACGGCAGCTTGAACGCATAGGCGGCGCACGGGATCTCTCTCTTCGTGATGGGGATCAGATTGCCGGATCTTTTTTCCTTAAAACCCCTGTTGCCGGCTTCAGGCAGGTAAAGCCGGATGTCGTTGAAAAACTGAAAGCCCATATACAGCCGCCACTGGTCAGCCGGATCAGCATGATTGCCTACCTTGAAACGAACCCAGTAAACGGAATCGGTATAACCGAAATTGGGTGTTGCGGCGTGGACGGGACGAAACCGGGCGGCATTTGCTGGTGAGGCCACTTCGTCGACGGTTAGTTTTCCGGAGGGATCTTCGAGGTAGTCCAAATGTCGGGTCAAATTGTACTTGCCACGGCTGTCGGTCAGGGTTACGGCACTTTGGGCGCAAACCTGCCGGCCCGCCATGCTGCAGACAACGACGAGGAAGCAGACCCCATATTTGACAATGTTCTTTGACATCCGAACCCCGGCATGAGAAGGAAAGAACGAATTCGTCAACTATTTCATTTGCATAGACTGAGATGAATGTAAACAAAGTTTTACGAACGACACGGGGCATCAAGATCAATAAAAAAAACCACGGAACCATTACCATGCCGGTAATGATTCCGTGGTTTTCTAACCGCGACCTGCTTACATTCGAAAAACGAACTATTTGCCCTTGTACTGCGGCGGCCGCCTTTCCTTAAAGGCCCGGGGGCCTTCGCGGGCGTCTTCGCTTAAAAAGACCGGGATGCCCAGCTCCTGCTCGGTCTGCAGGCCCTCTTCCACGGGCCGGCCCATGTTTTTGAGCACGGATTGCTTGACGGCCCGGTTCGGTTTATTTCATTGCCTGCTCTATCCGTGAAATATATTCCTCCACCTCCTCGAGACCGGAAACCAGGTAGTTACAGATCTGCTCTCCACTGACGCTTTCATAATCATGGGCGAGGAAGTTTCGGAAACCGGCAATTTTTGCAAAAGGGTAGGCAAAATCGGGCGAAATAATATCATTGGCACCAAGAATATCAAAAGCTTCAGAATACGTTTGCGGCGGGCGCAGCGCCTTTTGCTTTATGACCAATATGGCCAGGGCAATGCATGAATCCGCCATTAAATAGAGGTAATGAAGCAATGCGCCGCGATAGATGGGATCAGTGTCAAAACGCTCCAGGCAATCTTGCCGGATATTTTTGATCAAACGGACATATTCGAGGATACGGCCCTTTTTCTGCTCAATGCGCTCCAATATCATGCAAAATCCTGTCCCGGCTTTCCTTGAAATCAATGGCCGCATGAAGCATCTGCTGTTCAAACACAGCCCGGAACCCGGAGCCGGCATCATAAATCAGCCTGCCATTTATCATGATGTCATAAACAAGGATATGATTGGCACACGTATTTAAGACAACGACATCGATATCGTTTCGCTTGGTCATCCGGGAGATTTCCGCATAAAGTGCCAACTTATGGGAAATTTCCACCGCATCAGAGGCTATATCCAGATAAACCGCCACATCGAGGTCACTTAGCGGATAGGTCATTTCCGTGCCTGTTGAGCCGAACAAGTAGGCAAAAAGCACGCGAGGGCTAAATCCGGCAAAAACCCGGGCAAGCGTATCAACCCTGTATGAATCGGTCATCAGTGACTCTGACTGAATTGAAAAAATTTGTGTTCCGTCTATACAGAAATCGTTTCAGCTATAAAAGATTGCTTTTTATTAAAGGATGTATAGCAAGATCGGATTTGTATGTAAAGCCATGAGTAAAGCAACTGGAAACAAATGATAGAATGCTTGGAAAAAACTATTTGCCCTTGTACTGCGGCGGCCGCCTTTCCTTAAAGGCCCGGGGGCCTTCGCGGGCGTCTTCGCTTAAAAAAACCGGGATGCCAAGCTCCTGCTCGGTCTGCAGGCCCTCTTCCACGGGCCGGCCCATGTTTTTGAGTACGGACTCCTTGACGGCCCGGACGGCCAGCGGGCCGTTTGCGGCAATGATTTTGGCAAACCGCTCGGCTTCGGCCATGACGGCGTCTTTGGGCACCACCCGGTTGACAAAGCCGAACTGGCGGGCTTCTTCGACATCCATGAGCTCGCCGGCAAGCAGAATCTCCATGACCCGGGCATAGGGCATCTGCCGGGGCAGCCGGACGGTGGAGCCCATCATGGGAAACACCGCCCACTTGACCTCCTGGAGGCCGAACTGCACGCCTTCGGCGGCGATCCGGATATCGGTGGAATACAAAAGCTCCATGCCGCCGGCGATGGCCGAGCCGTTGATGGCGGCAATCACGGGTTTATAAAGTTCGAAATTTCTCAGCAGCGCCTTCTGGGGCAGCGACGGGTCTTTTTTTATGGCCTCGTCGGCCTCGGTTTCGGGCTGCCGGGCGCCGGTGATCAGCGGAATCAGCTTGGAAAGATCGGCGCCGGAGCAAAAGCTTTCATCCCCGGCGCCGGTGATGACGGCGCAGCGCATGTCATCGTCGTCGCGGTAGTCCTCCCAGGCCGATATCAGTTCGAGCACCGTCTGCGGGTCGACGGCGTTTCGGACCTCCGGGCGGTTTAAGGTCAGATAGGCGATGCCGTCTTTTTTTTCGTAGATCAGTCCCATGGCCCCCTCCTCTAACCAGTCGGCTCGAAATGATCAATCTCTAAAATCGTCGACGGGCTTTCTTCGGAAAATACGGCGCGCACTCGCAGGCCTTCGGCCATTTGCTCCGGAGAGACGCCTTCGACGATATGCGCAAACGGTGTGTCTGCGCCATCGAGTTGGATCAATCCCAGGATATACGGCACCGGCCTGGGCAGGTGCTTGTCGTTTTCCCGCACAACCGTGTAGTTTACCACTTCGCCGGTATTGGAGACTTTTTCCCAGTTGTCCCGGATATCGGCCAGGCACCGCTCGCAGGTCTGGCGGGGCGGCACAAACACCTTGTCGCATGCCTGGCATCGCACGCCCATGATCGTTTTGCGGTCCCGCAGGGTCGTCAGAAAGGTGCTGCCCACCCGGCCGCCAAAGTAGGAATACGGCAGGGCCAGCTTGCCGTCGATGACGTAGTAGTTTGAAGAATCCATATACTGTCTCCTTGTCGACCGAATTATTGATCGATTTCAAAATATTTGATGTCAAACACGCCCCCGGTCCGGTTTTCGTTCCACACCGGACGCAGCCGGGTGCCGCGGACGACCCGGTCGTTGATGACAATACCCATCTGCACGTCATCGAGCTGGTCGGGATGCAGCTGATGCCAGAACACCTCTTCCTCCCGGCAGCCGTCGAGCAGCACACCCACGGCCCCGTAGGGGGTTTCCCGGGTCTCGCCGGTGAGCGGATCGGGACTGGCATAGTAGCAGTATTCCATCATCCGCATCTCGCCCTTTGGGCCGACTTCCACCCACTCTTCGTTTCGCACCCGGCAGGGGGCGCAGATTTCCCGGGGCGGCAGCTGCAGGCGGCCGCAGGTGGGGCACTTGATCGCCAGGATCTTTTTTTCCTTCAAGCCCTGCAGAAATGTCCCCATCACCGGCCCGGTGGCGAACCGCTGGTTGACCGAAACGGTGCGCTTGAGCGCGATCAGTTCCTGTTCGGCTTCGGCGGATTCGCCCGGGGCCACGTACTTGACAAACAGCTTGCCGGTGGCGGCAAAGGTGTTGAAATCGCCTTCCACCTTGAGTTTGTTGGCGGTCAACGCCTGCATGCCGTCAACCTTGCCGATATTCATTCCCACAAACGTTTCCCCGTCGGTGCGCACGACCACGTCGCAGTCGTCAATGTTTTCCGTTTCGTCAACGGACATGGCGCCGTCTTTGACGGTGAGCTTCCACTTGCCCTCACCCTCAATGTCGTAGCCGAAGGTATTGTTGACGCCTGCAGCACCTTCGGCCCGGAAGCGCGAGGGCATGGTGTCGAAAATATCTCTGACTTCTATATCGTAATATTTGCCCATGGTCTCTCCCCCTACCAGTTGAGTTCTTTTTCAAGCATCATCAGCACGGTCCACATGGTGCCGCCAAACGCCGATGCCAGGGCATGGTTGACCGGCCGGCCGATCTGGTGGCCGCCGGCATCGCCGCGGATCTGTTTGGCGGCTTCGGCCACCCGGACAATGGCGGTCGCCCCGATCGGGTTGGCGGCAATAACGCCGCCCGACGGGTTGATCGGCATTTTGCCGTCAATCATGATCTCCTGATCTTCCACCATCTTGAGATGTTCATCGCCGTCGAGCAGGAAAAATTCGCGCAGCCAGTCCAGCCCCCACCAGGCCGAAGGATCATACATCTCGAAAACATCGAAGTAGTCCAGCGGGTTGTCGATGCCGTTTCGGCCGTAAATCTGTTCTGCTGCAAACCGGTGGGTGGTGTCGGTGGGATAGTAGTTGTTGCACAGATTTAAGGTCTCTTCCCGGTGGACCGTGATGTGGTCGCGCATCCAGACAGGGGTGTCGGCGATCTGCTTGGCCTTTTTTTCGGAGGCAAAGATGATGGCGCAGGCGCCGTCGGACTGGGAGCACATGTGAATCAAGCGCAGGTTGCCGATCAACGGCGGGGAGTTGTACATCAAGTCCTCCATCTGGTCCCATTCCAGGCCGAAGGCGCGATGCGAGTTCGGGTTGCGGCAGGCGTGTTTGTCCATGATGATCCGGTAGCTCATGGCCGCCCGCCGGGCGCGCTCTTCGCCGAATTCGGAGATCACCTTCACCGCTGCCTGGTCGGTTAAGGCCCCGGACTGGAGCTTGCGGGCCCACAACGGGTCGGCCATGTTGGTGATGCCGCCGGTGGTGTGGCCTTCCTGCAATTTTTCAAACCCGACGGCCATGACCACGTCATACATGCCGGAAGCCACCAGGTTGTCGGCGGCGCAGACCAGCGTGCCGCCGGTGGTGCCGCCGGTGGTAATCCGAAAAGCGGATTTACCGTAGGCCCCGCTGCCCAGTGTGTGCCACATGTCCGGCTGGTGGACCATTTCAAACAGTTCCATATTGCCGTGGACCACACAATCAATGTCGTCGCCGGTCAGGCCGGCATCGTCCAAGGCCTGGCGCACGGCCTCGTGGATCATCTCCGGCTGGTTGACGTCTTCGCGGTGGCTGGAAAACTTGGTCTCCCCAATGCCCACGATGCCGACGTGTCGGTTTTTCTTTTTATATCCCATGGTGTATCCCCCCAATGATTACACGGATTATCGTTCCAGGATGACCACGGCATGGTGCTGGCCGGCCGGGCCGGTATTGCCGTGGGCCATTGCGCGGCGGGCCCCGTCGACCTGCCGTTCGCCCGCCTCTCCTTTGAGCTGGATCACCGCCTCCAAAGCGCGGGCCAGACCGCCCAGCATAAGCGGGTTGCCGTTTAACATCCCGCCGGACAAATTGACATTGGCGGCATCCATGCCGTCTTCATCGATCCACTTTCCGCCTTCGCCCCCGTTGATCAATCCGGCGCCTTCGGCCCACATGGGCGTCTGATAGGCGTAGGCATCGTTTAATTCCACCAGGTCAAAAACCTTTTTCGGATCATCGATGCCCGCCATGCCGTAAGCGCGCTTTGCCGCCTGGGTCAGCGCCCGGTTTTGGGAAAGATCCCGGTCGCCTAAAAAATAGCTGTCCATGCTGTTGCCGAAGCCGGTCAGCCAGACCGGATTGTCGGTAAATTCATGCGCCCGCTCCTCGCAGCACAACAGCATGCCCACGGCCCAGTCCGTGACCGGGTACTGGTGCAACTCACGGATCGGGTCGCACAGCATTGGCGAATGCAGCACGTCTTCTTCGGTAACGACGGGGTTTTCCCGGGCGAACGGATTGTGTGCGGCGTTTTTCCGGGAGCGGGCCACGATCCGTGCCAGATGGTCGTCGGTGACGCCGGCCTTATTCATGTAGGCCCGGGCCTGCAGCCCGCAGGCGCTCATGTAGTCCAGGCCCAGGGGCCGGCAGTAAAACGGGTCAAATGCCAGGTTGGTGCACATCCGGCGGCTTTCCGGCTGGGACTCCTTGCAGTGGCCCATCAGCAGGATCAAATCGTCATGGCCGGACAGGATCGAGGCCATGGCATAGCCCAGCCCGTTGATGCCGTTCTGGGCCATTTTTTCCTCGCCGCGATAATGGGCGCCCACGACATCGGTCATGCCGTTGTCCGAGATGGTCCGGGCATCAAAGACGTCGTCGGAGCAGGTCACCACGTTTCGGATGCCCTTTTCCATGTCAAATGTCACGCCGGTCTGCCCGACAATCGACTCAAAGCAGTCGAGCAGCATCCCCTGGAACCGCTGGTACCAGATGTCGGGTTCGTTTTTGATCTGCGCCACGGCGCAGACGGCAACTCGTTGGTTCATAGACTGCCCTCTTTTTCTTTGTTGATTAATGGCTTATAATAAAGCGCCGAAAATCGATTATGCCAACATCGCAAAACGCGAATGTTCTTTCAAAACGCGAATGTTCTTTCAAAACACGAATGTTCTTTCAAAACGCGAATGTTTTTCCATGTCGAAAAAGCGAAACCAGGATTTTTCTGCTGACGGGTCCGGGGAAAAGAAGTTTGTTCGTTCGTGCGCCTTTTGCCGGGCGCGCCATTTGATCCGCTAAATTTCTCAAACTCGGGCTCACGCCCTCAGACAGTGAGAAATTCTTAACGCGGCTCAAATGTCGCGCCTTATCGGCAAACGGCGCAATCTCACTCACAAACCCCTTTTCCCCGGACCCGTCAGGGCAACTCTGTGCAATCCCATGGCGCAGTGAAAAACGGTTCTGCCGATTCATAAAATTTTCTGATCTTCGCGAACCCTTTGTATGAAACCGATAGGCCCTATATGCCATGATCATTATTTCAGCCAATTCCATCCTGTGGGTGCCAGAATAGTGGAATTCTAAGCCATCTCAATTTGGGAACAATATAATGCTGGATACCTGCCTTCGCAGGTATGACGCTCGAAACAAATTAGATTTGCTTGATACACTGGGGCCTCATAAAGTCTTTTAACACACAATATCCTTAACCCGGTTCCCCACGGAAAAACCAGAATTTTAAATATTCAATAAACCTCCACACCAGAAAATCTGTCATTTCCAGGCGGGGGCCTTTCCAGGATGCAACCAAAAAGCCAAGAAGACATGGATATGGGTTCCTCCAGCGAACATTGAAATCTATTTTGAAATGCTTCTTAGATGAAGCGGAGCCAAGCATCGCCGACTGTTTGAGCGTCAGCGAGTTTCGGCGATGCGGCGGAGCGAATCGAGGCATGCTTATGAGAAACGAGAATAAGGCCGGCAGGCAAGGCGCGCGGCGATTCGACAAGCGCAGCATATTTCAGCTATATGTGAGCATTGGCGAATTGCCGCGCAACGCCGCATGGCGGTCTTAGGCGAAGTTTTTCATAAGCATGCCAGAAGCATCAAAATAAATATCAGTGAGCGGGAGGGGCCCATTTCCATGTCAACCCTCCTGCATAAAAACATTTTCCCGAAAGCCGTTAAAAAAAACTTCAGCTTACCCGGCGGTTTTGCGCCACTCCCGGTTGTCTTCGTACATGTCCTCGATCAGATCCTCGTACTTGCTGCCGATGACGTGGCGCTTCATTTTCATCGCAGCCGTTAGCTCGCCGCCTTCCTGGGAAAACGGCTCCTTGACGATCCGGTACTGCTTGATGGTTTCATAGCGGGCGAGCTGGGCGTTCTTCTTGGCCACCCGGTCATCGATGATTTTGAGAAAATCGGGGTTATCCAGCAGTTCCTTCGGCTCTTCATAGGCGATGTTATGCTGCTGGGCCACTCGCCCGGCCTCTGCCAGGCTGATGTTGACCAGGGCGGAGAGGTACTTGCGCCGGTCGCCGATCACCACAAAATGCTCAAACAGCGGATCGAACTTGAAAACCCCCTCGATTTTCTGCGGCGCGATGTTTTTGCCGCCCGAGGTAATGATTAAGTCCTTTTTGCGGTCCGTGATCTCTAAAAAGCCGTCCTTGTTGAACCGGCCGATGTCGCCGCTCATGAAAAACCCGTCTTCGGTAAACGAATCGCTTGTCGCCTCCGGCATCTGCCAGTAACCGGCAAACACATTTTCACCGCCGATCAGGATCTCGCCGTCGTCGGCGATTTCGACCTCGACGTCGGGCAGCGGCTTGCCCACGGTGCCGATCTGGTAGTCGTCCAGTCGGCTCATGGTGGCCGGGGCACAGCATTCGGTCATGCCGTAGCCCTCGATGACCGTAATACCCGAGGCGTTGAAAAACAGGACGATATCGCGGGAAGTGGGGGCCCCGGAGGCCGTCATCCATCGCACCCGGCCGCCTAAGGCATCGGCGAGCTTTTTGAAAATCAACTTGTAGGCGATTTTGTATTTCAAAGACAGCAGCGGGGGGATCGACTTTTTCTGCTCCCGCAGCGCGCTGATCTCAACGCCGATATTGTAGCCCCAGTGAAACATCTTCTGCTTCCAGGCCGGCTGTTCTTCGACCTGGGTTAAAATTTTCTGATACACCTTTTCACAGACCCGGGGCACGGCCAAAACCACCGTGGGCCGCCTTTCCTTGACGTCATCGGCGAAGGTGTCCAAACTTTCGGCATAAGAAGCGGTCAGGCCGACGTACATGCCGTAAAAATGGCCGGCCACCCGCTCAAACACGTGGCTTAAGGGCAGAAACGGCACGGTCTGGTCACTGTCATAGGCGAACTTGGGCTCGATTTTATCCAGGGACCGGATCACGGCCATGATGTTGTTGTGGGTGATCATGGCCCCCTTGGGCTTGCCGGTGGTACCGGAGGTATAGACGATGGTGGCCAAATCTTCGGGGGCAACGGCGGCGGCAAGGGCGTCAAAGCGCTTCGTGCCGGCCTCATGTCGGGCGCGGCCGCGGTTCATTAAAGCTTCGAAACTCATAACGGCCGGATGATCGGCGGCTTCGGCTTCTTCAAACACCACGATCTTTTCCAATCCCTTGACGTCATTGATTACTTCCAGGGCCTTTTCCATCTGCATGGCGTTTTCAACTATCAGGATTTTCGACCCCGAATGGTCCACAATATATTCCACCTCTTCGGCAGTCAAGGTCGTATAGACCGGCACCACCACCGCCCCGACACCGAGGGCCCCCTGATCGGCATAAAGCCATTCCAGTCGGTTTTCGGACAAAATCGCGACCCGATCGCCTTTTTCCACCCCCAGATCATTCAGGCCCATCCCCGCAGCCCGGGCCCGCTCGTAATAGATGTTCCAGGAAGCCGACTGCCACGCGCCGCGCAATTTCTTTTCAATGGCGGTGCGCTCCCCGTAGGTGGTCACCCGGTTTTTGAAAACGTCATTAATCGTTTTCTCCATTTTTTGTCTCCCCCGTGAATTCCCCCTCCCAATCCCTCCCCCGCAAGCGGGGGAGGGTTGAGACAAGCAAAGTTTTTCATATTTATACATTACATTGTGACCGTTACCGCTTTTCCATACAGAATGAATAACCACCGGAAAACTCAGCCCCTCAGTCCCTAAGTCCCTAAGTCCCTAAGTCCCTAAGTGCCTTAGTCCCTTCTCCTTTACCTACAAAATCATCCGCGAAACAATTTCTTTCATAATCTCCGTCGTCCCGCCGCCGATGGATAAAATCCGGTTGTCCCGGTACAGCCGTTCCACAAGATGGCCGCGCATGTAGCCGTAGCCGCCGAAGATCTGGACCGCGTCATAGGTCACCTGGTCGCTTGCCTGGCAGGCGAAGTTCTTGGCCATGGCCACTTCCTTGAACTGATCGACCCCGGCACCGATTTTGGCGGCCACCCGGTAGGTGTATTCCGTGCTGACATCGACTAAGGTGGCCATGTCGACTAACTTATGCCGGGTGACCTGGAAACCGGAAAGCGACTTGCCGAAGGCCTGGCGCTGCTTGGCGTAGGCGGTGGCTTCCTCTAAGGCCATTTTGGCCGTCATGTTGGCCATGATCGCCAGCGCCAGCCGCTCGTACTGGAAATTGGCCATAATACCGTAAAACCCGTTGTTTTCTTCCCCCAGCAGGTTTTCGGCCGGCACACGGCAGTTGTCGAAATAAATTTCAGCGGTATCCGAGGCCCACCAGCCGGTTTTTTTGAGCTTGTCCGATACCGAATATCCGGGCGAGTCCGCTTCAATGACCAGCAGGCTGATGCCCTGGGCGCCTTCGCCGCCGGTGCGCACGGCGCAGGTGAGCTGATCGGCCCGGACGCCGCTGGTGATAAAGGTCTTGCTGCCGTTGACCACATAGCAGTCACCGTCTTTTTCCGCGGTGGTGGCGAGGGCTGCCACGTCCGAGCCGCCGCCCGGCTCGGTGATGGCAAGCGCCGCGACCCGGTCTCCGGCAAGCACCGGCGGGACGAATCGCTGCTTCTGCTCCTCGTTTCCCATGGACAGAATCGGGGGAAGCGCAATATTTAACGACCCAAGCCCCGCACAAAACCCGCCCGATCCCGAGCGCATGAGTTCTTCGGACACGGCCACCCGGTAAAACATATCACCCGGCGTGCCCCCGTAAGCCTCCGGGTATCCCATGCCGAGAATACCCACGTCTGCGGCCTTCCTGTAAATTTCCCGCGGAAATTCACCGGCTTCCTCCCAGTCGTCG
>JBNJEA010000095.1:0-11952 GCA_051745395.1 Thermodesulfobacteriota bacterium | reverse complement strand
TAGGCCCGGCCGCACATGCCGTAATTGGCCGCTCCGTTGTCCTGGCCGAGCACCAGTTGAATCCGCGGCACCTGGGCACAGGACACGGCCCGGACCATGTCGGCCCCGTATTTGCCGATCCCGTTGTGTTCGGCCTCGGAGCCCACCATATAACCCGGCGATGCCTGAATGAAAACAATGGGGGTTTTTTCATGGCAACAACGCACAATCCATTCAGCCGCTTTGCGCGCGGCTTCCTCGAAGATCACCCCGATCTTGTTCGCTGCGATCACGCCCACGGGAAAACCTTTCAGCCGGATTTTGCCGGTTAAAATGTTATCCCCCCGCCCCGGGGCGTAATGCTGCTTGTATTCCCCAAAATAACCGTCGTCGGCAATGGTTTCCAGCACGGCCCGCATGTCGAGCGCCTGGCTGCCGGCTGCCGGCAAAATATCATAGAGCCGGTCCAGGGGATAAAGGGGCTCGCGTTCTTCAAAACGGTGGAGATGAATGGTCTGCAGCGGTTCCAGGGAAAGGGTCTGCCGTACCCGCTCTATGGCTTCATCCTGGTTTTTGCAGAAATGATCCGCCCCGCCGGAAATATGGGTATGCACGCGGGCCCCGCCCAATTCCTCGGCGGATATGACCTCGCCGGTGGCCATTTTGACCAGCGGCGGGCCGCCCAGAAATGAGTACGACATTTTGTCGATCATCACGGACTCGCAGGCCATGAAAACGATATAGGCCCCGCCGGCCGTGTTGCCCCCAGTGCTCATGGTGACCTGCTTGAGCCCCTTGGCCGACATGCGGGCCATGTTGTAAAACATCGAGCCGAAATGCTGATCATCCGGGAAAACATCGGCCTGCATGGGCAGAAAAGCCCCGCCCGAATCGGCGATATAGACACAGTTCAGCCCGTTTTCCTCGGCAATGGCCTGGGCCCGCATGTGCTTTTTCAGGGTGATCGGAAAATAGGTGCCCGCCTTGACCCGGCTGTCGTTGGCAAAGATCATGGTCCAGTTGCCGTAGATCTTGCCCAGCCCGGTGACCACGCCCGCACAGGGCACGTCTTCTACACCCGGATAATTCATGCCGAAGCCGGCGATCCGCGAGAGTTCAAAGAACTCTGTGCCGGGATCGATCAACTGGTCAATCAGATCCCGAACCGGTTTCTTGCCATGCTTGGCCAGACGGTCCACCGCTTTCTGGCCGCCGGGCCAGAGCGCTTCGTTGAATCGGTCGTCGAGCTTTTTTTCCTCGTTTTGCCAATGCGTCCGGTTGGTTTGATTTTGTTCGGTCATCGGTTGTCTTGCCTCGTTAATGATGTTCTCAGCGTTTGGATCCGGAAGATGGCTGGCACGTCAATCTTTCCATTTATGACAATTACTGGCCCTTGTATTCCGGCTTGCGTTTTTCCCGAAAGGCGGCCAGTCCTTCCAGCCGATCCTGCGTGGGAATGGTGATCCAGTAGGCATTGGATTCAATGGATAAGCCGGTGGTGATATCGGTTTCCAGGCCCGCGTCAATGGCGTATTTGGCCTGCCCGATGGCAATGGGGCCGGTTTCACAGATCATGGCCGCCATTTTTCTGGCCTCGTCCATGAGCAGTTCCGGTTCACAGATCCGGTTGACCATGTCAATGTCCAACGCCTCCCGGGCATCAACGCGCCGGCCTGTAAAAATCAGCTCCTTGGCCTTTCCCCGGCCCACGAGTCTGGGCAGGCGCTGAGTGCCGCCGGCACCGGGGATAATCGCCAGGCGCGTTTCGGTCAGGCCCATGGAAGCATCCAGCGAGGCGATGCGTATATCGGCGGCCAGGGCCAATTCGGTGCCCCCGCCGAGGGCCACGCCGTTGACCGCGGCGATCACCGGCTTGTTCAGACCGGCAATATCGGAAAACAGGTTCCGGATGGTATGGATAAACTGCTTAACCTGCAAGTCGGTTAACGTGGCCCGCTCCTTTAAATCCGCGCCTGCGCAAAAGGCCCGCTGTCCGGCGCCGGTGATGATGACCACCCGGACTTCCGGATTAAACCGAACGGAGTCGATCTGAGCTTTCAGGGCGTAGAGCATGTCAAAGTTAATGGCGTTCATGGCATCCGGACGATTGAGGGTCAGGACGGCCACCTGCTCTTCGATGGCGACTTCCAAAACATTTTCATCGCTCATGGCGTTCTCCTGCGGTTTTAAATCGTCTGCAAAACGTGTAAAGAAAATGGCATCGTATTCTGCCCTGCATCCGGTCAACACCCGATATTTCGGGAAATCACCAGGCGCTGCACTTCCGAGGTGCCTTCCCCGATGTCGAGCAGTTTCTGGTCCCGGTAAAAGCGCTCCACGTTGTAATCCTTCATCAGACCGTATCCGCCGTGGATCTGTACGGCATTGTTGGCCACCCGGCCCATCAATTCCGAACAGTACAATTTGGCCATGGCCGCTTCTTTCTGAAACGGCCGGTTTTGATCCCGCAGCCAGCAGGCCTTGTAGAGCAAATTGCGGCCGCATTCGATTTCCATGGCCGCATCGGCGAGCTTGAAACCCACGGCCTGGAAACGGGATATGGGTTTGCCGAACTGGACCCGCTGCCGGGCATACCGAAGGGCCGTTTCATAGGCCCCCTGGGCCCCGCCCAAACCCATGGCGCCAATGGAAAGCCGGCCGCCGTCCAATGTGGACAGCATCTGGTGAAACCCGTTGCCCGGATCCCCGAGTATGTTTTCCGCGGGGATCCGCACGTCATCGAAATAAAGTTCGGCGGTATTCGATGCCCGCCACATCATTTTCCGGTGCATCGGAACGGCCTTGAACCCTTTGGTGCCGTGCTCGACCAGAAAACAGGAATACTCCGGGGTCCCGTTTTCCTTGTATCCGGTCACCGCCTGGACGGTCACCCCGAGGGATAGCTCACAGGCGGCGTTGGTGATAAAGATCTTCGATCCGTTGATCACCCATTCATCGCCGTGCTTGACTGCAGTGGTCTGGGTGCCGCCCGCATCGGAACCCGCGGTGGGTTCGGTCAGGCCGAAACCCCACAGGGCCTGGCCGCTGCACAGCTTCGGCAGATATCTGCGCTTCTGCTCTTCGGTGCCGAAGTAATAAATGGGGGCAATGCCAAGCGAATTGCCTGCCGCCACGGTAGCGGCATGGGAGCCGTCGACCCGGGCAATTTCTTCGACAGCAATAATATAGGACAGATAATCGAGCCCCTGGCCGCCGTATGCCTCGGACACCATCATGCCGAAAAGGCCGATATCGCCCATTTTACGGGTTAATTCCGCAGAAAACTCCTCGTTTTCGTCGAGTTCCTGGGCCGCCGGGGCAATTGCCTTTTCCGCAAATTTCCGGATTTCTTTACGGATCATCTCCTGTTCCGTATTTAAATCAAAATCCAATGTGCTCCTCCTTGTCCAAACAGGTTACCATAGTGCCGACATGTCTGATCGCTGGCATGGCAAGCTCATCAAACGATTCAAACCTACATTCAGGTTGAATAAACATCATTTTTCATCATTGACACCGATCCGGTCTGCGAACCGATTTTAAAAAAGTAACGTATACGTTAAGTTTTGTAAAGCATTTTCAGTGAGCCCCAAAACGGATTTTCCCGGCCATGGCGCATACAAAAGAAATGGCATGATCTCTTGACAGGCATTGGTTTGTGATTATTTTATATTAAAATTCAACCCACTGAAATAAAAACATATTAAATTATAATCCCCATTGCGGATTTTGTCATGTAACACGGGATCGAATTCCGAGTGGCCGCCTTGTACCGGGCAGTATCCGGGGGTAATGCAACGGTTGCGGAAAAGGGGGTGGGTTTTCATGATCGATACAAAATACGGACGGAATCGGCACCAATCTGAAAATACCCGACAAAATGGGATAAGCCGGTTTGCCTTTTTTCCCGTCATCGATCCTTTTACCCGAGGCGAATGGCTGCCCCGGGTCGACGTCAGCCAGGACCCGACCACGATTACCGTATTTGTTGAACTGC
The DNA here is from genome assembly GCA_051745395.1 of Thermodesulfobacteriota bacterium. Lineage (GTDB taxonomy): Bacteria > Desulfobacterota > Desulfobacteria > Desulfobacterales > Desulfosalsimonadaceae > JBNJEA01. Next base: position 7,976 of record JBNJEA010000095.1, on the reverse strand, counting down.
CGGATATTAACAAGGACGATATCCATGTCACCATTCATGAAGGCAGATACTTGGCGATAAACGGCGAAAAACGCCTGTCCGCAAAAGACAGAAACCAGGATTTCTACCTGGCCGAACGCGCCTTCGGCCTTTTTGACCGCATCATTGAACTGCCGGCTGAAGTCGATGAAACCAGCGTGGAAGCCACCTACCACCGGGGGGTTTTAAAAATTGCCATGCATAAAATCTCCGATGATACCAAGCGCATCCCCATACAAAGCGAGTGAAAAGCTGACGGGATGTGGTGCTTCAAGGCGTGACCCAAAATGAAAAAAAGGAGGACGCAAAGATGATCAACAGAGGACTTTTTGATTTTCCCGGATTTGGATGGCGGGGGCATTTTGAAGAACTCAACCGCATGCGGCGGCACTTGGACCAGGTGTTTGGCCAACTCGGGGAGGGGCAACCGGTTCAGCAGACATCGGGGGTTTTCCCGCTGATCAACCTCACCGAAAGCAAGGACGCCTATATCATCCGCGCTGAACTTCCGGGCGTTTCCGCTGAAAATCTGGATATCCAGACCACCGGCAGAAACATATCGATTACCGGCCAGCGCCAATTGGACCCGGACAAATCCGCAAAATATCACCGGAGAGAACGGGAAACCGGCCAGTTTGCCAGAGCGGTGGCATTGCCCGGCGATATCGACCGGGAAGGGGTATCGGCCACTTTAAAAGATGGCATCCTGCAGGTGACCGCACCCAAATCCGAGGCAGCCAAACCCAAGCAGATCAAGATCAGTTAACCCAAGCCATATCGGAAAGGAGGTAATGACCATGGAAAACCGGGATGCATCCAAGGAATTACAGGCCAGGGCCAAATCGGGGCTTTTCCCCGCGGCCGAACAGACCCGGCCGGGCCTGGTGTTTACCCCGTCCGTCGATATTTATGAAACCGAGGGAGAAATCACGCTTCTGGCGGATATGCCGGGTGTCAAATCGGAAAATGTCAGTATCGATCTCAAAGAAGATACCCTTACCCTTACCGGTGAAATCGAACCCTTTGAAGGCGCCGGCGAAGAAGACCTCATGATCGAATACGAGGTCGGTCAATACCAGCGGCAATTTTACATTCCCGAACTTATTGACCGGGAAAACATTGATGCCCAGCTAAACGAAGGCGTATTGAAACTGGTTTTGCCCAAGGCGGAAAAAGCCAAACCCAAAAAAATCCAGATCAAAACAGAATAACGGCCGAACGGCCGAAAAAAACAAAAGCAGGGGGTGCATGTCCAGGCCCCCTGCTTTTTGTTTTTCGAACGGATTAATACATAGTGCCGCGGCACAAATTGTTTTTTACCACAGAAAACACAGAGGAAACGCTTTACAGATATTGATAGACATCTTCCAGGCTCAGCCCGCAGGCGATCATCATAACCTGGATATGGTAGAGAAGCTGGGCGATTTCTTCGGCGGTGCGGGCCCGATTTTCATGCTCGGCGGCCATCCAGACCTCGCCGGCTTCCTCTAAGATCTTTTTGCCGATAAAGTGCCGGCCCCGCGAAACAGCGGCCACCGTACCGGAATGAGGATCCTGGGCCTCAGCCTTTTTCTGAAGCTCCGCGAAAAGTTCCTCGAAACGTTTCATACTACGCCATCATCAATAATTTGCATCCGCAAACTCGATCCACCCCCCGGCATCCACCAGCGCCCGGTCGAAATCGGAGAGGGTGAAGGCCAATTCCGCGGCATTGCCGGCACCGGTCACCGTCAAAGTACTCGATTCCAGATCGACGGCGATGCGGGTTTGCGATCCGGCAAAATCGGCAAACAACTGCTCGATCTGCGCCGGGGCCAGCTCGATGGCCAGCATGCCGCAATTAAACATGTTCTGCCGGAAAATCCGGGCAAAACTTTCCGCAATGACGAGGTGGATGCCGTTGACCTCCAGGGCCCACGGCGCATGTTCCCGTGAGGAACCGCATCCGAAATTGGCGCGGGTAACGATGACTTGGCGGTCGGCCAGGTCGCGCTCTTGCTCGAACCCGTCAAGTTCCAGGTCTTCCAGCAGGTGGGGCTTCAAAGCCGCCCGGGAGATTTCCGTCAAATACCGGGCCGGTATGATTTCATCGGTATTGATGTCCGAGCGATTCAGAAATAAAACATTGCCGCCGAAGCTACGCATGGCTTTGTCCGCCTTATCCCTTGTATAAGTTTGAATTGGTGATGCAGCCGGCAATTGCGGTGGCCGCGGCCGTGGCCGGGCTCATCAGGTGCACGGTGCCGCCCTTGCCCATCCGGCCGTAAAAATTCCGGTTGGTCGTTGACGCACAGACTTCGCCCTCTGCGATAACCCCGCAGCTCATCCCCAGACACGCCCCGCAGGTGGGATTGGTTACGCAGAAACCGGCATCCATGAAAATCTGGATAATGCCTTCTGCCAGGGCGCGGCGGTAGACCTCCGGCGTGGCCGGCGATACGATGCCGCGCACCGAATCGCTGATCCGCCGGCCTTCGAGCACGCGGGCGGCCTCTCTTAAATCCTCTATCCGTCCGTTGGTGCAGGAACCGATGTAAATCTGGTCCACCGGCGTGCCGGCCATTTCAGCCACCGGCCTGACATTGTCTGGCTTATACCCGAAAGTAACCCGGGGGGAAAGGCCCTCGGCGTCGATTTCAATGATGTCGGCGTATTCGGCATCACCATCGGGCAGAAACTTTTGAAAATCCGCCAGTGCGGCTTCTTCGGACTCATATTCCTTGTCAATAAACGGCCACAGGTAGGCTGCCGTGGTGGCGTCCGGGTAACAAATTCCGGAGGTTGCCCCGGCTTCAACCGCCATGTTGCAAAGCGTCATCCGCGATTCCATGCTCATGGCATCCACCGTTGGGCCGGTAAATTCAATAACCCGGTCCGTAGCGCCGTTGACCCCGATTTGGCCGATGATATGCAGGATCAGGTCCTTGGCATATACGCCTTCGGGCAGCTGGCCGGTGACCGAAATCTTCATGGTCTTCGGATAGTGAAAGGCACAGACGCCCTTTAAAATGCCCACTTCAAGGTCCGTGGTGCCCACACCGGCGGCAAAGGCGCCGAATGCCCCGTGGGTGCAGGTATGCGAGTCGCCCATAATGACGGTATAACCGGGCCGGACGAACCCGTGTTCCGGAAACAGGGCGTGGCAGACGCCGTTTCGGCCGACATCGAAAAAATGCTCAATGTGATGCCGGCGCGCCCAGTCCCGCAGGATTTTGCCCTGCATGGCCGTCTTGGAATCCTTGGCCGGGGTGACGTGATCGATAACCGCTTTGATCTTCGTCGGGTCAAACACCCGGTCCTTGCCGCGCTCGAGCAGGTCATTGATGGCAACCGGCGTGGTGATTTCATGGCAGAACACCGCATCGAGCCGGATCACGTGCATGTCCCCGGCCGGATTGTCCACATGATGCAAATCGAAAATCTTTTCCGCTACTGTTTTGCCCATTTTGATTTATCCACTCTCTGCTGTTGACCCGCTGTGTGATACAAGCCGTGCGGATCTGTTTCAATCCCCCCTCGCTATTTTGCCGAAAAAAACAAGCCCGGTTCCGGAATAATGGCGCAAAGTAGCAAAAAAACATTGTTTTTAAAAGTCTTAATCATGCCGGTTGTCCATGAAACCCTAATCAAGCCGAAATTGAACGACTTATTGCCAGCCGCCGATCAAGTGCAGGTGCAGGTGAAAGACCTCCTGGCCGCCGCCCTGCTCGACATTGAAAAACAGGCGGTAACCGGTTTTGTCCACTTCCATGCGGCGGGCCATGCCCCGGGCCGTAAATACCAGCTCGGATACAATGGCGCCGTCGCCTTCGGCCAGGTCGTTGATGCTGCGGATGTGTCGCCGCGGCACAATGAGCAAATGCACCGGCGCCAGCGGATTGATGTCGTGGAAGACCACAAGGTCATCGGTTTGGTGCAGAAATGTTGTACCCATTTCCCCGTTTACAATTTTGCAGAAGAGACAACCGTTGCTTTCCATATTCACCTCGCAAGTTCAATTCAACCGGATTTGCTCATCGGAAATGAAACCATGCACCGGCATTCGAAAGGGCATAAAAAGATTTTATTCATAAGACGTTGCAAGATCAAGTCATTTAAAGCCGGACCGTCCAGGCGCCCTTCTCCGTCGGCCGTTGCATGGAGTCTTCGAGTTGTTTGAGAAAGTGCTTGCGCGAGATTTCCCGTGCGCCAAGGCTTTTTAAATGGGATGTGGCCACCTGGCAGTCGATGAGATCAAAACCGGATCGGGCCAGATGCCGGCAAAGGGCAACCAGGGCGACCTTGGAGGCATCGGAGACCCTGGAAAACATGGATTCCCCGAAAAACGTACCTCCCAGCGAAATCCCGTAGAGCCCGCCGACCAGCGCACCGCCGCGCCAGGTTTCCACCGAGTGCGCATACCCGTATTCGTGCAATCGCGTATACGCTGTGATCATCTCATCGATGAGCCAGGTATCCTCGTTATTTTCGAGGCGGATCCGGGCGCATTCCGCAATCACCCGATCGAAAGCAGTATCGCTGCAAACCGTGAAACCGCTGTTTTTCATGGTCCGGCGCAGTCGGCGGGAAACCCGGATTTCATCGGGATACAGCACCAGCCGGGGATCGGGCGACCACCACAGGATCGGGTCATCCGGGGAAAACCAGGGAAATATCCCCATCCGGTAAGCCAGCAGCAGCCGGGTTTCGCTTAAATCGCCGCCGATGGCCAGCAACCCGTTGTGCGCAGCAAAGTGAGGCGGCGGAAATGACATTCTGTCCGACAGCCGGAAGATGGGCATCAGGGTCTTTTTAAGAGTAGGAAAAGACCAAGCGGTCTTCCTTGACTTTGACAAACACTTCCCCGCCCTTGGTGAGCCGACCGAACAGGATTTCATCGGTTAGCACGTCCTTGATTTCCGACTGGATGAGGCGATCCAGCGGCCGGGCGCCGAAATGCGGATCATGGCCCTTTTTGGCCAGCCATCGCCTGGCGTTGGCCGACAGCTTGATATCCACCTTCTTGGCGTTGAGCTGGGGCCGCAATTCGGAAATGAACTTGTCGACCACCATCTCCATGATTTCGGTATTCAGGGACCGGAAGGTGATGATGTCATCGAGCCGGTTGCGAAATTCCGGGCTGAAAAACTGCTCAATGGCCTGCTTGCCCTTGCTGGCGTTTTCATTTGCGCCCGAACCAAAGCCGATGGTGTTGGATGCCATTTCCCGGGCCCCGGCATTGGAGGTCATGATCAAAATGACGTTTCGAAAGTCGGCGATTTTGCCGTTATTGTCCGTCAATGCCGCATGGTCCATGACCTGGAGCAAAATGTTGTACATGTCGATGTGGGCCTTTTCGATTTCATCGAGCAGCAGCACCGCATAGGGATTTTTCCGGATCTGATCGGTGAGCAGCCCGCCCTGGTCAAATCCGATATATCCGGGAGGCGCCCCGATCAGCCGCGCCACGGCGTGTTTTTCCATGTACTCGCTCATGTCAAACCGCATGAATTTCACGCCGAGTATCCGGGCCACCTGCCGGGCCACTTCCGTTTTGCCGACCCCGGTCGGGCCGGTAAACAGAAACGAGCCGATGGGCCGCTCCGGTGCGCCAAGGCCGGCACGCGAACGTTTGATTGCCCGGACCATGGAGGAGATGGCATTTTCCTGGCCGAAAATTTTGGCCTGGAGCCGCTCGTCCAGGTGAGCCAGATTGACCTTGTCCGACGACGATACCCGCTGGGCCGGTACCCGGGAGATCTTGGCCACGACTTTTTCAATATCTGTGGGATGGACCCGCTTTCGGTTGGCCGCCCCGTTTAACCGGAGCATCACGCCGGCTTCGTCGATGACGTCAATGGCCTTGTCCGGCAGGTACCGTTCATTGATGTACTTGGCCGACAGCTCGGCGGCCGCTTTCAACGAAGCTTCCGTGAAGGCGATCTCGTGGTGATCCTCGTAATAGGACTTCAGCCCCTTCAAAATCTTTACGGAATCTTCAATCGACGGCTCGGGGATTTCAATTTTTTCAAACCGGCGGGAAAACGCCCGGTCTTTTTCAAAATAGTTCTTAAACTCCTCATAGGTGGTCGATCCGATGCAGCGCAACTCCCCGGTGACCAATGCAGGCTTTAAAATGTTGGACGCATCCATCGAACCGCTGCTCGTGGCACCGGCACCGATAATGGTATGGATTTCATCGATGAACAAAATGGCGTTTTCACGCTTCTGCAACGAAGAAATTACGGATTTCAACCGCTGCTCGAAATCGCCCCGGTACTTCGTGCCGGCCAGCAGCGATCCGAGATCCAGGGAAAAAACCCGCGCCCCGGAAAGCATTTCCGGTATGTGGCCCGAAGCGATCTGCTGGGCCAGACCCTCGGCCATAGCGGTTTTGCCAACGCCGGGATCGCCTACAAAGACGGGGTTGTTTTTCCGCCGGCGGCACAGCACCTGGATGGTACGCTGCATTTCCGTATCCCGGCTGATCAAAGGATCGAGTTTACCGTTTTTGGCACGCTCGACCAGATCAACGGTAAACGACTCCAGCGGATCGGCGGCTTTTTTCTTGGTCTTTTTCGCCGGCATCACGTCATTTTCCGGGTTTTCCTTAAACACTTCATTGGAAGAGCCATGGGAAATGACATTTAACACATCCAGCCGGGTGATGCCTTCGGCCGCCATGAAATAGGCGGCATGGGATTTTTTTTCTTCAAGCATCGAGGCCAGGATGTCGCCGACATAAACCGATTCTTTTTCAGCCGAGCGGGCATGGTTGACCGCACGCTGGATCACCCGCTGAAACCGGATGGTCTGCTGGAGGATATATTCCTGGCTGTCGGGGATGCGCTCCAGCTTCTGGTCAAAAAACCGTTCGATTTCGTTTTGCAGATTTTCCACATTGCCGCCGCAATTTTCAATGATCTCAATGCCGACGCTGTCGTGTAGTATCGCATAGAGCATATGTTCCACGCAGACATACTCATGCCGCCGCTTCCTGGCCTCTTTGACCGCTTGGCTAAGAACAACGCTTAGTCCCTTGCTGATCATAATATTACACCTTCTCCATTGTGCTTTTTAACGGGAAACCCCTGTCCGAAGCAAGTTCATGCACCGTTTCGACTTTGGTTTCCGCCACTTCGTATGTATAGGTACCGCACACCCCCGCCCCTGCCCGATGGATTTTGAGCATGATCCGGGTGGCTTCTTCAAAAGATTTGTGAAAAACGTTCATCAAAAGCTCCACGACGAAATCCATGGTGGTGTAATCGTCGTTGTGGAGCAAAACCCGGTACATCGGCGGTTCCTTTAACGCCTTTTTGGTTTCCGGTAAGACCTTTTCTTCTGTTTCCGGTCTGTCCTGTTCACTCATTGTTCTCCTCGGCTGTACCGAAAACAAACATTAACAACAATTCGATTCCGATTTGTTGTTTAATATAAACACGTGTTTGCCGGTTGTCATGGCGGCCCGGCACGCTTTGTCCATTTTCATTATAAAAAAATTTTTTCTCAAAATTCAATCCAAATTTCAAGGCAAACGCACAAACCCGCCGGGATATTCCGGCGGGTTTGCAGGTGCATAACTCAGACGCGATACGGTCTGAAATGGAACATGCATTGGGATGTCACACCGGAAAATCCGCGCAACACCCGGTATTACGGACCACAACATTTTTTATATTTTTTGCCGCTGCCGCAGGGACAGGCTGCATTGCGGCCGACCTTGCTGCCGTTTCGCTTGTAAGGCTGTTTCCGGGCGGGGGCATCGCCATGGGAAAACGTCATTTCTTGCTCCCGGGGCTGGGCAATTTCTTCGACGCCCTCGGATTCGGCGATTTGAATCCGGAATAAAATCTTTAAGGTTTCTTCCTTGATCCGGAAAACCATGTCCTGGAACATGTCAAAGGCTTCTTTTTTGTATATCCGCAACGGGTCCTGCTGGGCATAGCCCCGCAGCCCGATACCTTCTTTCAAGTGAT
>JBNJEA010000241.1:0-3143 GCA_051745395.1 Thermodesulfobacteriota bacterium | reverse complement strand
GGACGCCCCTACAATATCTGCATTAACCCCCTTGGCTTCCACGTTGTGCTGGGCCACGCCGAGCACAAGTTCAGCGGCAAGATTGTCGATAAAAAAATAGGTGAAATCCACCTCGGCCCCAACCGAATTGTCTACTGCTGCATTGCCACCGATGGTCGTGATTGATGTACTGTCATCATCCGGCATTACCCCCAAGCCTCTTACCCGGACCTGCCATGGGGATTTGGCCTGTGCAAAGCCCGTGGCGGCACTGGCAAAAACAAGCGCGAATGTTGCCATGACGACGATAAAACTGGTAAGCATGACATGTCGTTTCATACGGCCTCCTTTGAATTTGAATGCAAGTTATTGGTCAAGCCAATGCAAAGCCTTGGTCCGGCAGATCAAGGCAGTTAATGCTTCGAAAAAAGGATGCGTATTGAGCAGCAAGTGTAGGTGAGATCAGAAAAAAATGAGCGCCGAAGTAATAGGAATATAATTAATTTATAATTGTAAAATATTAAAATGTCAAATAAATATATCATATTTCGCTAGGGGATATGCTGGCCGGCACATTCTTGCGTTTTCTTTGAATTCTGGAGGTTTATGATTTCGGCAAAGCCTTTTGTTCCGGGGGGTTGACAGCCGTTTGCATCCCGGATTTTTGAAACCTGAATAAAGTTGAATTATTAGAAGCGAATGCGTATATTTTTCGGTACGGTTTTTTATCCCTAACCATTGAAGGATGTGAATATGTTTGAAAACCTGGATCCCGTCTTTCTGGCGCGTGCGCAGTTTGCCTTCACCGTTGCCTTTCATATCATTTTTCCCGCCTTTACCATCGGGCTGGCCAGTTGGCTGGCGGTTCTGGAGTGGCGCTGGTTAAAAACCGGCAAGCAGGTCTATGCCGATGTCTATGGCATGTGGGTCAAGATTTTTGCCGTCACTTTCGGCATGGGCGTGGTGTCCGGCGTGGTGCTTTCCTTTCAGTTCGGCACCAACTGGTCGGTATTTGCCGATACCGGCGGCAATATTTTAGGGCCGCTGCTCGGCTATGAAGTCCTTACGGCATTTTTTCTGGAAGCCTCCTTTCTGGGGGTGATGCTGTTCGGGTGGAACCGGGTCAGCCCCCGGATGCATTTTGCCGCCACCGTCATCGTGGCCCTGGGCACGTTGGTTTCCGCGTTCTGGATCCTTTCGGCCAACAGCTGGATGCACACGCCGGCCGGGTTCCGGGTGGGCGCCGAGGGTCTTTTGTATCCCACCGACTGGCTCGATATCATATTCAACCCTTCGTTTCCGTATCGTTTTATCCACATGGTGACCGCGGCCTACCTGACCACGGCCTTTACCGTGGCCGGCATCGGCGCGTTTTACCTGTGGCGCCGGCGCCACGTGGCCCACGCCCGGGTGATGCTGGGCATGGCGATGATCATGGCGGTTTTTGTCTCCCCGTTTCAGTTGGTGGTCGGGGACATGCACGGGTTAAACACCCTCGAGCATCAGCCCGCAAAGGTCGCTGCCATGGAAGGGCTTTGGGAGACCAGTCGGGGGGCGCCGCTGGTGCTTTTCGGATGGCCGGACCAGCAGGCGGAGGTGACCCGTTATGCCGTGGAGATTCCCAAGCTGTCGAGCCTGATTTTGACCCATGACCTCAACGGCGAGGTCAAGGGGTTGAAGGCGTGGCCGGAAAACGAGCGGCCGCCGGCCGCCGTGGTATTCTGGACTTTCCGCATCATGGTGGGCCTGGGGCTTTTGATGATCGCTACCGGCGCAATGGCGATCGTGCTTTATTTCCGCAACCGGCTGTTTGACAGCCGGTGGTTTCAGTACTGGTGCATGGCCCTTACGCCTGCGGGTTTCGTCTCCGTTCTGGCCGGCTGGTTTGTCACGGAAGTGGGGCGTCAGCCGTGGATTGTTCAGGGCCTGCTCCGGACGCAAAACACGGTCTCCCCGGTTGCCGGCACATCCGTGGCGATTTCGCTGGCCGCATTCGTGGTGGTTTATGTTTTTATTTTCGGTGCCGGCAGTTATTATATTCTCCACTTGATCGGCAAAGGGCCGGAACCCGGCGAAGCCGTCTACGGCGCCCACGGCGTCGAAGACCCGCCGATCGTTACCGATGTGGCAGGCAAAAAAGGAGAGCGGCATGTTTAGTTTCGAGGCATTTTTGGACCTGGCGCTGATTTGGTACGGGTTGATCGGGATTGCCATTTTTCTCTATGTACTGCTCGACGGCTTTGATCTCGGCGTGGGCATCCTGTTTCCCTTTGCGCCCACCGATCAGTGCCGGGATGCGATGATGCAGTCGATCGCCCCGTTCTGGGACGGCAATGAAACCTGGCTGGTTCTGGGCGGCGGCGGATTGCTGGCGGCGTTTCCGCTGGCGTATTCCGTAATTATGCCGGCCTTTTACATCCCGGTCATCGTCATGCTCCTGGGCTTGATTTTCCGGGGGGTGGCCTTTGAGTTCCGGTTCAAGGCCAGCCAAAAGCACCGCCGCATGTGGGACCGCTCCTTTCACTTCGGCTCGCTTGTGGCGGCTTTCATGCAGGGCGTTATTGTCGGGGCGTTTGTCCAGGGCATCGAGGTGACCGGCAGAAGCTATGCCGGCGGCGCATTTGACTGGCTCAATGCCTACAGTCTGATCACCGGCATTGCCGTCATTGTTGGCTATGCGTTGCTGGGCGGTACCTGGGTGGTGATAAAAACCGAGGGACAAACCCGGGACTGGGCCCGCCGGAGCGCTTCCTATATGCTTGTCTGCCAGGCGTTTTTCCTGGCGGTCGTCAGTGTCAGCATGCCGGTTATGAACGCCGATATCCGGGTCCTGTGGTTTAGCACCCCCAACATCTTTTTTCTCTTTCCCATCCCGCTGGCCAGTCTGCTGCTGTTGATTGTCATCTGGCGGGACCTGCAGGCCGGCCACCGCGATTATCGGCCCTTCTTGTTGAGCTACGGGGTCTTTCTGACCGGCTATATCGGCATTGCCGTCAGTATGTGGCCCTATGTGGTGCCGTTTGAAATTACGTTCCGCCGGGCGGCTGCCGCACCCGAATCCCAGTCTTTGCTGTTGATCGGAACGGTCGTGCTGCTGCCGGTGATCCTGGGCTACATGGGGTACTGCTATTACATTTTCAGGGGAAAAGTCACCCCGGAAACCG
>JBNJEA010000240.1:0-3151 GCA_051745395.1 Thermodesulfobacteriota bacterium | reverse complement strand
CGGCATCCACAGCCTGGCAGGCCCTTGAAACCAGTGCTTCTGCGGTTTTGACCGAAATCGCCATTTCCGAAAGGATCATCCGTAGTCCGGACCAGTCGACAATGGCCCGGCCGCCCTGATATCGGCCCTTGGCATAGGCTGCGGCCTCGTCGTAGGCGCCTTTCATGATCCCGGCGGACATGGCGGCGGCTGCGGCTGACAGCCGGTCGCACATCCGGTCAAAATACCGGCATCCGGCGCCGGCATCGCCCATCAGCTCGGCCGGCGCGTCATGAAACGCGATATCCACCGCCGGGCAGGCATGCAGGCCGAGACTGTGCACGGGATCACTGACCGCAATGCCGCTATGGGACAAATCCACCAGGAAAAGCCCGCATCCATCCGCATCCGCCGTATTGGCGAAAACAACGGCATGCCGGGCGATATTGCCGGCCACCACGTAGGCCGCCTGCCCGGACAACCGATAACCGCCGTCCGCTTCTCGAACCGATAACCCGTTGTCCATGTCCGCCGGGTGGGCAAACACCGGTGCGGCCAGCAAGACCTCATGGACCGTCTCCGCCGATTCGGTCAACGCGGCCAGCCGGTCCTGCGCCCCCGCGGCCAGCATCAGCTCCTGGGCGGCGGCGTTGGTAAAAATGATGCCGCCGAGGCTGCTGTCTGTCCGGCAGATATTGTAGAGCACCACGCACAGGGCGGCAATGGACTGGCCGATCCCGTTGCAGGCCTCCGGCAGGGTCACGTGGAAAAAATCCAGATCATAGGCGTTTTTTACCACATCGTAAAAAAAGGGACCGAAGGGATAGGCGTCGTTTGTCTGGCGTTCGGGCGCCAGGGCCTTTCGGGCAAATTCGGCCGAAGCCTTGTCCATCATCTTCAGTTCTTTGTCCGTGCCTGCAATCATGGTCGTCTCCAATGGTTATTCGTCGAATACGACGGCGTGGGGGTAATGGCCGGCGATCATGCACTTGAAAAGGTTTAAGCGGTTTAGCTGGTTGGTGCCTTCGTAGATCTGGAGCAGCTTGGCGTCGCGCAGCATTTTTTCCACGCGATGGTTCTGTCGAAGGCCGTCGTGCCCCATGAGCTCCAGGGCCATGTGGCAGTTGCCGATGCCCAGGTCCGTGGCGCAGAACTTGCTCAACGACCCCCAGCCGGAGGTCCGGCAGATCTCTTCGTCGGTCTGGCCTTCGAGCTGGACTTTCCGAAACATCTTCGTCATAAACGGCCGTTCCATCATAGGGGCAACGGCCGTTTCGAAAAACCGGGCCGGCATGAGCTTGTAGTAGTAGTACATGGGCTTTTTCTGCAGCTGCCGGAAGCCGCCGTACAGGCCGTTGGCGTAATTGGCCTCGATATAGGTCAGCCGGGCGCACATCACGTTTTTTAACATCTCGGCGAGCATGCTCTGCGCCCATTCATGGTTAATCAGCCATTTGCCGCCGACACGGGTCTCCGAGGCAAATTTAAGTGCCTCGGTATAGGCGCCCCGGGCCGCACCGGTGCCAAACGCCCCGACCCCGGCCCGGGTGGCGGCGACCACGTAATCGATCATCTGCATGCTCGTCTCCCGCACCGGGCGTTTTAAAAACCGCACCTGGTCCGGGGCAAAGCAGACATTTTCGTCGGCCACGAAGCAGTCTTTGAAAATGAGCTCGCTGGCCGGGCATGACTTCTGGCCCATTTTCTTTTCCATGCGGCCGAAGGAAAAGCCCTTGTCCCCGGTTTTGACCGCCAGGACCACCGTGTTTTCCGACGGCTTTTCCAGGTCCGAATAGGCGATGACCATGTGCCAGGTGGAGATATGGCCGTTTGAAATAAAAACCTTGGTGCCGTTGATGTTGTAGCCGCCGTCCACTTTTTCCGCCAGGCAGGCGACGTTGGCCCTGTCCACCAGGTCGACTTCCTCGACGTCGGTGCCGGCGCCGGGCTCGGTGATGGCAAGCGTTACCAGGCAGGGCTTGCTGCTTTTTTCGCCTTCGGCCACCTGGCGGCAGATCCGGTTGATCAGCCGGATGTTTCCCGTGGCGGTCAGGGTGCAGATGCCCAGGTAATGCACGCCGATCAGGTTGGCCATGGCCAGGCATTCGGATGCGACTTCCTCGATAAAATAGGACATGGAGGGCATGTTCCAGCCCTTGCCGCCGAAAATCTTGGGAATCCACAGGGTATACAATCCCCAGTCGTTGGCCAGTTCGACAAAATCCCAGGGGATGAAATCCGGGGAGGCCTGCATTTTCAGATCCAGTGTCTCCGCATAGGGGCGCACCACCTCTTGGTTGAATTTCCGGGCCAGGGCCACGGCCTTTTTGGTTTCTTTGCCCATGGCCCGGGGCAGCTTGGGCCCCGCCGGCAGGCTGCAGGAGATGTCTTCAAAGCAGGGCGACATCCCGGCATATTTTTTGACCTCTTTTCTTGAAATCATAAGAACTCCCTTGGCCGTTGTGCATCCACCGTATCCGGGGTTATCCCTTCGGCTTCGAGTTCCCCCTTGATGATGCGGTGCGACGTGGTTTTGGGGAAGGCGTCCACAAATCGCACGTACCGGGGGATGGCGTATTTGGCCAGTCTTTCGGACAGAAACTGCCGCAGTTCGTCGGCGGTCAGGGAATGGCCGTTGACGCATTTGACCGCGGCCATGATTTCGTCCTCGCTCATGTCCGAAGGCACCGCATACACGGCGACTTCCTCCACGGCCGGATGTTCCATGATCACGTGCTCGACTTCGTAGGCGGAGACGTTTTCGCCGCTTTTGCGCATGGACTCGGTGTTTCGGCCCACGAAATAGACAAAGCCGCAGCCGTCCTGCCGGACCAGGTCGCCGGTATAGATCCATCCGTCTTTCTGCTTTTCGCCTGCAGCCCGGGGGTTTTTATAATATTCGACGCTGCTGCCGCCTTTTTTGGCCTTAAACAGCAGCTCGCCCGGCCCGCCGGGCGGCACGTCGGCGCCGTTTTCATCCACGATCCGGATTTCACCGGGCCGGTTCGGTTTGCCCAGCGACCCCACGGGGGCGGTGCCGAGATTCATCAACCCCTTGCCGCCGCCGTCGACCGCCCCGTAGGCTTCGTAGAGGGTGACGCCGAAACGCCTTTCAAAGGGTTCCCACATGTCGGCCGGACAGGCCGCGGAAAACACGCGGCGCACCTTGTGG
>JBNJEA010000094.1:0-12236 GCA_051745395.1 Thermodesulfobacteriota bacterium | reverse complement strand
AGTAGGACGAACCGAGAGCCAGAAGACCTGCCTTGGAAGAAAGAAAGGATTTCGACGCGCGGCCTCGTCGAAAATTCCGTTATGAAGGGTCAAGAAACACGGGTGCAGCCCTCTTAAGCCGCAGGCTTGGGAGGGCTTTTTTATTTTTATGACGGCAAAGTAAAAAGCCCAATATCTGCGTTGCGCTTCATCCCTTCGGAATTTCACGTACTCTCATGTACGCTGCATTCCTCGGGATTCGTGCGCCTTGATCTTGAACTTTTTACTTTGCCTTACCAAAACGATTTTTTCACGTTCGTCATTATTTTATGAATGGTAAAACCCACAAAACAACCTGGCATCGACTGCGAAACGGGCGCCTGTGGCCGCAGTTGGCAGTACTTGCCGTACTGCTTTGCCTGCTGATGGCTGCAGCGGCGGGCATGGGTTACGTCCGTGTCGGCGTCTCCGACGTGATCCGGATCGTGGTCTCGGCTTTGACAGGTCATGAGGACCTGCTGGCCGGCATCGATCCGATGGCTGCCGCCGTGGTGGTCGATGTGCGCCTGCCGCGCATTTTAACCGCTGCCGTGGTGGGCGGGGCGCTGGCCGTATCCGGTGCCGTCTACCAGGGCATTCTGCTCAATCCCCTGGCCGATCCCTACACGCTCGGGGTTTCGGCCGGTGCGGCATTCGGCGCCTCCATCGCGCTGCTGATCAACATTGAGCTGCTCGGCGGATACGCGGTGCCGGTGTTTGCCTTTGTCGGTGCGGTGGCCACGCTGATGGTGGTGATGTATCTGGCCGGCTCGGCCGGCGGTTTTTCCTCCAACAACCTGATTTTGTCCGGCATTATCGTGGCGGCCATCTTGTCGGCCGGGATCAGCTTTTTAAAGTACCTGGCCGATGAACGGGTGGCCGTGCTGGTTTTCTGGCTGATGGGCAGCCTGGCGTCCAAAACGTGGGCCGACGTCGGCATCATCGCGGCGGTAACCGGGCTGGGCACGACGGTGTGCCTGTTTTTCGCCCGTGATTTAAACGCCATTTCTTTAGGCACCAAGACGGCGGAGTCGCTTGGCGTGGATGCACGCCGGTTGTCGCCGGCGCTTTTGGTCTGCGTCAGCCTGATGGCCGCCGTGTGCGTGTCGGTGACCGGCATTATCGGATTTGTGGGCCTGCTGGTGCCGCACCTGGTCCGCGGGGTGACCGGCCCGGACAACCGGCGCCTGATGCCGGTGTCGCTTCTGGTCGGCGCATTGCTGCTGCTGGCCGCCGACACGGTGACCCGGGCGGTGCTGCCGTCGGAGCTGCCCATCGGGGTGTTGACCGCGTTAATCGGCGGGCCGTTTTTCTGCTACATTTTCCGCCGGCGGCAGATGGGGGCGATGGGCCATGGGTTTTGAACTCGAAAACGTTTCATACGCCTACGGGGCCCATCCGGCCGTCGACGGCGTATCGCTTTCGCTTTCGCCGGGCCGCTTTTACGCGGTGATCGGTCCCAACGGGTGCGGCAAGACCACGCTGTTCGATTTGCTGTGCGGCCACAAGCGGCCGGCCGGCGGTGACATCCGCTATAACGGCCATCGGCTGCCGGATTACGGCAAGCGGCACCTGGCGCGGCAAATGGCGCTGGTGCCCCAGGAATACCGTGTCAACTTTCCCTACACGGCCCGGGAAGTGGTGGCCATGGGGCGTTACCCGCATATCGGCCGGTTTTCCGCACCGCCGGTTGACGACATGGCCTTCGTGGACGCGGTGCTCGCCGATTGCCGGGCCGACCACCTGGCCGGCCGGTACATGACCGAGTTGTCCGGCGGGGAAAAACAGCGGGTGATATTTGCCCGGGCCATGGCCCAGCAGACGCCGGTTTTGCTGCTCGACGAGCCGTGCGCCAACCTGGATGTCAAACACGCCCTGCGCTTGCTCGACCTGGCGGCCGGCCGGGTGACCCGGGACGGCGCCACGGTGGTGGCCGTGATGCATGATATTAACCTGGCCGCACGCTACGCCGACGAATTTGTCTTCATGAAAGCCGGGCAGGTAAGCGCCGCAGGGAAAACCGATGAGATTTTCGACGCAAACGTTTTGCGGGCGGTATTCGAAGTCGACGTCCGCCTCACCTACGAGGCGGCCATAGATGCCCCCCAGGTGGTGTTTCTAAGATGAAGAGCAGACAGTCCCTCGTCATTCCTGCGAACTTGTCCCGGTCTTCATCGGGACAAGTTCGCGGCAATGACGTCGAGAATCTGCTGAGTCGGGGCCGAAAACCAGGGCGTTGCGAAGATCTTTGGATCGGCAGCACTGGAAGCCATTACGGTATTATTGTTTTCATTGTCGTTGGCCTCTTGCTGCTGCCCGGAGTTTCCGCATTTGCCACCGAGATGGCCCTGTTCGGCGAAAACGGCATCGTCGATGCCGCCGGCCGAAAGGTCCGGGTTGAAAAGCCGTTTTCCCGGATTATTTCGCTGTACGGGGCGCACACGGAAAACCTGCTGACCATGGGGGCTGAAGATGCCCTGATCGGGGTTTCCAACAGCAGCGACCGGTTAAAGGCCGCTGCCGATTTGCCGGGGTTTTCGGTCCATGACGGCCCGGAACGGTTCCTGGCGGCCAAGCCCGGCCTGCTGCTGGTGCGGCCCATGCACGATCGCGGCTACTCGGATTTGATGCGGCGCCTGGAAGACTTCGGCGTCCAGGTGGTGTCGCTGCAGCCCGGAAACGTCGAAGAAATGAAGACGTACTGGCAAATATTGGGGCGGCTGGTCAACCGGCCGGCCGCGGCCCGTGACATGATCCGGCGTTTTGAACACGGCGTGGCCGAAGCCCGCAGGATCGCGGAAAAGGTGGAATCGAAAAAGCACGTCTATTTCGAGGCCATCCATGACCGGTTCAAAACCTTTACGCCCGACTCCATGCCGCTGTTTGCGTTAACGTGTGCCGGCGGCATCAACGCGGCCGCCGACGCAACGGCCGTTCGGAACACCAACATCGCCGCCTACGGCAAGGAAAAAATCCTGTCACATGCCGATGAAATCGACGTCTACCTGGCGCAGAAAGGGGTAATGAATCGGGTGACGGTCGACGATATTGTCAACGAGCCCGGTTTTGATGTCATCAAGGCCGTCCGGGAAGGCGAGGTCTACCTCATGGATGAAACAATGATGTCCCGGCCCACACTGAGCCTGCTCGACGGCATCTGCCGGATCGGGGCGATCCTGTATCCGGAGCACTTTGATGCGGCGGCAAGGCAAGCCATTGGGTCGGGGGTGCCGGAATAAGACGCTGAATTGAAATGGATTACGCAGCGAAAATGAACCACAGAAGGCACAGAGGGCACGGAGAAAAGAATTGAGAAGCTAAAAACTGTTTCGTGATTCTGGTTGCCTAAAACCCAAACGTAATATTTGGGCATTTAATTTTAAACGTAATGAAGTCGAAGACTTAGCAAGAAAAGCACTTTGCTTCGTCCGTCATGCCTGCGAAGGCAGGCATCCAGTTTTCCAGGCGGCAAAAGACTCTGGATGCCTGCCTTCGCCTGCGGCCAGCCTGTTCGGAGTTGGGAAAAAAGGAAAAACGAATTGTGAATTGCCAATAGTCAATGAATGGGGCGGCGAATCGAATAACCGGGAAAAATTTTTTCTCTGTGTTCTCTGTGCCCTCTGTGGTGAAAACAAAATCAGGTTAAAACCGAACACAATATGAACCGCAATACATCAACAATAAAAGGCTTCGTGGTCGCCGCCCCTATGAGCGGCTCCGGAAAGACCACGGTCACCCTGGCCCTGATGGCGGCCCTGAAGAAAAAGGGCCTGCAGGTGGCGCCGTTCAAGGTGGGGCCGGATTTCATCGACCCCGGCCACCACGGCCGGGTGACCGGCCGCATCAGCCGCAACGTCGACGGCTGGATGCTGGACCGGCCCGAGTGCCGGCGGATTTTTTCCGATGCGGCCGGGGATGCCGACATCGCCGTGGCCGAAGGCGTCATGGGCCTTTTTGACGGCTACGACGGCACCGGCGAGGCCGGGTCAACCGCCGAGATGGCCAAGTGGCTCGGACTGCCGGTGCTGCTTGTCGTCGATGCCAAAAGCATGGCCCGCAGTTTTGCCGCCCTGGTCAAGGGGTTTGTGGAATTTGACCCGGACCTTCGATTTTGCGGCGTTCTGGCCAACAACGTAGGCAGTGACAAGCATCTGGCGTACCTGCAGCAGGCCTTGGCGGGCATTATTAACGTGCCGCTGCTGGGCGCGATACCACGAAACGCCGATGTGACCATCCCGGACCGCCACCTCGGGCTTTACACGGCCGATGACCACGTATTGCCCGACGCCGCGGTCGACGCACTGGCGGACATGGCAACGGCCCACATGGATTTGGGCGCCTTTGTAGACCATCTGCCCGAAACAGCCCCGGATACACCGGATGCGGCGGATACTCAGGATGCGCCGGTCCTTCCGGCGCCCGACATCGGCATCGGGGTGGCCCGGGACGCGGCGTTTTGCTTCTACTACGAAGACAACCTGGACGTGCTTCGGCGAAACGGCTGCGGCATTGAATTTTTTTCGCCCATCACCGATGCCGCGCCCCCCGATGTGGACGGCCTGTATTTCGGCGGCGGCTATCCCGAGCTTTTCGCGGCGGCATTATCGGAAAATGTCTCCATGCGCAAGGCTATTCAAAACCTTTCTGCATCGGGCATGCCGGTTTATGCCGAGTGCGGCGGGTTTATGTATTTGTGCCGCAAACTGGTAACGGCCGATGGCCGCCCCTATGAGATGGCCGGCGTGTTTGCCTTTGAGATTTGTATGCAGCAGCGCCTCGCCGCCCTGGGATACCGGGAAATTAAATTTGTCCGCGACACGCCGCTGGGGCCGGCCGGTATGAGCGTTCGCGGGCATGAATTTCACTACTCGCACCTGGCCGAACCGGACGAGGCCGCCGGTGCCGTGCCGGCCTACGGCGCAACGGATAAAAGCGGCACAGACCGGGGATGCCCGGGCTGGTTGATCCACCGGTGCCTGGGCAGCTACGTGCACCTGCATTTCAAAAGCCGCCCGGCGGTCGGGGCGGGCTTTGCCGCGGCCTGCCGAAAATACAAAGCCGAACAGGAGTTGCGACATGCGGCCCGATGAAATCGAAAAAACCAGTTTTGAAATCATTGAAGAAGAAGCCGGCCGCCATGGCTTCGCACCGGATCAATGGGCCGTGGTGGCCCGGATGATCCATACCAGCGCCGATTTCGAATACCTTGACACGGTCCGGATTCATCCGGAGGCCGTTGACGCCGGAATTGCTGCGTTGAAGAAGGGTGTGGCGGTCATCACGGACACGAACATGGTCTTGGCCGGTCTTCGGAAGAAGGATCTGGCCGGCTTTGGATGCGAGGCGGCCTGTTTCATGGCATCGCAGAAAATTGTCGATATGGCCGAAAAAAACGGCACCACACGGGCCGAAGCCGCCGTGGACGCCGCCGCCGAAGCCATGGCCGGCGGTATTTACGTGGTCGGCAATGCGCCGACGGCGCTGATGCGCCTGATTGCATTGATTCGACAGGGCCGGGCCAAGCCGGCGCTGGTGGCGGGATTTCCCGTGGGCTTTGTCAACGCGGCCGAATCCAAGGCGCAACTGCTGACCGTCGATACCCCTTACATCACCAATACCGGGCGGAAGGGCGGTTCCAACGTGGCGGCGGCCGTGGTCAACGCCCTTGTCTTGCTGGCCAAAACCCGTTAAAGGAGCAATGGTTATGGAAAAACGATACGGCACCCTCTACGGTATCGGCGTGGGGCCGGGCGATCCGGACATGATCACCATGAAGGCGGTCAAGGTGCTCGAACAGGTCGACGTGGTCTTTACCGCCAGTTCGACCAAAAACAGCTACAGCCTGGCCGTTAAGATCGCCGAACCCTATGTGCCCGAACACACCGAGGTCCGGATGCTGGCGTTTCCCATGAGCAAGGATGCCGACGTGCTGCAGCGCGCCTGGGAAGAAAATGCGCGTCGCGTGATCGAGCCCCTGTCCCGGGGAAAAAACGCGGCCTTTCTCACGCTGGGCGACTGTTTGACCTATTCCACTTACGGGTACCTGTCCCGGCAGGTGGCTGAAATCGCCCCGGACGTGGAGATGGAGGCCGTGCCCGGTATTACCTCCTACCAGGCGGCCGCGGCCCGGGTCAACCGGCCGCTGGTCGAAGGCGAGCAGTCGCTGTTGGTCATGTCCGGCGTCAAGGGCGGCGACCGGTTCCGGGAATTCGGCAACCGTTCGGAAAACGTGGTGTTTTTAAAGGCCTATAAAAACGTCTCGGATATCAGCAGCGCGCTGTGCGAGTACGGCTGGCAGGATGAGAGTATCGGGATGGTCAGCTGCGGGCTGCCCGGGGAACGCATCGTGGAGGATATCGGCGAATTCGAGACCGCGCCGCCGGATTACTGGACCCTGATCATGGCAAAGCATCGAAACGGACATGGGTAAAGCCGGACCGAAATACCGGGTGCTGGCGGCTTCCCTGATCCTGTCAACGGCCATGGTGGCAGCGGGCCTTTTGGGGATCGAGGGCATGACGCTTTCCACGGCCTGGGATAAGCTGCTGATGCCGCTTTTGCGCCTGTGCCTGTTTATCGGACTTGGCCTTGTCGTGGCCCAGGCCATCGAGGCCCGGGGCTGGACCCGAAAGATCGGGGCGCTGGCCAGTCCCTTGTTTTCCTTCGCCAACCTGGGTCACCGGTGCAGCGCGGCCTTTTCCACGGCGTTTTTTTCCGGCGTTTCCGCCAACGCCATGCTTGTCGATTACTACCGGGAGGAAAAGATTTCCAAACAGCAGGTGATGCTGACCAACTTCATCAACCAGCTGCCGGCCTATTTCCTGCATCTGCCCACGACCTTTTTTATCGTGGTGCCGCTGACCAAAACCGCCGGCCTTTTGTATTTCGCCGTAACCTTTGCCGCCGTGCTGCTGCGGACCATCGCATTTGTGATTTACGGGCGCTTTTTTGGACGGCCGGTGGCCTCGGCCGACGGTGCCGGCGAAACGACGGTGTCTTCCGGCGCCGGAAAAAACCAAGGCGCGCTTGCCGCCATCCGGCGCCGCCTGCCGGCCCGGTTTACCACGATTTTGATTTACGTGGTGCCCATATACGTGGCCATCTATTTTGTCAACGCCCTGGGGGCCTTTGAAATGACCCGCAACTGGATGGCCGAAACCCTCACGGTGGGTTTTGTGCCCGTCGAGGCCTTCTCCGTGGTGATTTTAAGCTTTGTCGCCGAGTTTACCTCCGGCTTTGCCGCCGCCGGCGCCCTGCTCGACCAGGGGGTGATCACGGTCAAACAGACGGTGCTCGCCCTGATCGCCGGCAACGTCATCGCCTTTCCCGTGCGGGCGATCCGGCATCAACTGCCGCGCTACATGGGGATCTTTCAACCGAAGATGGGCTTGCAGATCCTTTTGCTTGGCCAGTTTTTCCGGGTGGTGAGTATCATAGGGGTCGCAACGATTTTTTATTTCATCGCATGAGCAGACAAAGCAACAGGCGAAAAAAACTCCGTTCCGGTTTTACCACCGGAACGGCGGCGGCTGCTGCGGCCAAGGCGGCGGCGATGGTCCTCTATGGGCACCCGGCGCCGGCTGCCGTTGATGTGAGACTTTTAAATGACCAGATCTGGACCATTTCCGTCCGGCAATGCCGACTGGAAGGCGATACTGCCGAGTGCCGGGTGAAAAAGGACGCCGGCTCTGACCCGGATGTCACCAACGGTGCGATTATCGGCGCCCGGGTGAAAAGGGCCGGGGAAAACGGCGTTACGATCACCGGCGGCGAAGGGGTGGGCCGGGTGACCAAGGCGGGCCTCGAGGTTGCGGTCGGCCGGTCGGCCATCAACCCGGGGCCGCGGCAAATGATTGTCCGGGCGGTCGAAGAGGTTCTGGCCGATTTCGCAGAAATTGCCGAAGGCGGCCGGGGAATCGACGTGGAAATCTTTGTGCCGGAAGGCGAAGCCATTGCCCGAAAAACCTTAAACGCCCGGTTGGGCATTGAAGGCGGCATATCCATACTCGGCACCACGGGCGTGGTCAAGCCCATGAGCCATGCCGCCTATATTGCCACCATCGAATCGGCGGTGGCCGTGGCCGCGGCCTCGGGGCTGGATACCGTGGTCTGCACCACGGGCAGAAGAAGCGAGCGGCATGCCCAGGCCAAGTTTTCCGAAATGCCGGTCGAGGCCTTTGTGCAGATCGGCGATTATTTTGAAAAGTCCATGAAAATTATGGCACAGCGCGGCATCGGAAATGTCGTTTTGGCCGCGTTTTTCGGCAAGGCGGTCAAAATGGCCAAAGGCGTGCCCCACACCCACGCGGCAAAATCGAAGATGGTGCTCGAAGACTTGGGCCGTTGGGCGGCGGCCGCCGGTGCAGAAAGTGCAGTGGCGGAAAGGGTCTGCGGCGCCAATACCGCGCGGGAAGCGTTTTTTATACTCCATGAAGCCTTTCCGGCCGTGTTTTCGGACGTGGCGGAAAAAATGGCGGCGGCGGCCCATTTTTTTGCCGGCGGGCGGGTCAACGTAGGCGCCGTGTTGTTTGATTACGAAGGGACCGTGGCGGCCAGGGCCGAAAAAAAGGGGGAACGATCATGAAGCGTGTCCGGGTCATCGGCACTGGGGCCGGCCGGGCGGATCTGGCGGCCCGGCATCGGGATGCAATCGATGCCGCGGATATCCTGGTCGGGGCAAAGCGCCACCTGGCCTTGTTTGCCGACCATCCCGGCCGGAAATTGGAAATTAAATCGCCCGTTGCCGATGTCATTGACCAAATCCGGCACGAGATGCAAGAGCACCGCGTGGTGGTCCTGGCCACGGGCGATCCGCTGTTTTACGGCATCGGCGGCACCCTGGCAGAGCACCTGGGCGAAGAAAACGTGGAAATCCTGCCCAACGTGTCCGTGATGGCGGAGTCCTTTGCCCGGATTAAAAAATCATGGGCGGGGGCCGTCGCAGTCAGCCTGCACGGCCGGGACGGAGAAGCCGATTTGATTGCCGCCCTTTGCGGCTCATCCCCGGTTTTCGTGTTTACCGACCGCCGGCATACGCCGGCTTTCGTAGCGAAGATCGTGTCCGAAAAGGCGCCCGGCCGGTGGCGGATTTGGGTGCTGTCGCGCCTGGGCGAAACCGATGAACGTGTCGAATGGCTGGCCCCGGAAGAAGCGGCGGGGTGTACCTTTTCCGAGCCCAACGCCGTAATTCTCTGGCCGGAAGCCAAACGGCCATACCGGCCGGTGCTCGGTGGCGCCGATGAAGACTACGCCCACGACCGGGGCATGATCACCAAGGCCGAGGTGCGGGCGGTATCGATTGCCAAGTTGGGGTTGGCCCCGGATTGCGTAATGTGGGACCTGGGTGCCGGCAGCGGGGCGGTCGCCGTTGAGGCCTCGATTTTTGTCACGCGCGGCCGGATCGAGGCCGTGGAAAAAAATGCGGAACGGGTGGCCAATATCCGGCAAAATATTCAAAAATTCGGTGTGCCCAACATTTTCGTCCATGAAATGCAGCTGCCGTCGGGCATGGACACGCTGCCCGACCCGGACCGGATCTTTATCGGCGGCGGCGGAAAAGCCATGCCGGAGATACTGAACTCCGCTTTAAAGCGACTACAGCCCGGCGGCCGGATCGTGGTTAATGCCGTGGTGATCGAAACCGTGACTGCCTGCCTGGCCATCTTAAAGTCGCATGGCTTTGAAACCGAAGTCGTCCAGGTCCAGGTTTCAAAAGGTTCGCAGATGCCGGCGGGTATGCGGCTTTCGGCGGGAAACCCGGTGTTTGTTTTATCGGCGGGGAAAGGTAAGCAATGATCGCAAAGACAGCGTCTAATAAAAAACCGGCCATACCGGGGCGCTCTTGGCTGCCCGGAGGATGGGCAAAAGGAACTTTCTCGCTCAAAAGTCTTTTGCCGGCCGGGTTCTTTGCGCCGCTAAAATTTCTCAAACTCGGGCTCACGCCCTCAGACAATGAGAAATTTTTACGCGGCGCAAAGAGCCCGGCTTTTCGGCAAAACCCTTTAATTTCGCTCGAAAGCCCCTTTTACCCACCCTCGGGCAGGGAGACGCTATCCCGTTTCGAAGGCAATAAAAAGAAATTGGGTAATTCGAAATATTGCAGCTTGAAGACATCATGAACTGATAAGACTTTAGGAAAAAAGCAATTTGCTACGCCCGTCATGCCTGCGAAGGCAGGCATCCGTGCGCCTGAGAGCAGGCGCGATCTGGGAGGTGGAAGTCCTCCTCCGGGAGATGCTCGCTCCCGGTAGCCAAAGGTAACTGCGTCACCGCGAGGTGGGGTGGAGAGCAACCGGAGACGAACATGCAGTCCGTAGCAGTATTGCGAACACGATTCGGCCGCACGCAGCGACGAGCCTGCGGATGCAAGGTGAAGTCCAGACCGGGGCGAAGGTTGGTCAGGTTGGCTACAATCCCGTGCAAGACTACGTGTCCCACGGCAACCGCACAATCCCGGAAGCCCATCACGCTGGGCGAGCAGCACAAAAGCGATGGTGGGGCGCGTCAGGTGTTTGGTGACAGAATGCATGGAAGGTCGCGCCATGTGAATCAGGGAGACCTGCCCGGGAAGAGGTCGGGAGCCGTTCGGCGCAAGCCGGGTGGTAACCGGACGGGCAGGAGTCAGAGTGTCCATAGTAGCGAAGAAACGGGGTAACGCCCGTGGAGCCAAGGGACACAGGGAGGTAGATGCGTGAAGGTTATATTGCGTGAAAACAAACCGGCGGAAGTGTCCGCAGGGACTAAACAAGCAGGAGAAGCCCAAGACCCATGGTACTGGGTGGAACGCGCGATATGGACCGATCGCATGCTGGCGGCCCTCGAAAAGGGGGTGAAAGGAGACGTTTGGTTCAGTCTGATTGATAAAGTGCACCGGCGCAATGTGCTTTTGGCCGCATGGCAGAGTGTCAGGGGCAAAGGCCGCGCAGCGGGGTCGGACCATCAGAGTCTGGAACAGTTCGAGGAGAACCTGAAAACGAATCTGGCAAAGCTGGAGGAGGAACTGCGCACAGGTACGTATCGGCCGAGGCCGATTCGCCGCACCTACATCAACAAACCCGGCAGCAAAGAGAAGCGACCACTGGGAATACCCACGGTCAGGGACAAGGTGGTGCAAACAGCGCTCAAGATGGTGATCGAACCCATCTTTGAACGTGAGTTCATAGACACCAGTTTTGGCTTCCGACCGGGCCTGGGATGCAAGGATGCGTTGCGAAAGGTCGAACGGTTGCTTAAAGCCGGCTACACCTGGGTGGTGGATGCCGACCTCAAGAGCTACTTCGAGACCATCGGCCACGAGCGGCTGATGCAGGATGTGCAGCAGCGTATCACCGACAGCCGCGTACTGGATCTGATCCAGGGTTTTCTCAAACAACAGATTCTGGAGGACTTGCAACTGTGGACGCCGGAAACGGGCTCGCCTCAAGGGGCGGTGATCAGCCCGCTGCTGTCCAACATCTATCTGCACCAAGTGGACAAGGAGATGAAAATGGCCGGATTCGAAATGGTTCGTTATGCGGACGATTTCGTGATCTTGTGCAAGAGCCGGGAAGAAGCCGAAGCGGCTCTCTCCCGGGCGGCTAAGTTGGTAGGTGAGCGGGGATTGACCCTGCATGCAGATAAAACCAGCTTGGTGAACACCGGGCAACCTGGCCAAGGCTTTGACTTTCTGGGGTATCATTTTGAAAACGGTACTCGCTGGCCGCGCCAGAAAAGCCTGAACAAATTCAAAGACACCATCCGAAGCAAGACGAAACGCAGCAATGGCAGCAGCATGGAGGCCATTATTGCCGAGGTCAATAAGACGAGCAAAGGATGGTTTGAATACTTCAAGCACAGCCATTGGAAAACCTTTAAACCACTGGACGGATGGATCAGACGCAGGTTCAGGACGATCCTGCGCGGCTACAACAAAGGCAGAGGAATAAGCCGGGGCAAGGACAACATCAGATGGCCGAACAAGTACTTTCGGGACCTTGGGTATTTTAGCCTTTACGATGCCCATTGTGCTTTACGCCAGTCCTCAAGAGGTTAAACTACCGACCGGAGAGCCGGATGCGGGAGATCCGCATGTCCGGTTCGGAGGGGGGAGAGCCTGGGCAACCAGGTTTTCCCACCCCTATAGTTTTCCAGACCTTAGAAACAGTCTGGATGCCTGCCTTCGCAGGCATGACGGTCGGAGTATGGTGACATGGTGTCAAACCTTGAATTGTGAATTAATT
>JBNJEA010000093.1:0-12297 GCA_051745395.1 Thermodesulfobacteriota bacterium | reverse complement strand
ATCCTCATGACTGCTATTCTGCTGCTTGGCATGCTGCGACGGGAAAAACGGGGAATCGCGAATATCGGATTTGAGGGCTTTCTGATAATGGTGCTTTATGGCGGGGCTGTCACATACCTCCTGTTTTCCGGCAATGGGGGGGGGCAGATGAAGATTGACACAAGCAGCGGGTAAAGTTATTTTTTCAAAATTTCAATGGTTTCTTGTCATAAACCGGCCTCCGGGCAACGCTGAATCCGATCCCGAATAAGGACGACATGTTGCTGCAGTCCCTGTAGGAGCTGGATCTGGCTATCATGAATGACTGGCAATTCGAGGTCGAACAACATAGTTAAAGCCCCACTTACCTTTAATTTTTACAGGGCTAAGAATAAAATATGATCCCCCGACCAAAAAGTGCTTCGTCAAAAATTCTTTCGCGGCAAGGCAATCCTTGTGACCAACCCCGCTTCATTATCGCTATTTCCCTACCGGACAAACAAACTCGCAGCGTCGACAGTATTTAACTGGCGCCGGCTCTTTTGAATTGTCTTTTTTGCTCTCGGCGATATCCTTTTCCATCTTTATATTGCAGGTTTCCCTGTTATAGCACCCGTCTCTTGCCGGCAGATGCGCTACAGCCTTGATCGATTCAAACTCGGGCGCTTTTTCTTTCATCGCCCCTTCCGGACAGACCCTTCTGCAATTCACCTTGCACCCGGAGCAGGGATCAAAGCCGACAGGTCCGGTTGGCTCAAGTTCCGTATCCAGAAAAAGCGCCCGGAGCCGGATTCTGGGGCCGAATGAGGGCGTCAACAAGAGATTGTTTTTGCCGATACACCCCAACCCGGCCAGGACTGCGGCATCCTTGAGGAAAACGCCGCCTTTTTCCACATAGTAATGCAGCTTATGGGTCCCCCCGTTCAGGTTGCTTTCAATTTGCTGCCGGGTCAGCCTCATTATTTCCATCAACTGCCGATTGCCAGGAGTGCCCCTGCCATCCCACCAATCCAGCTCCGGCTTATCCGCAGGGTGCGACAAACCAATCACGAGTACCGATTTTACTGTATCCGGCCAGTTGAACAATTGCTCCCTTGCCTGCCCATGATCATCTTTACTGGTGCCCACCCCTGCATAGTCCGGCAGTTGCGTATATATGATGTGAGAGGCAGAGTTTTTAAGGGCCTCCATACTTGCAATGCCGGCGAGGTCTGCGCCATTGGCAATGGCGGTGTCCATAATCTGTTTTTCAATTTCCATGAGATTTCTCCTGTTTCTGCGCTCCATTCAGGTCGCAATTCACTGTCATTGTATGCCGTGGGAAACGACTTTTTCCGGCCTTTGCAAAAAGGGCTAAAATGCGCCCAACTGACAGGGTTTGATCTTGATATCAAGCGTTTCGCAGGCCCCGCTGACATCCATTTTTTTCAATCCCAGTCGATCGGCAATCTCCCATGCCGCGGCACAGGGCAGCCGGCCATCTGCGAGCCCGTCTGAAATGGCGGCCTTTAATTCGGGGGAAACCGAATCGCGCGGCTGGACGATCTTTTTTTCCGGTTCGTATCCAAACAGGCCGAGCTGGCATTTGACCAGGTGCAGCCCCATTTCGTCGGCATACCTGCCAACGGTGGCCGGCAAAACCCCGAGTTCCTCGGCAGCGCCAAAGGCCCGGGCGCAGGCCAACTCCCCGGATTTGGACCGCTTCGTTAACATTTTCCGGACACGGGCATCATGAGATGTCATTGTTTTTTTCTCCACTAAATAATGGTTCCGTTTTCTTCGTTCCCGCTGCGCCTCGACGATTTCAATGTAACGCAGAACAAGACCATTGTCGAGGCGGCAAAACGCAACCGGCACCCGCGCCCGATCCCATGGCTTGCCACATTTTCCGCCTTTTCGGTGCCACCTCCCGGTGGCGGCCCATATCCCCCCTGCCGGGCGGGCACTATTTCGCTTGATCAAAAAAATCCGGTTTGTTAGGTATGAAAAAAACGGCGGTAAATTCGGTTTTTTGGACACAGCGCATGTCCATTTTCAATACCCTGATATTGTAACATCCATTGGTTTCGGACTTTCATGCCAATTTCGATTGAACGGAAAAATACGCGGCAAATCCGGGTGGGCCGCGTCCCGGTCGGTGCCGGCGCCCCGGTGGCTGTCCAGTCCATGACCAATACGTTTACCGAAGATGTCGCCGCCACGGTGGCCCAGATCCGGCGCCTGACAGAAGCCGGCTGTGAAATCATCCGGGTGGCGGTGCCGGACCAAACGGCGGCGGCGGCCATTTCCGCGATCCGAGCTCAAATTGAAATCCCCCTGATCGCAGACATCCATTTTGATTATCAACTCGCCGTGGCCGCCATTGAGTCCGGCGCCGACGGCATCCGGATCAACCCGGGCAACATCGGCAGCGAAAAGCGCGTCAAGACCATAGTGGACGCCGCCAAAGACCGCGGCATTTCCATCCGCATCGGCGTCAACTCGGGTTCGCTGGAAAAGGATTTGCTGAAAAAACACGGCGGCCCCACAGCGGGCGCCCTCGTGGAAAGCGCCCTGCGCCATATCGACCGGATGGGCGGATACGGCTTCGATCAAATCAAGGTATCGATCAAGTCCTCGGACGTGTTGCAAACCATCGATGCCTATCGCCAATTTTCGGCGGTATCCGAGGTTCCCCTGCACGTGGGCGTCACGGAAGCCGGCGGCCTGTATTCGGGCATTGTCAAGTCCTCGGTGGGCATCGGGGCGCTGCTTTTGAAAGGCATCGGCGACACCATCCGGGTGTCTTTAACCCGCGATCCCGTGGAAGAGGTGCGGGTGGCCTATGAAATCTTAAAGTCGTTGGGCATCCGCCGCCGCGGGCCGGAAATCATATCGTGTCCTACTTGCGGACGCTGCCACATCGATTTATTTTCTGTTGCCGAAACCGTGGAAATAGCGATGATGACCAAAACCGCGCCGATCAAGGTGGCGATCATGGGCTGCGTGGTCAACGGCCCCGGCGAGGCCAAGGAAGCCGATGTGGGCATCGCCGGCGGCAAAAACAGCGGTGTGCTGTTTAAAAAAGGAGAGGTGATCAAAAAGCTGCCCCAGGATCAGTTGGTCGATGCCCTGCTTGCGGCGGTGGCGGAATTTGAAGCCGAAAATCCGGATCAACACTGAAATGCAAACCGAAACAGGATAATCGAAGGGTAAAACCATGGCAAAACAACCACAATCGGCGATCACCCCCACGCGGGAAGAAAACTATCCGGAATGGTACCAGCAGGTGATCCGCGCCTCGGACATGGCAGAGCTTTCCCCGGTACGGGGCTGCATGGTCATCAAGCCCTGGGGCTATGCCCTGTGGGAAAACATCCAGCGGCAATTGGATGACATGTTCAAGGCCACCGGGGTCAGAAATGCCTATTTCCCCCTGTTTATCCCGGTCCATTTCCTGGAAAAAGAGGCCGAACACGTCGAGGGGTTTGCCAAGGAATGCGCCGTGGTGACCCACCACAAGCTGGAAAAAAACGATGAAGGCCAGTTGGTGCCGGCCGGCAAGCTTGCCGAACCCCTGATCGTCCGGCCGACTTCGGAGACGATTATCGGAGATGCCTTTGCCAAGTGGATCCGAAGCTACCGGGACCTGCCGATGCTGCTCAACCAGTGGGCCAACGTGGTCCGCTGGGAAATGCGCACCCGGATTTTTCTGCGCACCAGTGAATTTTTATGGCAGGAGGGCCACACCGTGCATGCCACAAAGCAGGAAGCCATTGACCGGACGTTTATGATGCTTGATGTGTACCGCGAAATGGCGGAAAAATACCTGGCCATGCCGGTGATTACCGGCGAAAAATCGCCTGCGGAAAAATTTCCCGGCGCCGAGATCACCACATGCATCGAGGCCATGATGCAGGACCGCAAAGCCCTCCAGGCCGGCACGTCCCATTTTCTCGGGCAAAATTTCGCCCGGGCATCCGACATCCGCTTTCAATCGGCGCAGGAAACCGAAGAGTTCGGATGGACAACCTCCTGGGGGGTATCAACCCGGATGATCGGCGGCTTGATCATGACCCACAGCGATGACAACGGCGTGGTCCTGCCGCCGCGGGTGGCCTCGGCGCACGTGGTGCTGCTGCCGATTGTGAAAAAGGATAAGGACCGGGAAACGGTAATGGACTATACCCGGCAAATCGCCGATGCGCTTGGCGCCAAAACCTACTGCGGCGCCGCATTGCGCGTGGAAATCGACGACCGCGACATCGGCGGCGCCCGCAACTGGGACTGGATCCGCAAAGGCATCCCCCTGCGCGTGGAAATCGGGCCCAAAGACATTGCCGCCGACGCCGTATTCGTCGGCCGGCGGGACTGGGACAAAAAAGACAGCTTTTCCATGCCCCGGGCGCAATTTATCGAAGAAGTGGAGCAGATTTTAGACGAGATCCAGAACCACCTGTTTGAAAAGGCGCTGGCTTTCCAGCAGGCCCATACGAAAGACATTGATGACGCCGATGCCTTTGCCGCGTTTTTTACGCCGAAAGACCCGCAGCAGTCCGAAATTCACGGCGGTTTCGCCCGGGCCCACTGGTGCGGCGACATTGCCTGCGAAAAGGCGATCAAGGACCGCCTCAACGTCACCATCCGGTGCATTCCCTTTGAAGAAGGCGACGCAGCAGGCGAATGCATCGAATGCAACCGGCCCAGCCCCAAGCGGGTTGTCTTTGCAAAGGCATATTAAAAAGGTCTAAGGTGTAAGGTTCAAGGTGTAAGGTGTAAGGTCCAAGGTTTACGGTATAAGGTCCAAGGGAACAAAAACTTCAAGGGTACACCTTAGACCTTACACCTTACACCTTACACCTTACACCTTAGACCTTAGACCTTAGACCCTACACCTTATACCATCGTCTATGATCCGAATTACCGACATACTCGACAAGCTCTACGAGTACTATCCCGATGTCGACACCGACATCATCGACCGGGCCTACATCTATTCGGCCCGGGTCCACGAGGGACAAATGCGGCTTTCCGGCGAGCCCTACCTGTCGCATCCCCTGGAGGTGGCCGATATCCTGGCCGACATGAAACTAGACCCGGTCAGCATTGCCGCCGGCCTGCTCCATGACGTGGTCGAGGACACCTATGCCACCATTGATGAAATCTACAACATTTTCGGCAAGGAAGTCGCCCACATCGTTTCCGGGGTCACCAAGATCAGCGCCCTTCCCTTTTCCACGGATCAACAGCGGCAGGCGGAAAACACGCGCAAGATGATTCTGGCCATGGCCGATGATCTTCGGGTGATCCTGATCAAGCTCGCAGACCGGCTCCACAACATCCGGACGCTGCACTACCACAAATCCCCGGAAAAGCAAAAAAACATCGCCCGGGAAACATTGGACATTTACACCCCCATTGCCGCCCGGCTTGGTATTTACTGGATCAAAAACGAACTCGAGGAAAGCGCTTTTTACTTTGCCGACCCCGAAGCCTATAAACAAATCGAAAACATGGTCCGGCGCGGCGAAGCCGAACGGCAGCACTACGTCAAAACCGTCCGCACCCTGATCCGGGAACAGATGCAGCAGGTCGGCATCGACTGCGATGTCAAGGGCCGGTACAAGCAATACTACAGCATCTACCACAAGATGCAGTCCCAGAATCTGGATTTCGAAGAGGTCTATGACATCATCGCCTTCCGCATTATCGTCGACAACATGGCCGACTGTTACGCGGTGCTGGGCAACATCCACGCCAAGTGGAAACCGATCGCCAAAAAATTCAAGGACTACATCGCCGTACCCAAGCCCAACATGTACCAGTCCCTGCATACCACCGTCATCGGCCCCTACGGCGAGCGGATGGAAATCCAGATCCGGACCCGGGAAATGGACCACGTGGCCAAATTCGGCATCGCCGCCCACTGGAGCTACAAAGAGGGCAAGACCGAAAACATCAACAATGCCCAGACCTTTGCCTGGATTCACAACCTGGTGGAAAACCAGAAAAACTTCGGCGATCCCGAGGAATTTCTCGAAAACGTGCGCATCGACCTGTTTCCCGACGAGGTCTTTGTCTTTACCCCCACCGGCGAGGTCAAATCCCTGCCCAAAGGCGCCACTCCGGTTGATTTCGCCTACATGATCCACACCGAGGTGGGAAACGAGTGTACCGGCGCCAAGATCAACGGCCGGCTGATGCCGCTGCAGTACCAGCTCAAAAGCGGCGATATCGTCGAAATCATGACCACCAAGGGCCACCAGCCGAGCAAGGACTGGATCAATTTCGTCAAGACCGTCAAGGCCAAGTCCCGCATCCGCCAGTTTATCCGCAAGCAGGAAAAGGAGCGCAGCCTGTCGCTGGGCCGGGAAATGTGTGAAAAGGCTTTCCGCAAATACCGGCTGAATTTCAATTCCCTGGTCAATACGACGCAGATGGGAAAAGTCGCCGAGGAGTTTAATTTCAAAAACGTCGATGACTTGATCGCCAGCGTGGGCATCGGCAAGATCACGCCGCTTCAGATCATCAGAAAGTTCGATCCGAACTTGAAGGACAAAACCGAACCCAAGCTCATCGACAAGATCATGACCCGGCGGCGGGATCGCAAACGAAAGGAAAAAAGCAGCGGCGTGGTCATCCACGGCATGGAAGACATCCTGATCCGGTTCGGCAAGTGCTGCCAGCCGGTGCCGGGCGATCCCATCACCGGCTACATCACTCACGGCGCCGGGGTGACGGTCCACCGCACCGGATGCGTCAACGCGTTGAAAATGAATCCCGACCGGGAGATCGAGGTGGAATGGAAAACCGACGAATCCGGTATGTACCCGGCATCGCTTCTGATAACCGGCTACGACCAGGTGGGACTGCTGGCTGAAATCTCAACGGCCATCAGCAAGGCCAACGCCAACATCAATGATGTGCGGCTCGAACACGGGGGCAGCAAAATGGTCTACGCCTACTTCACCATCATGGTCAACGACCGGCATCACTTAGACGACGTAATCAACAAACTCCGCAAGGTCTCCATTATTTCCGAAGTCCGCCGCACGTAAAAAAACTTTTACACCAACAAAACAACCCCGCAGATAAGCACATGGCTTGCCCTGCAGGGTATAATTGAAAAAAAGGAATCTTTCAAACAGAGGCTCAGGGGGCTTTTACGACCTGGCCGGACCGAATACAGCTCGTGCAGACCATCATTTTTTTCACACTGCCGTTGTGCATGGCCCGAACCCGCTGAATATTGGGATTAAACCGCCGCTTG
Organism: Thermodesulfobacteriota bacterium; assembly: GCA_051745395.1. GTDB lineage: Bacteria > Desulfobacterota > Desulfobacteria > Desulfobacterales > Desulfosalsimonadaceae > JBNJEA01. The sequence continues at coordinate 5,069 of JBNJEA010000093.1, read as the reverse complement.
TTCACGTTATGGGCATGGCTGACGTTGTTGCCCACCATTGGTTTTTTACCGCACAATTCACACATCTTGGACATGGTGCTTTCCTCTCTCGATAAGACGGATCAACAATATTTAAAAAAAAACCGATTATATGCCTGAAGTTTAATTGCCTGTAAAGTCTTTTTTACTGGCCCGGCAGCGGCTGGCGGCCCTGTTGCTGTTGTCCCTGGCCCGGCATCGGCTTGTTCTCGGGGCCGACCTGGGGAAGCAGGTCTTTTTCCTCGTCACCGCTGGCGCCTTCTTCCTGTTGAATATATTTTCTGGCCTCGGCGATGTATTGCTCCGCCTGCTTGTGGTAGTCGTCCACGGACGGATAATCGTTGACCACATTTTCAAAACGTGCCAGTGCGGCCTTATAATGGTCGGCCTTAAAATAAAACTCGCCCACGTAAAATTCATGGCCGGCCAGATGTTTCCGGCTTTTTTTTATCAGCGGCTCGGCCTTTTCGGCATACTTGCTGTCCGGAAACCGCGATTGCAGCCGTTCGAAAGCTTCCAGGGCATTGCGGGTCGGCACCTGTGTCCGGTCCACATCTTTCATCCGGTCCGAATAACAGCGGCCCATGCGGTAAATCACATAGGGAATCTTGGGATCGCTGGGATGGAGTTTTTCAAACTGCTCGTATGCAAACAGGGCTTCTTCATATTCCTCGAGTTCATAATGGGCATCGGCGATCTTGAGTTCCGCCTCTTTGGCGTACTGGCTGTAGGGATACCAATCCTTTAACCGCTTGTAGGCATCGATGGCCTTGCTGTAATTTTCATCTGCAAAATGCGCACGTCCCTCTTTTGCCAGTTCCGGCGCCGTTTTTTCCTCTTTGTCCTTAAAAAGCGCACAACCGGAAAAGACAAATACCAGACACAAACAAAAACCAATAATAATAAATCCGCTTTTTCTCATTATACTCCCGCGCCGTTTGGGCGAGGTGGGCGAGGCGGGCTGAGGTGTCAAACCTTGAATTGTGAATTAATTAAAAGTAGGCCGCAGGCTCTTTAATTAATTCACAATTCAAGGCTTGACACCTCGGCCCGCCTCGCCCACCTCGGACATTCCGTTGAATTTATTCGAGGGTTTCGATGTAATTGGCCGCCTCGAAAGCCGCAATCGCCCCGTCGCCCACGGCGGTGGCCACCTGGCGCAACGGCGTATCGCGCACGTCACCGGCGGCGTATACGCCCGGGACCGAAGTCTGCATCCGCTGGTCGGCGAGGATAAAACCGGCATCGTTTCGGTCGACAGCGCCTTCGGCAAAAGCGGTGTTGGGCACCACCCCGACCCACATGAAGCAGCCGTCCACGGACAGATCGCGGCTGTCGCCGGTTTTGACATTCTTGACGGTCACGGCTTCCACCCCGGCGTTTCCGCCCTTGATCTCGGTTACCACCGAATCCCAGAGGATTTCGATCTTTTCATTTTCAAATGCCCGGTCCTGGAGCACCCGCGTGGCCCGCAGCTGATCCCGGCGATGAATCAAATAGACCTTTTTGGCAAATTTGGTCAAAAAGATGCTTTCCTGGACCGCGGTGTCGCCGCCGCCCACGGCCGCCACCACGCTGTCTTTGAAAAAGGGGGCATCACAGGTGGCACACGTGGACACGCCCTGGCCGTAATATTGGTCTTCGCCGGGGACCCCGAGTTTGCGGGGGGATGCGCCCGTGGCAATAATGACGGATTTTGCGGTCAAAGTCGTGTCGCTTACGTGGACCTGCTTGACCGCCCCGGCCACATCGAGCGCCACCACGTCCGCGCTTTGGATCTCCACGCCGAAGCGCCTGGCCTGGGCCAGCATATCGGCCATCAGGTCGGCTCCGCTTCGCCCTTCGGGAAATCCGGGATAGTTCTCAATCCAGTCGGATACCAGGATCTGGCCGCCGGGCGCGGCTTTTTCCAAAACCAGCACCGAAAGCTTGGCCCGGCCGGCATACAACCCCGCGGTCAAACCGGCCGGCCCCGCACCGATAATGATAAGATCATACGCTGTCTGAGTCATGTGCACCCGCTACAGGTTGTTTTTGATGGCCTCTTCCACCTTTGATTTTTCCACCATGCCGACAATCTGCTCCTTTTTTTCTCCGTCTTTGAACAGAATCAAAGTCGGGATGGCCCGGATGCCGTAAGAGCTCGGGGTAGCGGGATTGTCATCGACATTGCACTTGACGAATTTTACCTGGCCCTCATAATTTCTGCTGACCTCGTCGAGCACCGGTGCCACGGCTTTGCACGGGCCGCACCACGGCGCCCAGAAATCGACCAGAACGGGGGTGTCGGCTTTCAACACTTCTTCATCAAACGTGGAATCACTGATTTCTTTCATACCTTCAGCCATTGTCTTCCTTTCCATCAATCCATATTGTTGGTTTCAAAAAAAGTGGTCCTGCCACTTGCGAATCATAAACTGTCTGAAACGTAAGACAAGGGAAGAATAAATCAAGCATTTTTTTTACTATACACCGCTATCCATTGTCAATGCTATGCACAATCACCGATTTTGAAAACAGAAAAACACCGGATAAAAATCAGGGATCTGAAAAAATGATTGACCATGGGGTTGGAGTATTTTATTTTGTATGGTTATACATAATGCCAGAATTCCATAAACAAAATTCAATATGCAATGATGGGGCAAGACGGGGCACGACATGACGGAATTAAACTTTGAAAAAACCGGGGGCCTGCTGCCTGCTATCGTCCAGGACTTTGAAACCGGGGAAGTCCTGATGCTGGCCTACATGAACCCGGCGGCATGGAAAAACACGATAGACACGGGAAAGGCCACCTTCTACAGCCGCTCACGGGACAAGCTCTGGGTCAAGGGCGAAAGCTCGGGCCACACCCAGCAGGTCCGCGAAATCCGAATTGACTGCGACAAGGACACGGTGTTGTTAAAAGTCGATCAGCTCGGCGGGGCGGCCTGCCACAAGGGCTATAAATCCTGCTTTTACACCCGTGTTGAAAACGACGAGGAAATCATCACCGCGCAGAAAGTATTTGATCCGGAAGAGGTGTATAAAAAATGAACGACACGCTCAAACTCGGCATTCCCAAGGGCAGCCTCCAGAATTCAACCATTGAACTGTTCAAGCGCTCGGGCTGGAAAATCAACGTCAACGGCCGCAGCTATTTCCCCGATATCAATGACAGCGCCATTGAATGCACCCTGTGCCGTGCCCAGGAAATGGGCGTTTACGTGGAAAACGGCACCCTGGACACCGGCCTGACCGGCAAGGACTGGATCGCGGAATACAATTCCGACATCCACGTGGTCTCCGACCTGGTCTATTCCAAGGCCAGCGCCCGGCCGGCCCGGTGGGTGATTGCCGTGGCCAGCGATTCTTCCATTGAAAAACTCGAAGACCTTGCCGGCAAAAAGGTCGCCACGGAACTGGTCAACTACACCCGGCGCTACTTTGCCGAAAAGGGCATTGATGTCTCCATCGAGTATAGCTGGGGGGCCACCGAAGCCAAGGTGGTTTCCGGCTTGGCCGACGCCATCGTGGAAATCACGGAAACCGAAAGCACCATACGGGCCCACGGCCTGCGCATCATTCACGACATGATGCAGACCAACACGCAGTTGATCGCCAACCACAACACCTGGACAGACCCGGAAAAGCGCAAAAAAATCGAACAGATCTCGCTGCTGTTAAACGGCGCGCTGGTGGCGGAAAAGCTCGTGGGATTGAAGATGAACGTCCCCGACGGCCAACTCGATAAAATCGTGTCCCTGCTGCCGAGCTTAAACGCCCCCACCGTGGCCAAGCTGTATCACTCCGACTGGTACTCCGTGGAAACCGTGGTCAGCTCGGATACCGTCCGGGATCTCATCCCGGTGCTCATGGCCAGCGGGGCCGAGGGGATTATCGAGTATCCCTTAAACAAAGTCATTTAGACCTGCGTAACCGTGAAAGTCAAGTCAGCCAAATTCGTCACGAGTGCCGTCAAACCGGCTCAGTATCCGGAGGCGGCACCGGCGGAAATTGCTTTTGCCGGCCGGTCCAACGTCGGCAAATCCTCGTTGATCAATACCCTGGTCGGCCGCAAAAACCTGGTCAAAACCAGCGGAACGCCGGGGAAAACCCGGTTGATCAACTTCTTTCTCGTAAACGGCCGCTATCATTTCGTTGACCTGCCCGGCTACGGATACGCCCGGGTACCGGCAAAAGAGCGCATGCAATGGGGACAGATGGTCGAGGCCTATTTACAGGGCCGCCCCACCCTCAAGGGCGTGGTCCTCATCACCGACATCCGCCGGGGCCCGGAGGAAGAAGAATTTGAGCTGGCCGAATTTCTGCACCATATCCGGATGCCGTTTTTCAATATTTTCACCAAGGCGGACAAGCTGTCGCAAAACAAGCAAAACGCCCAGGTCCAGCGGCTGGGGAAAAAATTCGCCTTCGATGCCGCCGATATCATCTGTTTTTCCGCCAAGACCGGCCAGGGCCTTGACCGGATCTGGCAGCAGATCGACGCCCTGATCGAACCCGTTGATCCCGGCGCCGATAAACATCCATCTGACTGAGGCTTCAAACCGCAAAGCGTTTCCAATAATACGATAAATGCCCATGAATTTTTCATCTGATCCAACACCCGGTTTCCGGTCCGGTTTTGCCGCCATCGCCGGTGCGCCCAATGTCGGCAAGTCCACGCTGCTCAACTGCATGCTCGGGGAAAAAATATCGATTACCTCCCAAAAACCCCAGACCACCCGCAACCGGATCATGGGCATCGCCCACGGTGAAAATTACCAGATTGTTTTTTTGGACACACCCGGCGTCCATGAAAGCGACAAGGTGTTTAACCGGAAAATCGTGGACGTGGCCATGTCGGCCATGGACGAGGTGGACATGATCCTGGTGGTCGTGGATGCGGCCAAGCCGGATTTCCGATCCGAGGCTTTGATCGTGGAGAAGCTAACCGCCTGCCGCCTCCCGGCCGTGCTGGCCTTAAACAAGATCGATCGCATTGAAAAACCCCGGCTGCTCAAACAGATCGACGCCTGGGCCAACACGTATCCGTTTCACGCCATCGT
>JBNJEA010000013.1:0-37020 GCA_051745395.1 Thermodesulfobacteriota bacterium | reverse complement strand
TGCCGAACAGAGATGGTACAGGCCCCGGCGGCACGGGGGCGGGCACCGGCAGGGGCATGGGTCCTTGCGGAAGTGGTGCCGGCAAGCCCCGGGTGGCCGATCCGAATCGCCCCGGCCGAAGGGGTTGGCGACAGGGCATAATGGATAGATTCCGCCGCCGCCGCAATGCCGGCGGCAGGCGACGCACATCCGGAAACCGCAAAGGCGGTTTGGGATGGGGCAGCGAGTAATTGGTGATAAAAGGAGGGATGAGTCATGCCAGCAGGTGATCGAACAGGTCCTATGGGTCAGGGCCCCATGAGCGGTCGGGCGCTGGGCTATTGCGCCGGTGCGCCAGGTCCGGGTTATGCCAACCCGGCGCCCGGTTTCGGGCGCGGACTGGGCCGCGGGTTTGGCTTCAGGGGCGGCCGTGGCCGCGGATTCCGATGGGGCCGCGGTTTCGGCAGATGGGCCGGCGGGTATTATGCGCCCTATGATGCGCCCGATCCGCAATACGCGGCACCGACCCCGGAGCAGGAAAAAGCGGCGTTGAAATCCCGGGCCAACGCGCTCGAAGCCGATTTGGCAAACATTAAGCAGCGTATAAATGAGATTGACTCCCAGTCCGAAGCGGGATAACAAGACCTGTGAAAATCAAGCATGGGTTGCACTTTTACCCCTCCCCCGATTTCGGGGGAGGGATTGGGCGGGGGGAATGACAGCATCCGCCAATCAATGGCAATGCTTCCTCCTGTTGCTGCACGGGCCGCACCGGCTATCGGCCGGTGCGGCCTGTGTCTTTTTTGGCAAAGCGTCAAGTTTGTGAAGGACAGTGTTTTATGCGGATCACCATTGTATATGACAACACGGCATACGATCAGCGATTGAAAGCGGATTGGGGATTTGCCTGTCTGCTGGAAACCGGCAATGAAAATATCCTGTTTGATACCGGCGCCAACGGCCAGATCCTGATGGATAACATGGAAAAGCTGTCGATTTCGCCGGAGAAAGTGGATAAAGTCGTTATCTCCCATGACCATTGGGACCATACGGGCGGTTTGTCGCGGTTTTTGTCGCTGGCGCCGGTGCCCGTTTATCTGCCGGACCCGTTTACCGGCAAGCCGTCTACGGCAAATGTCAGCCGGGTCTTCGGGCAGACCGCTATTTCCGAAGAGATATACAGCACCGGCACGTTAAAGCACATCGAGCAGTCCCTTGTGGTGAAAAGCCGTGACGGGCTGGTGGTGATCGCGGGCTGTGCCCATCCCGGCGTGCCCGAAATCCTGCGGGCCGCCTCCGAAATGGGGAAGGTGACGGCGTTGATCGGCGGCCTGCACGGATTTTCCGATTTCAAGGCCGTTGAAAACCTGAAAACCATTTGCGCCACCCATTGTACCCAGTACCAGGGCAAACTCTGGTCGCTGTATCCGGATAAGATGATTTCCGGCGGCGCCGGGCAGGTCATCGAGATTCAGTAGAACCGGATCGCATTATAAAAACCAAGACAAAGTCTTTTTCTTTGCCGTTCCGCTTTCCCGTTTTCCAGTTTTTCCTTTCTCCCTTCTTCTAAATGTTTGGCTGACGGGGCGGGGGAAAAGCGATTTGCTCGCTCGTGCGCCCTTTGCCGAGGCGCTGCATCTGCGCCGCTGAATTTCTCAAACTCGGGCTTACGCCCTCAAACAGTGAGAAATTCTTAACGCGGCGCAAATGCCGCGCCTTTTCGGCAAACGTCGCAATCTCGCTCCCAAACCCCTTTCCCCCCACCCGTCAGGGCAGCGCTGTACATTCTCAAATCTTTAAGGACTGCTTATCTATAGTAAGCGGTGCATATTGAATTAAACTCGAAATCGAAATTGATAAAAGAACTCTCCAAGCCAAGTGACGGGGTATAGACAGGTAAATGGAATTGGCCATGATGGCCTTCTGGGTTAACTACGCGTTGTAACGGATTGCGGATACGCAGTTTCCGATCAATCAGTAATCCGTCTTGCATGTGGGTTTCGGACTCTGGGAGGTGATTTTGTCGGGCCGGTGGCCTTGTTAGGCGGCATGGAGCACGAATTCAACTTTCACGGCTTCGTATGGAAAAACAATGCGTCCGGTTTCAGTGCGGTCAAGAATCCCGGCGTTTAGAAGTGCCGTGACATCGCCGTGAACGGCCTTGACATCCCGGCCGGCAAGGCGTGCGGCTTCACGGATTGATACAGGTCCTGTCCCGCAAAGCACCTTAAGAAGTTTCCAGCGGTTTGCTGTTAACACCCGCCAGAGCAATTCCGGGGCCGAAAAACTGATGCGCGCGGTTTCCTGGGGGTTGCCTGTCTTCCATGCATGTGTAAGATCCGCCATTGAATCGGCAGGTGATCGAATATCAAGCGTTAAGGTTTTCATGGTTCCACCTCTCTATGTCTCTTTGGAAATCAGCGACCAACTGATCCGGCGTCGTAAACCTGTAGGCACTTTCTTTTCCCTCAAAAGGTCGGTGGTCGCCTTTATCGGCCTCGTTGTCGTAGCGCAAAACAGATTCGCCCTGCACAACATAGGCAAGCCTGTATTTGAACTCATGCCAACATCCGGCCAGTGGCTTTGGAAGCCGCCACAACACTAACTCCGCAAATGCCGATTCAGAATAGATATTTCGCGTGTGAACGAATTCAACGGCTTTCATGTTGGAGATTATAACAACGTCTTTGGCCGTTGTCAATTGGGCCAACAAGGCTGGCCCTACAACTGAAAAACCCCGGAGAATCTTTTGCCCCCGGGGTTTTGTGTTTGATTCCCATTTGCCCTCCCAGTCATGAAAAGCCGCTGTTCCTGCTTTACAACCCCCTCCCTCTTGTCGTATAAGAGCGGCTTTGAAATCAATTCGCCGTCGCAAAAGCTCACTAATTCCAAAAAAGATGGCAGTAGATGCCTTTTTTCGTCCGGGCCGCGGCGGGAAAGCTTTCCGGCGATGGCGCCCCGGCATGGCGGCGGGGATCGTCGCAAATACCAGGACCCGTTTTATAACAGGAGAAAGACCATGAAATCCGGAAAAGTCGGTGCCAGAATCGCAAAGATCATGCAGTCCAAGGATATCGATGCCGCAACGCTTGCCGGGCGGACCGGTTTGAACGTGGATTTTTTAAACCGGCTCGAATCCGAAGATGCTTTTCCGTCTCTGGGGCCGATGCTAAAAATCGCCCGGGCGCTGGGCGTCCGACTCGGCACGCTGCTCGACGACCAGGTCAGCGCCGATCCCTTAATTGTGCGCGGCGCCGACCAGAAGGAAGAAATCCACATGCTGGCCGACAAGGACAAGCCGGTGGCGCTCAAGTTTTATTTCCTATTTACTACAATTCGGTGGTGCCCCACTACGTAAGCTGCAAGTCGCGGGAAAAAGCAGCCATCTACGCGGTGCTCTATATTCCGGGGCGGGGAAAACATTTATCCGCGAAAGATCGAGGAGTTTCTCTACACCATGGAGGGCATCCTGGATGTGCAGGTGGTGGGCATTCCCAGCCGCAAATACGGCGAGGAATTCGGCGCCTTTGTCATGTTAAAGGAAGGCGCCAACGTTTTGCCCGAAGACGTGCGCGATTTCTGCCACGGCCAAATCAGCTGGTACAAGATCCCCCGGCATGTGGCCATCGTGGATTTTTTTCCCATGACCGCCAGCGGCAAGGTGCAGAAATACATTCTGCGCGATAATGCCAGAGACTGGTTTCCCGAAGCCGATATGAATTAACTGTGGGTTTGGAGACGGGGTGGATGGGCCCGCAGCATTTCAATGACTTCGGTCTCGGATACGTCGTACCAGTGCTCGTAGGCCTCGGCCACGGCAAAGCGCATGCCGGACCGGACATTGGCGCAGTAGACGGTATCTGCCTTTTCGGCCACGGCATCTATGGTGCCGGCGTGGGCGGTGGGCACGGCCACGATGATACGCTCGGCGCCCAGGTTTTTGAGCGCATCAATGGCGGTAAACATGGTAAAGCCGGAGGCCAGACCGTCATCGACCACGATGGCCGTTTTTCCGGACAAATCCGGCGGCGGGCGGCCGCCTCGAAGCGCCCTGGCACGCTGGTTGACCTTTTCGGCGGTCCTGGCCTTTCCGCCTTCGACTTCGGCCTGCCCCAATCTCACATGGTCGATCATGGCATGGTTTAACCGCACGGTGCCGTCGAAGGCCACGGCGCCGTAGCCCGCCTCGGTGTTCCAGGGCAGGGTGATCTTGCTGACCACGGCAACGTCGATGGGCAGTCCCAGTTGCTCGGCGACCACGATGCCTACCGGCACGCCGCCGGCCGGAACGGCGAGCACCATTGCATCCGATGGGCTAAACGCGGGCAGCAGCATGATAAGTTTCCGGCCGGCATCCGCCCGGTCCCGAAATACAAACCGTTTGTCCTTCAACCCCGGATCCGTGATGATGTTTGACCCCTGCCGACGCGTCATTGCACCACTCCTTATTTATCGGCTTTTCAATATGAAAATAAGTATCGGTGGGCGTATCATCAAAGGTCTCCGGTGATGATACGGCCGGCCTTTGTCTTATCTTGGCCGGGCAATGGGCGTAAGGTCCCGGAACGCCGATATTTGAAAAAAGAAAACGAATGGTAATAATTTTTAATTGGAATGCGGTGCTTGTGCCGCGACAAACGGGTTGAATCGGGTTGGATAATTTTAGCAATGAAAGTGAAAGGAGAGAAAAATGAAGACCATGATGAAGGGATGTTTGGGGGCGATGCTGATTGTGATGCTGGCCGTGGGTTTGTCATTTGCGCATTGCCAGATCCCGTGCGGTATTTACGATGATGAGGCCCGCATCGGCGACATTCGGGAGCATATCACCACCATAGAGCGTTCCATGGACCAGATCCGGGCCCTGCAGAAAAATATCAAGGCCGCAGACGCCCATGATTACAACCAGATGATCCGGTGGGTGAGCAACAAGGAGGATCATGCGGCCAAGCTGCAGGAAATTGCGTCCCAATATTTCATGACCCAGCGGATCGCGGAAGATGACGACAAATACGCGGAAAAAATCGAGCTGCTGCACCAGATGCTCGTCTATGCCATGAAATGCAAGCAGACGGTGGATATGGATTACGTCAAAAAGCTCCGCAAAGTCGTCGATGAATTTGAGGCCCTGTATTTCGAAAAATCGGAATAGGCCGTTTTTTTCTATCCGGTCTCGGAAAGCGACTGGTTGTAGTGTTCCATGTATTCATCGGTTTGCGGGATGCGGCCCAGCATGGCCGTGACCGCCGCCAGTTCGGCCGATCCCAGGTAGACTTGCGTTTCGTTGCCCAGGCGGTTGGGAAAATTGCGGGTCGAGGTCGACACCACGGTGGTGTTGTCGGCCACCCGGGCCTGGTTGCCCATGCACAGCGAGCAACCCGGGGTTTCGATGCGGGCGCCGGCTCTGCCGAAGATGCTGAAGTAGCCCTCGGTTTTGATGTCGCTGGCGATCATCCGGGTCGCCGGGGTCAGCCACAGGCGGACCGGCAGTTCCCGGCTTCCGGCAAGCAGGCGGCCGGCGTTTCGGAAGGCTTCGGCCCCGGTCATGCACGATCCCACAAACACCTCGTCCACCGGTGTGTTGGCGACATCGGAAAGTAGCCGGACATCGTCGGGGTCATTGGGGCAGGCCAGGATCGGTTCGGCGATTTGGTTTAAATCCACTTCGACCACGGCGGCGTATTCGGCGTCTGCGTCCCGTTTCATCAGCTTCGGGTTTTCCAGCCACTGTTGTATGGCCGCAATGCGGTTTTCCAGGGTTCGGGCGTCGCCGTAGCCGTCGGCGATCATCTGGCGAAGCAGCCCGATGCTTTCTTCCAGCCAGCGGGTCACCGAGGCCTCGGAAAGCGATATGGCGGCCGCGGAGGCAGAGCGTTCGGCCGCGGCGTTGGTCAGCTCATAGGCGTCTTCCACCGAAAGCGTTTCCAGTCCTTCCATTTCCAGAATCCGCCCGGAAAAGATGTTTTGCTTGTGGGCCTTTTCCACGGTGAGCAGTCCCTGCTCGATGGCCGCATAGGCGATGGCGTTGACCACGTCCCGGATGGTGATGCCGGGCTGCATTTTCCCGGAAAATTTCACCAGTACCGATTCGGGCATGTCTATGGGCATGCACCCGATGGCCGCGGCAAAGGCCACCAGCCCCGAGCCGGCCGGAAAGCTGATGCCCACAGGAAACCGGGTGTGCGAATCGCCGCCGGTGCCCACCGTATCGGGGACAATCATCCGGTTGAGCCAGGAATGGATGATGCCGTCGCCCGGGTACAGGGCCACCCCGCCCCGGTCTTTCATGAACTGATGCAGGCTCTGCTGCATTTCCACGTCCACGGTGCGCGGATAGGCGGCAGTGTGGCAAAACGACTGCATGACCAGATCGGCGTTGAACTTCAGGCAGGCCAGTTCGGACAGCTCATCCCGGGTCATGGGCCCGGTGGTGTCCTGGGAGCCCACGGTGGTAATTTTCGGCTCGCAATATGTCCCGGGGCGCACGCCGGTTTTGCCGCAGGCCGCGCCCACCATCTTCTGGGCCAGGGTGTAGCCCGTGCCGGGATCCGGCGGGGACCCGGGGCGGGCGAATTGTTCGGATGGCCCGAGATCCAAGTGATTTCGGGTTTTGTCTGTCAGGGTGCGGCCGATGATCAAGGGGATCCGGCCGCCGGCGCGCACTTCGTCTGTCAGGCCGCCGGTTTTGAGGCTAAACTCGGCCACGGTTCGTCCTGTGTCTGCGTTTTCGATTTTTCCCGCATAGGGGTAGACGGTTAACACGTCGCCGTTTTGAATCTGCGAGACATCGCATTCGATGGGCAGGGTGCCGGCGTCTTCCAGGGAGTTGAAAAAGATCGGGGCGATCTTGCCGCCGATGACCACGCCGCCGCGCCGCTTGTTGGGAATGTAGTCGATGTCTTCGCCGATGTGCCACAAAAGGGAGTTGGCCGCCGACTTGCGCGATGAGCCGGTGCCCACCACGTCGCCCACAAAGGCGATCGGGTGCCCCTTTTGCTTTAATTCGGCAATGGTTTCCAGCGGCCTTTCGACCCGGTGGGCGAGCATGGCCTGGGCGTGCAGCGGAATGTCGGGGCGGCTCCAGGCCTCTCCGGCAGGTGAAAGGTCATCGGTGTTGATTTCGCCGTCGACCGTAAAGGCGGTCACCGTGAAAGATTCCGGCAGCGGCGGCCGCCGGGTGAACCACTCGGCCGCCGCCCAGCTTTGGATGACCTGCTCGGCGCAGGTGTTGTTCCGGCTTCGGGAAAAGACCTCGTCAAAGGCGTCGAAAATCAGTATCGTCTGCGCCAGAGCGTCTGCGGCATCGGCGGCAAGGTCTGCATCGTCGAGCAGGTCGATTAAAGGATCGATGTTGTAGCCGCCGCCCATGGTGCCCAGCAGAAAGACGGCCTGCCGGGTGGAGATCACCGGGCTGTTGATCTGTCCGTTGGCCACGCCGGTCAAAAACTCGGCCTTGACCCGGGCGGCCTCGTCGACGCCGGCGGGTACGCGGTTGGCGATTAAGTCAAAGAGCATGCCTTTGTCATGATCGCCGGGCTCGACCAGCAGTTCGACCAGGCCCTTGACCTGCTCGACGTTTAGCGGTTTCGGGGGAATGCCCTGCGATTCGCGTCTTTGTTTATGTTCCAGGTAGGTCTCGATCATATGGATGCCCCCGCCCGGTAGCCCTGGTGCACCGCATCAAAGGCCATGCCGATATTGCCGGCGTCTCCGACCACGCTGTGGGCAATGCCTTTTTCTTCCAAAACGGCGGCCAGGGTGTTTTCCGGCTGGGCCCCGGCGGAAAGCACCACGTTGTCCGCCAATATATCTTCGGGTCCGTCTCCGGCGTCCACCTTGATGCCGTTGGGCGTGATTTCCAGGGCCGTGGTGCCGGTTCGGGTCTCGATGCCGAAACGTGAAACATCCTGCATCATGCCCCAGCGGGTGGATTTTCCGAAATCCTTGCCGATTTTTTCAACCATTTCCACCAACGTCACGTGCTTGGTGCCGCGGACGGCCAGTTCATAGAGGGTTTGCGGATCCTCGGCCCGGTTGACCAGCAAAAATTTCAGGGTATCACCGGAAATAGTGCCCTTTTCCGCCAGAAACAGGGCGGTTTCCACGCCGACGGAGCCGCCGCCGAGCACCACCACATTGCGTCCGGTATAGACCTTGTGGGCCAATACGTCCCAGGCCTGGACCACGTGGGGCATCTCAATGCCAGGAATCGGCGGGCTCATGGGTTTGGCCCCGGTGGCCAGAACGACGTGATCGGGTTTTTCGGCCGCGATGACATCGGCATCCACGGCCTGGCTGAGCCGCAGCGAAATGTTGCGGCAGACGACCTGGTTTTCCAGGTCCCGGGCCAGCTCGGCAAATTCCTCTCTGCCGGGCGGGGCGGCGGCCAGGTAGAGCTGGCCGCCCAGGTGGTCGCTTCTGTCATACAGGGTGACGGCATGGCCTCGGTCTGCCGCGGCGATGGCGGCGTTCATGCCGGCCGCGCCGCCGCCGATGACCATGACCTTTTTGGGGGCATCGGTTTTTTCAAGCCGGCTTTCGTGTTCGTGGCCGGCCCGGGGATTGCACAGGCATTCGATGTGTTTGAGCTTGAAAAGGTGGTCAAAACACCCCTGTGCACAGGCCACGCAGTGGACGATTTCGTTTTCTCTCCCGTCTTCGGCTTTTTGCGGCAGCTCGGGGTCGGCGATTAAGCTGCGGCCCATGGCCACCATGTCGCACATGTTGTCGGCAATGAGCTCCCGGGCCGTGTCGGCGTCGTTGATCCGGTGGCTGGCAATCACCGGGACATCGACCGCGTCGCGGATGCGCCGGGACAGGTAGGCAAAGGCCCCGCGGGGCACAGCCGTGGTGATCTGCGGCACCCGGGCTTCGTGCCAGCCCACGTTGATGCAAAGGGCGTTGACCGTGGCGCGATTGACCAGGGCCTGGGCATACTGCCGGAGTTCGCCGGGATTCTGGCCGTCGGGCATGAAGTCGTTTCCGTTCATCCGGACGATTACCGGAAAATCGTCGCCCACGGTGTTTCGGATGGCCTGCATGACTTCGAGGCCGAACCGGATCCGGTTTTCGAAGCTGCCGCCGTATTCATCGTCGCGCTGGTTGGTCAGCGGGGAGAGAAACTCACTGATGAGGTAGCCGGTGCCGTGCAGGACCTCGACGGCGTCATAGCCGGCCTTTTTTACCCGGGCGGCCGCCTGGGCGAAATTGTCGATGATCTGCTTGATTTCATCGGTTTCCAGGGCCCGCGGCGTTTCCTTGGTCATGCGCGAGGCGATGGCCGACGGGGCCACCGGCTGCTTGCCGTCGATAAAAAAGGAAAAATTGTACCGGCCGGCGTGATTTAACTGCACGCAGCTTCTGGCGCCGTTGGTCCGGATGGCCTCGGCGAGCCGGGAAAGGCCCGGGATGAAGTCGTCGGAGTGGGCGCCGATGTTTAAGGTGTTGCCCGACATCTCGTCGACGGTGGCATAGCCGACCGTGATCATGCCCGCCCCGCCTTTGGCGCGCTCTGCGTAAAAAGCGGTGATCTGGTCGGTGACCTCGAAGTTGTCGGCCATTCCGAGATGCATGGCCGGCAGGTAGATCCGGTTTTTGACTTTCGTCTTGTTGATGGTGATCGGTTCAAACAACGGGTCTATCATGGCGCCCCCCATATCGATATCTGAGTGAAAAGTTGGATGCATTCGTAAAAAGCTCTCTATTCCGCCGTGGCGGTATTTTTGTAGAAACCTAAATTGAGCGATTTTCAAGTTTGCCGCAGGTACAAGGAAGATGCAGATGAGCTATAGTCGACTATGCGAGGCTGCATCTGACGCAGTAGATGCGGCAAAATTGGAAATCCCGGAGGGTTTCTGATTTTTAAAATATAAATACTTATTATCCTTTACAAAATTTTGTTTTTAAAAATATGAAACGCTCAAGTTAGGAGAAAGTAAGTCCTGGCGCCTTGGCTGACCGGCGGCGCGAAAAAGGAGTTTGCTCGCTCCAGGCGCCGAAAAGAGGCGCAATTTCCGCTCGCAAACCCACTTTTCCCCGCCGCCGTCAGGGCCGCTTCGTGCCGTTTCATAAATGTGGACAAAAATAAGCCCGTACAGCGGAAACGCTTTGGAAATTGTGACCCGATGGGACGAGGATTTTCCAGAGCGTAATTTAAAGACGACAAGACAGGCATATGGGGGTGTCCAAGCGAACATCAGGGGATGTTTTGTAATGCTTCATGATGAAGCGGCGCCGCAAATCATAGAAGCATCAAAACAGCCCACGGTGAGCTGGACACCCCCATATGCCTGTCGACCCCTGTCGGCCATGGACCATGCATAATGGAACCGTTGCCTGGACTGTTGAAATTCCTTTAAGATCCCTTACGCATTGGATTCCGTCAAGAAAAAAGTGCGGCCCTGTCCATCTCATGTTCGGACACGATCTATGCGGCCTCCACCCGGCAGGGCACAAACCGGTGCAGCGGTGTGCCCATGGGGTCGCGGTGCTTGGCTGCAGTTAAGTCGTTGACGTTGATGCCGTGTTTTTGCCCGGCATAGATCAGACCGAAGCCGTGGGGGATCAATACGGTGCCGGTACGCACCTGCTCGGTAACCTGGAGTTCGGCCACCTCGGTGCCCGCCTGCGTCGTTACCCTTACGGATTGTCCGTCGGCCAAAGCCAGCGCCTGGGCGTCTGCCGGGTTCATGGCAGCAGTACAGGCGCGTTTGCCGGCGATCCATTCCGGATTGCGCATCATGGTGTTGATGTTGTGGCGCATGTGCCGGCCGGCGTTTAAAACGAAAGGATAGTCTTTCGGCATCCGAAGGGCTTCGGCTTCGGTCTCGGCCGTCAATGCCTGGATTTGGTCTGCCAGTTCGGGAATGTAAACCTCGATTTTGCCCGAGGGCGTCTTGATGCCGGCCATGGGGTCACCGGCATCTGCGCGGCCGACCCACAAGCCTTCCGGATGATCGCAGATGGCGGCAAAAATCCGATCTCCCTGGTCCATTCCGGGGGCAAACCCGGCCCGGGCCGCGTGGGCCCGAAACGATTCGGGGGCGGTCATGAGCATGCCCCACAGCGCGGCAAGTGTGGCCGAATCCCATACCGCGCCCAGGGTTTTGGCCAGGACGAAGGGCATGAGGGCCATGGCGCGCGGCTCGTTTTGCGCCCATTGCATCAGTTCGCCGCCAAACGTCATCCGGTCGCCTTCTGCGGCCTTGTAAAGACTGTCCGGGATTTCCGGGATAACGCCCAGCCGGTCGGCGATTTGCGTAAAGATCTGGGCGGCTTCCCGGCACCGGCCCGGCGGGGAGACGATGGGCCGGCGCATCTGGAAATAGATCTCCGGGTAGGTCCAGGGGAAAAAGGTGCCGTCCCAGGCCTCGTAATACGTGCGGCAGGGCAGCACGTAATGGGCCATCCGGGCGGTTTCGCTCATGACGATGTCGTTTACCACCAGAAGGTCGAGTTCACCGAAGGCCTTTTCATAGGCGGAGGTGTCCGGATAGGTCCGAAGGGGGTTGCAGGCGCTGACAAAGACCGCGCGCAACCGGTCCGGGTGATCGGTCAAAATCTCTTCGGG
This sequence comes from Thermodesulfobacteriota bacterium, assembly GCA_051745395.1. Taxonomy (GTDB): domain Bacteria; phylum Desulfobacterota; class Desulfobacteria; order Desulfobacterales; family Desulfosalsimonadaceae; genus JBNJEA01. The sequence goes on along the minus strand of JBNJEA010000013.1, from coordinate 25,472 downwards.
CACGGCCGCCGGCGGAAAAGAGCCGGCGGCGGCCGGGGGAAGGTCCGTCACGGCCGTCCGCCAGGTCTTGGGATCGCGTTCATCGGCGTGAAAGCCCATGGGCATGACCATGCCGGGGATCACGTTGCCGCCGCGCACACCGAAGATCCCGCAGACCGCGCCCAGGATATTTAAGAGGTAGGAATTTAGCGTGCTGTTGCGGCCCATGTAGATGCCCAGGTCCGGGTGCATGCACCAGGTTCTGGTCGTCATCAGCCGGCAGAGTTCGTAGACCGGATCATAATCGAGTCCGCAGGTTTTGATGGCGGCGTCGATGTCGACGTCTTCAAACCAGGGCCGGATGGTGTCCCATCCTTCGACGTATTGGTTTAGATAATCGTCTGCCTGCCAGCCTTGTTTCAGAATCACGGCGATCAAGGCCTTGACCAGCAGGGCGTCGGTGCCGGGGCGCACGGGCAGGTGAATGTTGGCGATCGCCGCGGTTTCGCTTTTCCGCGGATCGACGACCACGAGCAACCGATCGGGGTCGTCGGAAAAGCTTTTAAGCACCTTGGGCGCCCGGGGCATCTGGTGGCTTTCCATGCCGTTCCAGCCCCAGCCCACTATCATTTCGGATGCGTGTTCGTCGGGGATGGCGATGTTGTACTGCTTGCCCAGCATCCGGCCGAAAACCCACCAGGCGCCGCAAAATTCCTGGCCGGCTGAGGAATAATAATACTGGGAGCCAAGGGCGCGGATTAGGCCGAGCCCGAAAGCGGCCTCGAAATGCCCGCCCTGCGAGCTTCCGCCCATGTAGGCCAGGCTGCGCGGCCCGTGGGTGCCGACGATGTGCCTGGTTTTTTCGGCGATTTCATCGAGGGCCTGGTCCCAGGAGATGGGCGCAAAATCGTTGCCCTGGCGTTTTAACGGCTGTGTCAGCCGGTCGGCGGGGTACTGGTGGTAGGCAATGTTTAATCCCTTTCGGCAAACGTATCCCCGGCTTCTCGGGTTGTCCCGGTCCGGTTTGACCTGGACCATCCGGCCGTTTTCGACCTTTACTTCAAGTCCGCAGTTCTGGGCGCACAACACGCATCCGGTTTTGTACCACTGGCTCATTTTTTTCACCCCGCGTTTTTCAATCTGGGAATTTGTTTATCCGGTTCGCTCCGGTAATGGAAAAGATACCAACCGCCTATATTCCGGGGCAAGGGTTTTCTTTGATTTCGCGTTTGTCACCCGCCGGCGATTTTGCTATTGAAATACAAACAAGAAAAGCCGTCTGTCATGATATGTGGGCACTATGTAGGCTTCGGCGAAGCCGCGCGGTCGGTCGTCTACGGAAAGTGCGGCGGCGCATAATGCGGGAGGTGTTGACGTGAAACAGATCATATTGGTCCTCGGCGGGTGCAGAAGCGGCAAAAGCCGGCATGCCCTGGCGCTGGCAGAACCCTACATGGCCGGGGACAATCGTTTTGTTGCAACCTGTGTCGCCCATGACGCGGAAATGCAGGCCCGGGTCCGGCAGCACCAGGCCGAGCGCGACGGCCGCTGGACCACGGTGGAAACGCCGACGGCATTGGCCGACACCGTTTCCCGGCTCGGGGCCTGCGCGGATGTGATGCTGGTGGATTGTCTGACCTTGTGGATTAACAACCTGATGGCCGCCGATTATACCGACGAAGCGGTTTCCGGGGCGGTAAGCGCATTGACCGAGGCGCTGGACGCACTGGCAAGTCCGGTGATCCTGGTGTCAAACGAGGTGGGCACCGGCATTGTCCCGGAAAATGCCATGGCCCGCCGGTACCGGGATCTTGCCGGTTTTGCCAACCAGCGCGTGGCGGCCTCTGCCGACCGGGTGGTCTGGATGGTCGCCGGCATTCCGGTGCAGATCAAGTAGTAGGTGCCCCATAAATATCGTCCCCTTCGTTTCCGCCCTTGGCCAGCCGGCGGTTATGCTGCTTTGGTTTCCTGCCGCAGTTGCTTTTTATCCACCTTGCCGATTGCCGTGGTCGGCAACTCTTTTCGGATTTCAATGGATTTGGGGACCTCGTAAGGGGAAAGCTTTTCTTTGGCAAAGTTTCTGATCTTTTCGATCAGGGCTGCTTCATCGCCGTCATAGGGGTAGGCCGAAGAAAGGGTGACAAAGGCTTTGACCCGTTCGGAACCGGGCCTTTCCGGGTTGTCGACCCCGATGATGGCAACGGTTTCCACGGCCGGATGCTCGGTCATGATCTCTTCGACTTTTTTGGAAAACACCTTGAACCCGCTCACAATGACCATGTCCTTGGTACGGTCGACGATCCGCAGATAGCCTTCCTCGTCAAATACGGCCACGTCCCCGGTGTGCATGTAGCCTTCGGCGTCGATGGCCTTTTCCGTTTCTTCCGGCTGGTTGAAATAGCCGACCATCACCTGGGGGCCCTTCACGCAGATTTCGCCGGGCTCGCCGATATCCACGGGCTCGCCGGTGGCCGGGTCCACGAGCTTGACATCGGTGTTTAACAGCGGCAGTCCGATGGAGCCGAGTTTTTTCTTGCCGCGATACGGGTTGACAATGGTTAAAGGCGAGGTTTCGGTCATGCCGTAGGCCTCGATCAGTTTGCCCCGGCCGACGATGTCTTCCAGTTGTTTCTGGGATTGTTCGGGAAAGGGGGAGGCTGCGCAAACGCAGGCCTCAAGCTTGCTGTGATCGAGTTGTTTGAACTTGGGGTCGTTGATCAGCAACTGGAAAAGCGAGGGGACGTTGGCCACTGCGTTGGGTTGGTATTTGGCGAGCTGGTCGCAGATATGGTCCGTGTCGCGCGGATCGGGGATTAAAATCTGGGTCCATCCCAAATATACGCAGTTCTTGTTGAAGAAAAGACCGGCGATGTGGAAAAGGGGGAAACCGGAAAGCGCCGTGCCCCGCCCTTTTTCCCACTGCAGCCAGCGCTGGACGATCTGGAGATCGGCCATGACGTTGCGGTGGGAAAGCATGGCGCCCTTCGGCGCCCCGGTGGTCCCGCCGGTATACTGGATGTAGGCGATGTCGTCCGGCGTGATGTTTACCTCGGGCAGGTGTTCCGGGTAGCGGCGGGTTTTGATGGCGTCTTCGATGGAAAGCACCGTTTTGCCGGCAAGGGGCGTGACCTTGCCCTTTGGGATTTTGCCGAGCATTTTGCCCAGTATTCGTTTGATCGGCGGCAGAAATCCGCCCACGCTTGCCGTGACCACGACCTGTAAGTCCGGCAGTTCTTCGGCGATTTTGACCAGACGGGCTGCAAAGACCGCATCCAGGGTCACCAGGGCGCGCGCCCTGGCGTCTTTTAACTGGTGATGCATCTCTTCGGTCGACAGCAGTGGCGAAACACCGGAAACGATGCAGCCCGCTTTGAGCGCCCCCAGCCAGGAGATCACGTATTCCGGAATGTTGGGCAGGTTGATGCCGACGACGTCGCCTTTGCCGATGTCGTTTGAAAGCAGCATGTTGGCAAACCGGTTGGAGTAAAGGTCGAGTTCGGCAAAGGTGATACGGACGTCCATGAAAATCAGGGCCGGTTTGTTTCCGTATTGTTCAAATGCCGGCCGGATGGCATCCACGTAAGCGATTTCGAACTGCGCGGGATCCACGTCCGTCAATCCCTCGTCATAGGATTTTCTCCAAAACTGCGGCTCGGTCATAGGAACCCTCCTTGGTGGGAGAGGTTAAGGGGGAAATAAACTTTTTCAAAAGTAAAATAGCAGAAAAATGCGAATTATAAAAGGGTTTATATTGATAAATTCGGGTGGGTTTAAATGAATTAAGAAGGGGTGGGGTGTTTCCATGAAACCGTAGGTTCATACTTCATGGGAAGTCCCTTGTTTGCTGTAACGAATTTGTACTTTGTTGCCCTGGCGGCGCCTGGAGCGAGGAAACGTACTTTTCCTCGCCGCCAGTCAGCCAAAACGTAACAGGACTTTCTTTCTGCAAAAATGTCACCGCGGCGGAACAGAGCTTTTTACGAAGCCGTCAAGGTGAGTAAAGGTTGAAGGAAGACGACGTCATGCCACTCAGTTCGTCAATATGATGCGTTGATCCGGTGTTGGGATCCGGCGCTGCATGTGCTCGCCGCAGGCGGTAGTGGCATGGATGGTGACCGGACCGGTGTGGTTGCCGAGCCCGAAGTGGGCAACGGGGGCATTCTGGCTGCCGGTGCCGTGGCCCGCATGGATTTCACGGACCTGGCGGCGGCCGTCGTATCGGATTTCAATTCGGCTGCCGATGCCGAAACGGTTGCATTGCCGGTCTTCGATGGCCACCTGGACCCAGTGATTGGCGTTGGTTTTGTTGGCAAAAAGGCGGACGCCGTCTTCGCCGGCCACGACAAGATCGGCAAAGCCGTCGCGGTTGAAATCGGCAAAGGCCGCCCCCCATCCGTTTTCGACCCGGGTTTTTGAAAGCCAGGTCCCATCGGTAAACCGGCCGGCACCGTCGTTGAGGTAGAGGTGGGAGTGGCGGCCGGAATAGGTCGAGGTGGTGTAGAGGTCGATGTCGCCGTCGTTGTCCACGTCGGCTATGGCAGGGTCGGCGTTGGTTTCCTCGAAGGCGATGCCGGATTGGGAATAACGGTTTTTGAAATGGGGGTCGGGCGGTCCCTGGTTGATCAAGAGCATGTTTTGGTCGGAAAATTCGATGTAGCGGGGGTGGGCCAGGTTGGTGACAAACAGGTCGAAGCGGCCGTCGTTGTCGAGATCGCCGCTTGCCGGGCCGATGGAATGGCCGAAATAGCCGGCCGTCATTTGCCCGCGGACGCCGAATTTGCCGCCTTCTTCCGTGACGCGGCCGCCGCCCCGGTTGTGCCACAAAAAATTCGGGTCCAGCCGGTAGTTGGCCACCACGATGTCTTGTTGACCGTCGCCGTCCACATCCGTCCAGGTCACGCCCCGGCCGCACATGGCCTCGTCGGTTCGAATCGATGCCGTTTCGCTGATGTCGGCAAAGGTGCCGTTGCCGCGGTTTCGGTAAAGGCGGTCCGGGGTGCCGACAGCCCGCATGACCCCGGGTTTTTCGTAATTGGCCACGTAAATATCTAAAAAGCCGTCGCCGTCGAGATCGCCCCAGGCGGCGGCCTCGGTGCGGGCCGGGGGCATGTGTTGAAATGCGGTATCCGTAACATCGACAAAGGTTTGGCCGCCCCGGTTTTCGAGCAATCGGTTCCTGTTGCGGCATGTCACAAAAATATCGAGGTCCCCGTCGTTGTCGTAATCGCCCCAGATGCCGCCGGTGGTGCGGGAAAGACCGCCTATGCCGACGGCTCCGGTGACTTCGGTAAAACCGCCGTCACCGGTATTTTCAAACAACCGGGCGCCGTCGAAGAGCAGGTCCGGAAAACCGTCGTTGTTGTAGTCGCCCCAGGCCACCCGCCGGGCATCGACGCCGGACAAGCCGGCGGATTCGGTCACATCGGAAAATCCGGCCCCATTTTGGTTTCGGGCAGCAAAAAAATCAGCCGGATCGCCGCTGTAATCGTGGTGCCGTTCAAGCATGGCCGTCAACAGGCGACGGCTTTCCGCCTTTGGTTCGATTGCAAGGGATCGGCGGAAGTGTTCAATGGCGGCTTCAAACCGGTCCTGCTTTTTGGCGACAACGCCGAGGTCGTGCTGGACGCCGCCCCAGGGCCGTTTGTTTTCGGCCACCCGGGACAGCTCATCCTTGGCCTTTTCCAATCGGCCGGCCTGCAGCAGGGCGCGGCCTTTCAGGTAGCGGAGCTGATCCCGGCGTTTGGCCAGGACGTGCTTCCACAACCCCGGCGTAAAATGCTCCGGTTTTTCACGCGATTCGGCCTTGCGCTCCGCCAGGGCGTCTTCGAGGAGGCGAACAGCTTTTTCGGGCTGTTTTTCTTCTTCGATGAGCCAGCGCGCCACGCCGACTTTTATGCGCCAGTGGGTCCGGTTCGATGACAGTGTGCGCCTGGCAAAGGCGATGGGATCTGTCGGGGCTTCGTCGTCGGTCCATTTTTTCGTCAGCCGGCGCAATGCAATGAAATCGGCAAAACGGCGGTCCGGAAAATGGCGAATGTAGGCTCTCATGAGCCGGCGTTGGGCATCGGGGGCTTTGCGGGCGGCGATGATCTGTTCAAACAGGGCGGCCCCGATTTGCTCCCGGGCCGCCGGTTCCGCTTCGGCGGCCCGGCCGGCGAGTTCCAAAATCAAGCGCCGTTGGGCGGGATCGTCTTTTAACCTACTGTAGCCGGTAAATGCAGCCGTCAGGGCATCGATATCATCGCCGGCGGATTTTTCCACGGCTTCGATCTCGGCGCGAACCGCAGACCGGACTGTATCCGAACCGTAGTCGGCCTGCAGCCGGGCGGTCCAGTAAAGCGCCACGGCATCATAGGCTTTGTCATCGATGAAAAGGGCCTTTTCGCAGGTCCGCGCGGCGGCGTCAAACCGGCCCATGGCAAACAGGGCGCGCGCCTTGCCTACACGCCACTGCGAATGATGCGGACGAATATCGCCGGAGGCGTCAAACAGGGCAATGGCCTGTCGGTGATTACGCTGGTTGTACCGCGTTTGGCCCTTTTCGATCAGGGCATCGTATTGTTTGCCATCTTTCGGACCGGCGGGAGGCCCGTACATGCCTGTACAGGCCATCTGGAAAACAAGGCAGAGGCTTAGCAGATATAAAACGATATTTTTTTCCATTATCCCTTCCCGATCGGCTTTATCAGCCTTTTTGCCCCCAGGAGGTGGGACGCGGGGACTGGCGCATGGTCATCGGCTCTCATTCGGGGGTTTCCGCAGTGCGTGCCGCGCTTGCAAAGCCCGGAATCCAAATGGATCCCAGGCTGGCAGCCGAATTTGCCGCCCGGGTCCGCCATCTGGCGAAAAAAAACAGCGCCCCCCTTGTTGACAGGGACCTTTGCCGGTTTTATTTAAATTCCCTGCAGTCGTGCAAAAAGCACGGACAAGACCGGAGCGGAGAACATGGACATGAAAAAACTCTGCATCATAAAGCTGGGCACCACGTATGCGGACATGAAGTCGAGGTTCGGTGATTTCGAGCACTGGACCCAAAACGGATTGGATGCGCCCGGAGCGTTTGTCCGCATTGTGGACGCCAAAAACGGACAGGGGCTTCCGGCGCCGGAAAAGTGCGCCGGCGCGGTGCTCACCGGCTCGCATGCCATGGCCACAGACAACGCGGAGTGGAGCGTGCGCACGGAAAACTGGCTAAAGGAGCTGCTGCATGCCGGGGTCCCGGTTTTGGGCATCTGCTACGGCCATCATCTGCTGGCCCGGGCTGCGGGCGGAAAAGCCGGCTATCACCCCCGGGGCAGGGAAGTGGGCACGGTGGAAGTCCGCGTTTTTCCCGGTGCCGCCGAATCAGATCCGCTTTTTGCCGCAGTGCCAGAGCGTTTTTTCGCCCATGCCACCCATTCCCAGACCGTGCTGAAATTGCCGCCCGGGGCGGTGCACCTGGCCCAAAGCGATCATGATCCGAATCACGCCTTCCGCATCGGCGGCCGTGCCTGGGGCGTGCAGTTTCACCCGGAATTTTCAGCCGAAATCATGCGGGCCTACATCGACAAACAGGCCGAAGAACTTCTCCATGAGGGCCGCAGCCCCGGGCACCTTTTGCAAAACGTCACCCCGACTCCTGAGGCAGCAGCCATCCTTTCAGCCTTTGCCCGCCTATGTTGATTATACAGCCACCCCGCTCCACCCGCTGGCCGGCAAGAGACTTTTGAGCGAGAAAATTTTTTCACGCCCCTGTTATCCAAGAAATCAAGGGGTTGCGGATGGTTTGATTGCCTTTCCGTGCTTCAGCGAAATTTAGAAGTTTACGAGTGGGTTGTCCCTCGATCAGTGTTGACTGATGCATTTTCCCGGATCTGAAAATCAAACCGGCGCGTCTCGCGCTGTCTCGGGCGGCCGTCGGCCATTTCGAAGGTACGTTCCCAGAAGACCAGTTTCCGGGTTTCATCGATTAGTATGACGGAAGACGACCGGGTGCCGTAGATTTCGCTGGAAACAAAGACGGGCGACAGTATCCGCTCCCAGTCCAGCCCGATACCCGTGTCCGGCAGTTGGTCATCCGGCGGGCGGCTTTGATCGAAAAGCAGGTTCAAGAAATCCTCCGGCTGCAGAAGGCCGCGGCCGGCGATCAGGTTCTGCATGCCGGCTTTTGCCTTTTCCGCCTTGGGCCAGTCGGTGTTGAGCAGATGGTTGCTGATGACATGGATGCCGGGCGGCAGTTGGTAGATGCCGCCGTTTTTGTTGGAATACCACCAGAGTTGTTTGTCATCGCCGACTAAGAGGTTAAAGCCGTTGTAGCGATCCTTTTGCGCCTCGATGCGGCGCAGGTAGGCCTCGGGTCCGCAATCGCCGGCCAGATAATCGGCAGCCAGGCTGCCCCGGGACAGGCCGGCGGCCGAAAGCGACTGCGGATCGCGGTAGTTGGTCACCGCGGCGATTTTGCCGCTTCGGGTCACCCCGAGCCAGGTACCGTGGCCCTGCAGATCCCGGCCGGCAAGGAGGTCAGGGGCCTCTTCCCAGAAATGAAGCGGCGCAGTGGGGCGATGGAAGAATTCATCGCGGTTGGCGGCAATGATAACCGGGTAGCCGGGATGAACGCGATATGCAATGGCAATCAGGCACATGAAAATAGCGTAGCACGGCCTTTGAAAGGTTTCGGTTCAGTCTTTTTCGCCGGTGATCGGCCGAAACGGGCGCTGCCTTCTGACAGCGTTTTTTTGCCGGGCGCTTCCGTGATTGTACTTGTGTTTGGCGGCCAAATTTGATAAAAATTTTAAATTTATCGAAATAACAACAGATTTTTATAAAAATACGAAATTGGAAAATATCCCGTCAATCAAATCTGTAGCGTCGGTTTACGCGATTTCAAACCGGCCCTTACACACGTCTTAGCAGGGAGGATGCAGATATGCAAGAAGTTGTCATTGTCAGCGGAGCCAGAACACCCGTCGGGGCTTTCGGCGGTACATTAAAGGATGTGACCGCGGTGGAACTCGGCCGGCGCGTGATCCGTGAAGCGGTCCAGCGGGCCGGACTGCGGCCGGTGGTCGGGGATGACAAGCTGGCCGCGGCCCCGGACGCACTCAAAGACCAGGGCCGCATCGAACTCGAGGAAACCGACGCGGGTTGGGACGAAAACGCCGCCCCCGTCTCCATTGATGAAGTCATCATGGGCAATGTGCTGCTCGCCGGCCAGGGCCAGAATCCGGGTCGCCAGAGCATGATCCGCGGCGGAATCCCGAAGGAAACCCCGGCATTTACGGTCAACAAGGTCTGCGCCTCCGGGCTGAAGTCCATCGCTTTGGGCGCGGCCTCGATCATGTCCGGAGAGGCCGATGTCATCGTCGCCGGCGGTCAGGAAAGCATGAGCACGGCCCCCATGGCCCTGCCCAAGGCCCGTTGGGGCCACCGGATGGAGGTCACCGGCAAGGGCGAAGTTTTAGACCTCATGGTCTACGACGGCCTTTATGAAATTTTTTACGGCTATCACATGGGCTTTACCGCGGAAAATATCGTGGACAAATACGGCATTTCCCGGCAGGAGCAGGATGAACTTTCCGTGATGAGCCACAACCGGGCCCTGGCGGCCATCAAAAACGGCACCTTTGCCAGGGAAATCGCGCCCGTGACCATCAAGACCCGAAAGGGCGACGTAGTGGTCGACACCGATGAGCGCCCCATGGAAACCGACATGGAAAAGATGACCAAGTTAAAGCCCGTGTTCCGAAAAGACGGCACCGTAACCGCCGGCAACGCCTCGGGCATCAACGACGGGGCGGCCGCAGTGATGCTGATGAGCGCCGAGCGCGCAAAAGAATTGGGCCTCACGCCCATGGCAAAGATCAAATCATTTGCCGGCGGCGGAGTGGATCCGGCTTACATGGGCCTCGGGCCGATTCCGGCCATCCGAAAGGTATTGAAGCGCACCGGCATGTCGATTGCCGACCTCGATGTCATTGAACTCAATGAAGCCTTTGCTTCCCAGGCCCTGGCCTGCTTCCGTGAACTCGACATCCCGACCGAAAAGCCCAACCAGGTCGGCAGCGGCATCTCCCTGGGTCATCCCATCGGATGCACCGGGGCGCGCCAGATGGTCAGCGCCGTCTACCAGATCCAGGCCAATGGGGGCGGCAGCGGCCTGATTTCCATGTGCATCGGCGGCGGCATGGGCATGGCCATGATCATTGAAGCATAGTCGGGAAGCGAAAACCGCCTTTCTTTCATTTTTTGGAATTCGCCCCGGCCATAGGCAGCGGCAAGTCAAGCACGACCTTATCAGAGCGAGCAAGGAGCATATCATGGCGATCAGCATCAGCAGAAAACTCGGTACACTGATCATTTTCGGGGTTCCGGTCATTGTCGGCGGCGGCATTGTCTATTACTTCACCCACAGTTTTCCGGCGATGTTTGTGTTTGAAATTATCCTCGCATTTGCGGCGCTGGGCTTTATTGACAAGAAATAAGGGCTGGCCGGAAAACCGGTTGGCCCCTTCCGGCTTGTGCGATCCGGGGCACAGCGGGCAAAAGGAGAAGTGTTTGGTTTTGCCGGCGACATTTTTATCGGGTTTGGATGCCGTAAAATTTATCAGGAGCGGAAATGGGCGATAACGAGCAGCAGATTTCAGATATCAGCATCGAAAAGGAAATGCGCCAGTCCTATCTCGATTATGCGATGAGCGTGATCATCGGCAGGGCGCTGCCCGACGTGCGCGATGGGATGAAACCGGTGCATCGCCGCATTTTATTCGCCATGCGGGAGTTGAAAAACGACTGGAACAAGCCGTATAAGAAATCCGCCCGCATTGTCGGTGATGTCATCGGTAAGTATCACCCGCACGGCGATGCGGCGGTATACGACGCCATTGTCCGCCTCGCCCAGGATTTTTCGCTGCGCTACCCCTTTGTGGACGGGCAGGGCAATTTCGGCTCCATTGACGGTGATCCGCCGGCGGCCATGCGTTACACCGAGGTGCGCATGGCGCGGCTGGCCCATCAGATGCTCGAAGATATCGACAAGGAAACCGTCGACTGGCAGCTAAACTACGACGAGACCATCCACGAGCCCACCGTCCTGCCGGCCAAAGTCCCGTCTTTGCTTTTAAACGGCTCGGCCGGCATTGCCGTGGGCATGGCCACCAATATTCCGCCCCACAACTTAAACGAGCTCTGCGAGGCCATCAAGGCGCTCATCGACGACAGCGAAATTTCCATCGACGCCCTGATGCAGTACATGGCCGGGCCGGATTTTCCCACCGGCGGCATTATTTACGGTACCGAAGGCATCCGCCAGGCCTATCAAACCGGACGGGGCAAGCTGCGCATCCGGGCGCGGGTCGAAATTGAAGAAGACAAAAAGACCCAGCAGGAAACCCTCGTGGTCCGCGAGCTGCCCTACCAGGTCAACAAGGCCAACCTGATCGAAAAAATTGCCGAGTTGGTGAAAAACAAGCAAATCGAGGGCATCAAGTATGTCCGGGATGAGTCCGATAAGGAGGGCATCCGGGTGGCCGTGGCGCTCAAGCGCGAGGCCATGGGCGAGGTGATTTTAAACAAGCTCTACAAGCACACCCAGCTTGAAAACAATTTCGGCATGATGTTTCTGGCCGTGGTCAACCGCCGGCCGGAAGTGATGAACCTCAAGGAAATCCTCGAGCACTTCATCGTCCACCGCAAGGAAATCATCATCCGGCGGACCCGCTATGACCTGAAAAAGGCCGAGGCCCGGGCCCATATTCTCGAAGGCCTGATCGTGGCCTTAGACAACCTCGATGAGGTGGTCAATCTGATCCGCAGTGCGGCATCGCCGGCAGAGGCCAAGTCGCAGTTGATCGAGCGCTTCGCATTGTCCGATGCCCAGGCCCAGGCGATTTTAGATATGCGCCTGCAGCGACTGACCGGACTGGAGCGCGACAAGATCAAGCAGGAGCATATCGACATTTTGCAGGCCATCGCCCGGTACCGGGAAATTTTGGCCAGCGAACGGCTGGTGTTGAATATCATCAAGGACGAGCTCTCCGAAATCCAGGAAACCTTCGGCGACGGGCGGCGGACTGAAATTGTTGCCCAAACCCGGGAAATCACCATGGAGGATATGATCGCCGAAGAAGACATGGTGGTGACCATCACCAACGGCGGCTACATCAAGCGCAATCCGATCACCCTGTACCAGAAGCAGCATCGCGGCGGCAAGGGCAAGACCGGCATGGGGACTAAAGAGGAGGATTTCGTTGAACACCTGTTTGTGGCCTCGACCCATCACAACTTCCTGTTTTTCACCAACCGCGGGCGGGTGTACTGGTGCAAGGTCTACGATATTCCCCAGGGCGGCCGGGCCAGCCGGGGAAAGGCTATTGTCAACCTGCTCAATTTCACCGAAGACGAACGCCTGACCACCGTGCTTGCCGTGCCCGAATATACCCCCGGCCACCATATTCTAATGGCCACCCGGCAGGGGCTGGTGAAAAAGACCGACATCATGGCCTTTTCCCGGCCCCGCTCCGGCGGCATCATCGCCATCAACCTGCGCGCCGGCGATGAGCTCATCGCCGTGCGGATGACCGACGGCACCCGCAACGTGTTTCTGTGCTCGCTTTTCGGCAAGTCCATCCGGTTTCACGAAACCGACGTCCGCGCCAGCGGCCGCATCTCCCAGGGGGTGCGGGGCATGGGGTTGTTAGATGGCGATCAGCTCGTGGGCATGGAGGTGCTCACCCACGGCCAGACCCTGTTTACCGCCACGGAAAACGGCTACGGCAAGCGAACTTTAATCGATGAGTACCCGGTGCAAAAGCGGGGCGGCAAGGGCGTGATCACGATCAAGACCAATCAGCGAAACGGCCAGGTGGTCACCATTCTGGTGGTCAGCGATGAAGATGACGTGATGCTGGTCACCAACGGCGGCAAGATCATCCGGATGGCCATCGCCGATATTTCCGTGATCAGCCGCAATACCCAGGGCGTGAAACTCATTGACATGGAGCCCGGCGAACGCCTGGTCAGTGCCGCCCGCCTGGCGGAAAAAGAAGAGGATGCGCCAAACGGCGAAAACGGCGATGAGGGAGAAGCAGTTACATGATAGATGTGGGAGATGCAAAAATCGGCGTTGTCGGTGCCGGCAGTTGGGGCACGGCCCTGGCCGATCTTCTGGGCAGCAAGGGATATGGAATTGATCTCTGGGCATACGAGGCCGAGGTGGCCGACAGCATCAACAGCGCAAATGAAAACAAGATGTTTCTGCCTGGCATTGTCCTTTCCCAAAACGTGGTCGCCACCAATGATCTTTCCGCCGCGGTGGCCGGCAAGGACCTGGTGCTGCTGGTGGTGCCGTCCCACGTGATGCGAAGCGTTGCCGCGGACGCCGCGGCCGTGATTTCCGACCGGGCCATCGTGGTTTCGGCGGCCAAGGGCATCGAAAACGAAACCCGTCTGACCATGAGCGGGGTCCTGGCCGAGATTTTGCCCCACGCCGACCGCCTGGCGGTGCTGTCCGGCCCGAGTTTTGCCAAGGAAGTCGCGCAGAAGAGCCCCACAGTGGTTACTGCCGCCGCCACGGGAAACGAGGTGGCCCGCGACGTGCAGCAGGTATTTTCCACGTCCTATTTCCGGGTCTATACCAACCCGGATTTAATCGGCGTGGAACTCGGCGGCGCGGTGAAAAACGTCATCGCCATCGCCTCGGGCATCGTCGACGGCCTGGGTCTGGGGTTAAACAGCCGGGCGGCGCTGATTACCCGCGGTTTGACCGAAATCCGGCGGCTGGGCATCCGCCTGGGCGCCAATCCCCACACGTTTGCCGGCCTTGCCGGGGTCGGGGACCTGATGCTGACCTGTACCGGGGCGTTAAGCCGCAATCATACCGTTGGCGTAAAAATCGGGGAGGGCAAGAAACTCGCCGATATTTTGTCTGAAATGCGGATGGTGGCCGAGGGGGTGAAAACGGCCAAATCCGTCTATAACCTGTCGCGGAAACTCGATGTGGAGATGCCGATCGCACAGGCGGTTTTCTCGGTGCTCTACGAATCCTTAGACCCGAAAGATGCGGTATACCAGTTAATGACCCGCGGGTTGAAGGGGGAGCTGGAGGATCTCGAGTAACGCGCTAAAAATCCGAAGCCGGATTTTTCCCCTCGGATTCGACGCACCGCGATTGTCACGCTCAGCCCGTTTCAGATCATGACCCGAGACGATTCCGAAAAATCGGCAGAAGGCCACCGGCGGCGCCTGCGGGAAAAATTTCTTGCCGGGGGCCTGAGCGGCTTCCATGACTACGAAGTCATCGAGTTGCTGCTGACCCTTGCCATGCCGCGAAAGGACTGCAAAGCGCCGGCCAAGGCCGCCCTTGCCCGTTTTAAGACCCTGTCCGGGGTATTTGAGGCTTCGATCAACGAACTGTGCCAGATCAAAGGCATCGGTGAAAAAAACGCTTTCGGGATTAAACTGGTGCCCGCCGTGGCCCGGCGTTACCTTGAAAAAAAGGTGGTGCACACCGACGTGGTAAGCAACGCCGAGGCGTTGTTTGACTATCTGTACCAGAGCATGTCCGGCCGGGCCCGTGAATGTTTCAATGTGCTGTTTTTAGATGCCAAAAACCGCGTTACTGCCGTGGAAACGATGTTTGAAGGCACCCTGACGGCAAGTTCTGTCTATCCGCGCGAGATTGTGCACGCGGCGTTAAACCACCGGGCCGCAGCCGTGATTTTTGCCCACAATCACCCCTCCGGCGACCCCGAGCCCTCGCCGGCCGATATCGATATTACCCGGCGCCTGGTGTTTGCCTGCATGACCGTCGGCATTACCGCGCACGAGCATCTGGTGATCGGCAACAATTGCTATTACAGCTTTGCCGACACCGGCCATATCGCCCGGATGCGCCGCCAGTATGAACAGCAGCTCAACCATTTTTCCTGAAACGGGCCGTGGTGGCAAAAACCCGGTGGGGTCGAAAGGTTTGTCTATCGGGGCCGGGATGTATATTTTATGAAAGTGGAGACTTGGGTGTTTTCTAAAGCGTAAAGCGGGAATGTGATGGAGATGGAGCAAGAGGAAAATCAGCCAAGACCGGCATGTTTCGGCCAACTCGAACTGGTGTTTCCGAAGGGCCAAGACGGGCTGCGCCACTCGCCGGCGATCTGCATGGCCTGCGTATTTAAAACCGAGTGTCTGCAGACGGCCATGCAGCAGCCCGAAGGCGTTGACGTGGAAGAGGAAAAGGTGGACCGGGCCTATCAATCGCGCGCCATTTCCTTTTTTCAGCGGTGGTCGAAAAAAAAATCGCTAAGCAAAAAACGCCGGCAGCACAAGGGCAGTAATTAAACCACGAAAGACGCGAAAATAACAAGGGAGGCCCCTATGCAATCCATCAAGGCGCTCAGTCTGGAAAACAAGCGCGTGTTGGTACGGGTGGATTTCAATGTCCCGCTCGATGAGCATCAAAATATCACCGATGATACCCGTATCCGGGAGGTGCTGCCGACGCTGCAGTACATCTTGGACAACAAGGGCAGGCTGGTGATTATGTCCCACATGGGGCGGCCCAAGGGAAAGCCCGTGGCCGAATTGAGTCTGGCGCCGGTGGCCAAGCGGCTCGGCCGGCTGTTAAAGCACGAGGTGACCATGGCGCCGGACTGCGTCGGCGACGAGGTCAAGCAAATGGTCGATCAGATGGGCGACGACGATATCCTGCTGCTGGAAAACCTCCGGTTTTATCCCGAAGAGGAAAAAAACGACGAGGCCTTTGCCCGATCCCTTGCCGATTTGGGCGATATTTACATCAACGATGCATTCGCCGTCAGCCACCGCGCCCATGCTTCGGTGGAGGCCATTACCCGGCATACCCGTCAATCGGCGGCCGGTTTTTTGATGTTAAAGGAGCTCAAGTACTTCAAGGATGCCATGGAAAACCCCCGGCGGCCGCTGGTGGCCGTTATCGGCGGCGCCAAGGTATCGAGCAAGTTCGGCGCCCTGGAAAACATGTTAAACCGGGTCAACAAGTTTATCATCGGCGGGGCCATGGCCAATACCTTTCTGCAGAGCATGGGATTTGACCTGGGCAAATCCAAGGTCGAAGACGAGCTGGTGGAAGCCGCAGGCGATCTTCGCAACCGCGCCATCAAGGAAAACATCAAGTTTTACCTGCCGGTGGATGCGGTGGTGGCCCCCGGTCCCGATCCCAATTGCGAAACCAAGATCGTGCCCATCCAGGAGATCCCGCCGGACTGGATGGCCTTGGATATCGGGCCGGCGACATCCAAGCTGTTTGCCGAAGCCCTCTATAACGCCAAGACCATTGTCTGGAACGGGCCCATGGGCATGTTTGAAATCGATGCGTTTAGCCGGGGAACACTGTCGATGGTCTACAGTGTGGCCGATTCCTATGCTCTGTCCATCGTGGGCGGCGGGGATACGGATGTGGCCATTCACAGCAGCGGGCAGACCGACCGGATTTCCTATATTTCCACCGGCGGCGGCGCCTTTTTGCAGCTGCTTGAAGGCAAACCCCTGCCGGGTGTTAAAGCCCTTGGCGGCCCGGATGTGGCTACGGAACAATTATAGGATTTCTCTGCTTTCCGTATGGTCTTTTGAACCGGATGGCCCGGTTTTTTTATGATTTGCCAAGCCGGGCGGCGGACGGGACATGGAAGATAATTAATTGACTATGTTGGAAAAATGTGATAAGTAATGGGGAAATAATAACTTACAAGTCGAGGAGATATTATCGTTGTACTGGCGCTTGCGGGACGAACTCAGTCTGGAAAACCGGCTAAGGCGGTCGTATTATGAACTTCTCAGAGACGATTTTGACCAGTTCATCCTGGCCCATTCATTAAAAAATTCCTACGACAATTTTGTCGTCCACGATATCGCCTATCCCTTTGTTGAAAGAAAGGAGCTCAAGCCCCGCGCCCGAATCCCCAAGGTGGAATACGATCTGCATAATTCCTTTCTGGTCATTTTCCTCGAAGATGCCGTGCCGCCGACCCATAAGAAATATATCCGGTTTTTTGATGCCAACCGGACCACAAAGACCAACCTGCTGCGGTCCAAGACCCTGTCGCTGGGCCCGAATTTTGATCGAAGCCAGAAATTTCTCGATTCCGTACATTTTTATAATTTTTTAACCGATCTGCTGCCCGTGGACTATGCCCTGTTGATCCAGCGCGACACCAGCCATCCCTCCACGAAGCATCGTTATTATCTGTCCCATTTCCACGTCCGCATCGACTGGCCGATTACCGAGGCCGCCGAGGACCTGGCGCGGTATCTGCGCTATATCTCCAAGGACATCTATGAAAAGGGGGAGAAATATGCCGAAGATGTCCAGAAGAAGTTTTTTGAATATTACGGTTTGCCGGACATGAGCGGCGGCCGGCGGACCGCGGCCAGCGTGGCGGTCCAGTATCTGCGGCGCCTGGGCTTTATTTCCACGGTCTATGTCTCTTCCAGTGAATCCCGGTCGCTGTACCGGTATTCCGACCAAGGCATTTCAAAATGCGTGCTCATGCAGCTCGGCAAAAAGGAAATGGAGCAGATCGCCGAGCGCAACAACCTGTCCGTGCGGGAATTTAAAACCATTTACATGCTCGATAAAGACGGTTCGGGCGGAGTCTTTATCTTTAAGGTCACCTACGGCCATCCCCCCGCGGCTACCCCCCCGGAAGACGGCAAGCTGCGCGAAATCAAACCCGAACTGTTCTGGCTCAACGTCCGCTACCAGCATGTGCTGCCCCTTCCCGGTGTGCGCGACTATCCCCCCCTGCGGCACAACCTGATTTATTCCTAACACTTATACCAGGGTCTTGAGCAGCGCGATTTCGTCGCAGTCCGGGAATTTGACACAGTGGATGCAGTCGGCCCAGATTTTGATGGGCAGCTCGGACTTGTCAATGGGGATAAAGCCGAACTGTTTGAAAAAATCCGGTTGGTAGGTAAGGGTGAAGAGTTTTTTGATTTTAAACTGCCGGGCTTCGGCAAAAGCGGCTTCGACCAGTTGGGAGCCGATTTTTTTGCCCAGATGGGACCGGCTCACCGCCAGGGAGCGGATTTCGGCCAGGTCTTCCCAGCAAAACTGCAGGGCACAGCAGCCGGCAATCGTTTCGCTTTCCGGGTCATGGTACACATTGAAATCACGCACATGATCGTATAGCTTGCTCAGCGGCCGGGCCAGCAGTTCGCCGCGGTCGCCGTAAAATTTCAACAGCCCGTGAATGGGCTTGATGTCTTCAATGGTGGCCTTTCGGATCATAGGGCCTCAATAGCGTCTGCAAACGCTGAAATCAAGTGTTTTTATCGCTTATTCGGGCGCATGGCCCCTGCGGAACCGGGCGGTCACCCCGCCTCCGGATTGCCGGAGCCGTTTGCCGGTATCCGGGTCCATCCGGATTTCAACGATTTCATCGGGCCGGTCGAAAAAGGCCACGGGGCGGTCGGACAATGCATCGGCCATGAAGGCTTTCCAGGTGGGCAGTGCGGCCCGGGCGCCGGTTTCATATCGGCCCAGGGAGCCGAAATCGTCCCGGCCGGTCCAGACGCCGGTGGCGATGGTTGGCGAAAACCCCACAAACAGCGCATCCCGGTATTTGTTGGTGGTCCCGGTCTTGCCCGCAATGGGCCGGCCGATATTGGCGGCGTTTTTGCCGGTGCCGTGTTTGATGACGCCTTTTAAGATATCGGTCATCACCGCCGCCCCGGGCCGGGACATGACCAGTCGTTTTTCCGGTGCGGCCTGCCGGATGACCCGTCCGTCCGGGTCGATCACTTCGGTGACGCCGTAGGGTTCAATAAAGGCGCCCTTGTTGGCAAACACCGTGTAGGCGGCGGTCAGTTCCATAAGGGTGGTTTCGAAAGTGCCCAGGGCAAGGGAAAGGTAGGGCTTCATTTTCGAATCGATGCCGCATTTTCCGGCAAAATCGACCACCGCCGAGGGACCGAGTTTTTGGAGCAGGCGCACCGACGGGATGTTTTCCGATCGGGTCAGCGCTTTTCGCAGCGTAATTTCACCCTGGTAGCTGTGGGAAAAATTTTCAGGCCGCCAGTCCATGCCGGGCTTTTCCCCGGGATAGGCCACCGGGGCGTCCAATAAAAGCGATGCCTGGTCAAAGCCGTGCTCGATGGCATAGCCATAAACGATGGGCTTGAAAGCCGAGCCGGGCTGGCGTCGGGCGGTGGTGGCCCGGTTGTAGGGGCTTTCGGCATAATCTCTGCCGCCCACCATGGCCACAATACCTCCCGTGTTGACATCGATGGAGACCAAAGCGCTCTGGGCGCCGGGATCTTCGATGCGGTTTTGCTCCATGCGCGTCCGCAATTGCGCCAGCCCGTCTTTGACAGCCGCTTCGGCCCGCTGCTGCATCTTGTAGGACAAAGTAGTCATTATGGTCAGCCCGCCCTTGTAGAGGGCATCCGAGCCGATGGTTTTTTCCAGCCGTTTTTTGATAAAGTCGACAAAATAGGGGGCGCGCTTGCTGCTTTTCGTTTTCTCCGGCGGGGAATAGGCGGTTTGGGTGGACTGCTCATAGGTTTTTTGATCGATCCGGTCGGTGGCGCGCATCTGGGTCAACACGATATTACGCCGTTTGATGGCCAGCTCGGGGTTGACCAGGGGGGAATAGACCGAAGGGGCCTTGGGCAGGCCCGCAATCATGGCGCACTCGCTCAGATTCAACCGGCTGACCGGTTTGGCGAAATATTTTTCGGCCGCCATTTTCACCCCGTAGGCCCCGCTGCCGAAATAGACCTGGTTGAGATACAGCTCCAGGATTTCATCCTTGGTGTATCGGCGTTCGAGCTGGAAGGCCAGAAAGGCCTCCTTGAGTTTTCGGGCCAACGATTTTTCCGGCGTTAAAAACAGTGTCTTGGCAAGCTGCTGGGTCAGGGTGCTGGCGCCTTCCACGAACTCGCCGGCCATGATGTCATGGAAAACGGCGCGCATAATGCCCTTTAGGTCCAGGCCGCTGTGTTCATAAAACTGGCGGTCCTCCGTGGCAATCAATGCCTCCGTTAAATCCTCGGGCACCTGGTCCAGGGTCACGGGGTCGCGTTTTTGCACATAGAGTTCGGCCAGCAGTTGCTTGTCCGCCGAATAGATGCGGGAGACCGAAGACGGGGAGTGGTTTTCCAGGGCCCGGATTTGCGGCAGATCCCGCATCAGGGCAAAAAAGCCGCCGGTCATGGCCCCGAAAATCAGGCCGGCGGCGATAAACAGCGACAACGTGGCAATTGTTTTTTTCCGCATACAACCGGTTTTCTTTCCAGGCAATGAATTCGGTGTTTTTCCCTTGACAGACCCATATCGATGATATAATTTCTGTCAAAAATCAAAGGCGCGTAGCTCAGTGGTAGAGCGCTACCCCGACACGGTAGAAGTCATCAGTTCAAGTCTGATCGCGCCTACCAGAAATTGCAAGGGTTTACGGGTATGGTTGCCTGTAAACCCTTTTTTTATATGGTAGCGGTTTTGCAAGGGCAGGGGTTGCTTTTCGTTTCGGTTTATGTAACCCGGCGCGAACCCGGTGTCAATGCCGGTGTTCCATGTTTATCCGAAATGGACCTGCTGAATGGAGCGCCTGGGAGTGATATCATGGGATTGGAGAAATATTTGCCCTTAAAACCGGAAGCCAAATTCCAAACTGCTTGTAAAGCCGTCAAGATCGTTTGTCCATTCATATGTCCGGGCCGTGTCAGCCGCTTCAAGTTTGGCCGCATAATCGAATTCCAGCCAGATATGTGAAACGTTTAGGCCGGCAAAAAATTTTTCAGTGAAAAAGTATCTTCCGCCGGTTTTTATCAAGTAGCCTGCCGCAGTATCATCCGCGGATAATGTCGCTGCATAATCTTTTCCATACACGTTTTCCCCGTCCGACCTGACCAGGACCGCTCCGTTGATGTCGCTGTCATATTCACTGTAGTAATAACCCACTCCGGCCCCGCCATATATCTCAAATGAGCCAATGTGGTAGCGACTCAAAGCAAGCAGTGCCATGCCCCCCATTTGGTATTTCCG
The DNA here is from genome assembly GCA_051745395.1 of Thermodesulfobacteriota bacterium. GTDB lineage: Bacteria > Desulfobacterota > Desulfobacteria > Desulfobacterales > Desulfosalsimonadaceae > JBNJEA01. The sequence continues at coordinate 4,498 of JBNJEA010000013.1, read as the reverse complement.
GTCGAGATTTTCGTTAAGAAAAACATTGTTTTTTTCGTCGTAGTACAATCGGGAAAGGTTTTCGGCCGTATATGTGTAGCGGCCGGAGATTTCAAAACCAAAGCAGTCGGAGAAAAAATTTTGATACCCCAAACCGATTTGATACCCCGAATCAAGTCCCGCCTCATCAAGATTGCCCGTGGGAAAATAAAGGCCGCTGTCGATGTACAAGACGCGGTCGGGCTGCCAGAAACATACGGCAGTTCCGGGGAGAATGAATATAACAACAATGGCCAGCAGCATGGAAAAAATTTTCCGCTTTAATAACATGGAGGGCTCCGTGTTAGAGGTTGAAGTGGTTGTTTCCCTGATCCCGCCGGGTCCATCAACGCCTGCGGAAATCGTTTTCCGGCATCTGCTCCGCTACGGCAGGCATATCAATGGATGCAGATCAAAGTTTTATTCGTCTGCATTTTTCTTTATGGGCAAATCCCGTCAATAAAGCATCCGCTACTGCCCGAATCGGTTTCTACCTCATCTGCCGGACTTAAAGTGAACTCCGCCGTTATGCCGGCATCTTCGGCAGGCATCCAGAAAGTGGTGTCCGACGTCTTGGGATCGGCGATCCAGGCCGTGTGGCCGGTCCAGCGGACGAAATGCAGGTTCGATGTGGTCACGGCCGCGATGTCGACCGGCGTGCCGGGCCGATACCGGCCGCCGTCGTAGCCGCCGGAAACGTGTAATTGATATTTTTTGGTCCCGGCTTTTTTGTAAATGGCTGTGACCTTTATATCAGACGCGGGCATCCGGAGACGGGTTTCCGGCAGGTTGATATTGGCCACGTTTTCGGTATCCCCGGTCCACTGATCAAAGACCAGCCCTTCCGGGGGCGGATCGGCTGACAAAGAAACCGTTTCCCCGGGCAGGAAGTCGCCGCCGCCGCTGCCGTCCACGACTTCCAGGGCGTACGAAACGCTGCCCTGCTGCTTGTATGTGGCCGTTACCTCGGCATCGGCAAATGGCATGTAGAGCGTGGTATCCGGCAGGTGGACGTTGACAATTCTTTGCGTATCGCCCGTCCATTGGTCAAAGACCTGCCCCTCGGCCGGGGCATTCGCTGAAAGCCGAACCGTTTCGCCGGGCAGGTAGCCGCCAGATTCCTCCCCGCTGTTTACCGTCAGGGCATAGGCGGTGCTGCCCTGCTCCCGGTAATTGGCCGTAACCGTGAGTTCGCCGTCGGGGTCAGCGGCAAAGGCATTCATCAAGCCGGCAGCCGGTGTCCTGACTGTCATGGATGCAGCCGATGCCGCATCGGCTGCCCCCTCGGCTGCCATGATCACCCGCGTGTTGGGGAGAAACACGTTTGCCATGGTATCCGTATCCCCGGTCCAGCGGTAAAACACGCGGCCCTCCGGCGGGGTATCCGCTGAAACGGTGACCGGCGCCTGCGCCTTGTGCTTGCCGGATCCGAGCCCGTTGACCACTTTGAGTCCGACAAAGGGCACATGCGGATATCCCTGCCAGGACAGAAATGGGTAGCCGCCGTTTTCGGTATGGTTCAACCCCCACCGGGATGTTGTTCCGTTTTCCGTTTCTTCCATGAAATCCCAGCCGGCGTCGTTGAAGGTGGAAAAATCGGTCATTTCCACCGTGGTCAACCCAGTGCCGGCCGCGCTTTTGTCTTGACCGGAAGTCCGGGTGTCCCAGAAGGCCTCGGTTACAGAGGCATTCTCCGATTTGCGGCCCACCAGGCCGCCGACATGCGCGTTGCCGGTAACCTTTCCGGTGCTGTAGGCATTGGCGATTGCGGCCGTATCCCCGGCACTTGCGTCCAGTTGTCCCACCAGGCCGCCGACCGGGCCGCCGCCTTCAACCGCGGCCATGCTGTAGCCGTTGCGCAGCACGGCATTATTGTACTGGTAGCCCACCAGGCCGCCGATGCGGGCCCCGCTGCCGGAAACACTGCCGGTGACCGTGCAGCCGGCAACTGTGGCGCTGCCGAGCGTGGCACCGGCCAGTCCGCCGACATTGGTTTGACCAGTGATATCGACGGCATCTAAGTCAATATTGCGTACCGCTGCGCCATCGAGTGCCGCAAAAAAACCGACATCCGTGGCATCCGGCCGGTTGATCGCCAGGCCGCTTATTGTATAGCCGCCGCCGTCATAGGAGCCGGTAAACTGCGCGCCCGATCCGATGGGCAAAAACCCGTCGTTATCCCCGGCAGCTGTTGCGTCATTGGGATCATTGTACGGGTTGCCGTCGTTGTTGTCATCGGTGTCGTCCCAGTACCGGGTCATTGAAGCGTCGATGTTGGCGGTCTGGACGTAGTGCGCATCACGGCCTTCCGCCCACGGCTCGGAGATGATGCATTTTAAGTCCGCCAGGCTGTCGACCCGGTAGGGGTCCGCCTCGGTGCCCGCCCCCTCCGGCGTGTCTATGACCGGCGTGATGTTGATGGCCACGGTGCCGAGCGTAACGTCGGTGCCGCCGCCGCGGCCGCTGTAACCGTTGTCGTTGGCGGTAAGGGTAATGGCGGCCGCATCGTCGCCCCAGGCATCTTTTGCGCCGGTGTAGGAGATGTGCGAGCCATCCTTCAAACAGGCATCAATGGCGGCTTCCGGGCCGGCCAGGGTCAACTCGCCAGTCCCCGAACCCGTCACCGTCACACCGTCGGCAGCCGATGCCGACAGGGTGCCGGCATCGGCGGTAAGCGTCAGGGTGATAACATGGGCGCCGGCATCCTCGTCTGTAAAGGTCGCATCAGAGAAGTCGACATCCGAGGCCGCATCCTCGGTGACGGTGATGTCTGCCGGAAGACCGCTTATGGCCGGCGCGTCGTTTACGTTTTCCACGGTGAGGTCAAACGTCCGGGTCGCGGTGGCGCCGCGTATGTCCGTTGCAGTGACTTGCATCGTGATCGTACCGCCGTCGGCGTTGGCTGGGGTGCCGCTGAACGTGCGGGTTTCCGGATCGAAATGAAGCCAGTCGGGCAAATCCGAACCGTCGGCGCGTGCGGCGCTGTAGGCAAGGGGTTCGTCGGCTTCCGGATCATCGAAATGGCCTTCCGGGGCCGTAAAGGTATAGGTTTGGTCCTCCAGGGTCTGCTGGTTTTCAATCGCCGGCAGTCGCGGTTCGGCCTGGACCTCAAAAGCGCCCATGTCCGGGCTGTCGTAGCGGTTGCGGTAGTAGTCGCTGCCGCGCTGTTCCCACGTGATATCGTCGGCATTGCCGCCTGCGTCAATGGCCGGGCTGCCGGGAAGCAATCCGTGCGTTTGCGTCGTGCCGCCGTTGTCTGAGAGCGGCCCAAGTTTGGGATCGAGGCCCACGATATTGCCGTTTTCACCGTTGGTCCCACCGTGGCCGCCGTTGGCGGTTTCGATGAGCGAGTAGCTGACATTGAGGGTGCCGCCGGTCTGGACCAGGTCGACGGCTTTTTTCTCAGGCCATCCGCTCGGAACATTGTCCCCGACCAATCCGCTCTGGATATTGCCGCTGAGGATGGCGCTGTCGATGTTGTAAGTGCCGCCCTCCACCAATACACCGCCGCCGGCATTGCGGGCGATGGTGCTGTTCTGGATATTTGCGTTGTTGCTGGTGACCCACACACCGACAGGTGTTGGCGTTTGCGCCGGACGCGGGTCATAATCACCGGTGTCCGAACGATGCCCCGCGCCCAGGCCGGCGGTGGTGGTGTTGCCGGCAACGGTACTGTTGCGCAGGGTGAAGGTGTCGGCGTCGCCCGCAATCCCGGCGCCCTGGCCACCATTGCCGTGCGCCAGTATCCCCCAATACCTCTCGATGGCCGTGAACTGGGCCACGCCGGTGTGCTCATGGACCTTGTTGCCGGTGAGGGTCGAGGAGTCGATGGTGGCGGACTCAACGTTCACGTGTATCCCGGCGCCCCGAAGTCGTCCCTGATCGCCGCCCCCATAAAGCATATCCTGAGCGGAGGTCACCGTATTGCCGCGCACGGTGGAGTCCTCGAGGACGAACCGGGAGGCCGCGGGAGAAGTCTGCGAAGGACTCCCCACGGCAAGGCCGCCGCCCCAGCCCGTCGCGTGGCTTCCCGAGATACGGCTGTCCCGGATCGTAACGGCATCGGCCGCGTCCACGTCAATGGCGCCGCCACCGCCCGCGGCCAGAAGATTGTCCGCCACCGTCGTGTCCTCGAGGGTCAGATCGCTGGTGGCGGACTTGAACCAGATCCCCGCGCCGCCAGTCCCGTCCGAGAGGGCAACATCCAGATAGCGTTTGTCCCCGAACATCACCTGGTTGTCGCGGATGGTGGTATCCCGCACCGTGAGGTCGGTGCCGGCGGTAATGCCGCCGCCCCGCGTCCAGTAGCCGGTGTTGCCGGCGATGACGCTGTCTACCACCTCGGTACTTGTGCCCTCGAACATTAGAGCGCCAAACCCGTTAAAAGAAGCCCTCACATGATTGTCCACCACCTCGACGCCGCGAAGCGTGGTGGCGCCGTCCGCGGCGTAGAGGGCGCTGCCGCCCATATAAGCCGACG
>JBNJEA010000239.1:0-3226 GCA_051745395.1 Thermodesulfobacteriota bacterium | reverse complement strand
GGCAAGGCCGTGGATGCCGTCTCCGGCGCAACGCCGCTGGCCATGACCGAGCTGGCCACGCCGTTTTCCGATATGGGGGAAATGCTTGCAGCCCGGGGGTTTACCTACACCAGGGTGTTTCTCGGCAATTACCCGGGCACCATCGGCGGCACATCGACGGTCTGCTGTTTGATCGGCGCCGTTTTGCTGGTAATCGTCGGCGTGGCCAGCTACCGGATCATGCTCGGCGGGGTCATCGGCCTGGTAAGCACGGGCCTGCTGTTAAACCTGTTTGCATCACCGGCCACCCCGCCCTGGTTTGCCGTCAACCCGCTCTATCACCTGGCGGCCGGCGGCTTTGCCTTCGGCATCGCCTACATGGCAACCGACCCCGTTTCCGCCCCCGGCACCCATCGCGCCAAATGGGTATACGGCTTCTTGATCGGCGGGCTGACCCTTTTGATCCGGGTGGTCAACCCCGCATTTCCCGAAGGGGTGATGCTTGCGATTTTATTTATGAACATGTTTTCCCCGCTGCTGGAATACACGGAGATCAGGGCCCACATCAGAAAACGGATCCCCAATGTCTGATACCGCCAAATCCATATGGTTTGCAGTGGCGATGTGTCTGGTTTGCGGCACCCTGCTGACCACCGCCGCCACCGCGCTGCAGAAAATCCAGCAAAAAAACGTGGCAAACGACCGCCGCAAAAACATCCTGATGTCCGCAGACCTGGTGGATTCGCAAAAATCCTACAGCCCGTCGGAAATTTCCGAAATTTTCAAGCAAAACATCGTCGAGTTCGGCGTCAATGCCGACGGCGCCATCGTGGCGGCGGAAAAAACCGACGCCCCACAGGTGCTGCCCATTTACCTGTACAGCCCCAAAAACCGGATCGAAGCCTACATCATCCCCATTGAAACCCAGGGGCTCTGGGGCAAGATCTACGGCTACCTGGCCCTGGAAAACGACGGCGCCACAGTGGCCGGCTTTACCGTATACCAGCACTCCGAAACCCCCGGGCTGGGCGGCGAAATTGATAAACGCTGGTTCCAGGAAAACTTCGAGGGGAAAAAAATCGTCAACCAAAGCGGCGACTTTGTCTCCGTCCGGGTGGCCAAGGGCGATGTGGAAAAGCAGGTGTCCGAAGCCAAAAAGCCCCATTACGTCGACGGCATCAGCGGCGCCACGCTGACCGGCAAGTTTTTAAGCCAGGGCCTGCAGCAGACCCTTTCCGAATACGAACCCGTTTCGGTAGCGTTCCGGAAAAACCGACTGCGATGTCAAATCCAGCAAGAACCCGAATGGTGCGACCAAGATGAAGCTGACAAGGACTAAGGGGTTTAAGGCCCTTGCCGGACCGGCTTGGGAAAACAACCCGATCAACATGCAGATGCTGGGCATCTGCTCGGCGCTGGCCGTCACGGTGCAGTTGAAAACGGCCTTTGTCATGACGCTGGCCATGACGTTTGTGGTAACTTTGTCGAACCTGATCGTTTCCCTGCTGCGAAACGTCATTCCCGGCAACATCCGCATCATCGTGGAACTGGCCGTGATCGCCTCTCTGGTGATTTTGACCGACGAATTTTTACGGGCCTACTACTATGATATCAGCAAGCTGCTGTCGGTGTTTGTGGGCCTGATCATCACCAACTGCATTATCCTGGGCCGGGCCGAAGGCTTTGCCATGTCCAACCCGCCGCACCTGGCCTTTATGGACGGGCTCGGCAACGGGGCGGGCTACGGCTCGGTGCTGCTGTCGGTGGCCTTTATCCGGGAGCTTTTCGGCTCCGGCAAAATCTTCGGCATCGCCGTGGTGCCGGAGTCGGTGTATGCCGCCGGCTACGAGGACATGGGGATCATGCTGCTGGCCCCGGCCGCCTTTATTATCATCGGGTTAATGGCCTGGCTGCAGAAATACATAGTCAACCGGCAATCAAACATAAAATAGCGATTCTTATGGTCGAACTCGTCAGCCTGTTTGTAAACTCGGTATTTGCCGGCAATATTTTGCTGGCCTATTTCCTGGGCATGTGTTCTTTCGTGGCCGTATCCAACAACATAGATACGGCCATCGGCCTGGGATTTGCGGTGATTTTCGTCTTAACCATTACCACGCCGATCAACTGGCTGATTTTCCATTACCTGCTCGCCCCCGGGGCCCTGGCCTGGGCCGGCATGCCCGGGCTGGACCTGAGTTTTTTAAAATTGATCGTCTTTATCTCCGTGATCGCGGCCATGGTGCAGGCGATTGAAATGATCATCGACCGGTTTTCCGCCACGCTTTATGCGGGGTTGGGCATCTTTTTGCCGCTCATTGCCGTCAACTGCGCCATCCTGGGCGGATCGCTGTTTATGGTGGAACGTCAGTTGAACTTTATTGAATCCGTGGTCTACGGCTTCGGCGCCGGCGTGGGCTGGATGCTGGCCATCGTGGCCATGGCCGCGGCCCGGCTCAAGATGCGCTACGCGGATCTGCCCAGCGGCCTGGAGGGATTTGCCATTACCATGATCGTGACCGGGCTGATGGCCATGGCGTTTATGCTGTTTTCCGGCATCACAATGTAACCCAAACCCGAGGTTGTACGTGATTTATATCGTAAGCCTGGCAGTATTTACATCGGTGATCCTGGCACTGGTGCTGCTGCTGCTATTTATTGAATCCAAAGTCATGCCCAAGGGCAACCGGCAGATTGTCATCAACAGCGATGAAGACAATGCCCTGACCGTGCCGCTGGGCGCGTCCCTGCTTTCGGCGCTGGTGGCAAACGAAATCTATCTGCCGTCGGCCTGCGGCGGAAGCGGATCCTGCGGACAGTGCCGATGCCGGGTCATCCAGGGCGGCGGCGCCATCCTGCCCACGGAGCTTCCCCATTTAACGCGCCATGAAAAACAGCAAAACGTCCGCCTGGCCTGCCAGCTCAAGGTCCGCAACGACATGGCCATCGAGATTCCGGCCGAAATTTTTGCCATCAAAAAATACGCGGGGACCGTGGCCTCCAACCACAACATCGGCACCTTTATCAAGGAACTCGTCATCGACCTCGACGAGCCGATTGCATTTGAGGCCGGCCAGTACGTGCAGATCGACATCCCGCCATACAAGGTTTCCTTTGCCGACTTCGACATCGATGAAGTCTTTCGACCAACCTGGGATGCGTTTGACCTGTGGCAATACGAAGCCGAAAACGACGAACCCGTCTACCGGGCCTACTCCCTTGCCAATCCGCCCGTGGAAAACCAGCG
>JBNJEA010000092.1:0-12427 GCA_051745395.1 Thermodesulfobacteriota bacterium | reverse complement strand
CCGCATCTACTGCGTCAGATGCAGCCTCACATAGTCCACTATTGCTCGTCTGCATCTTCCTTGTATCTGCGGCAAACTTGAAAATCGCTCAATTTAGGTCCGACACAAAGTCGTCTTCTGAAAATGCAACCACCACCTTCATGCTGTCTTTCCGGCGGGCCCGGGCAAAGGCGGCTTCGAACCCGGAAAATGAATAGACCGATTCAACCAGGGGCATGACATCGATCCAGCCGCGCCGTAGAAAATGAAGGGCTTGATGTAAGTTGCCGCAGCGCGAACCGATCAGATTGACCTCATTGACCGCCACCGGCGCCAGGTTGACGGCACCGGCCGAATGGGAGGTGGTTTTTATGACAACGCTGCCCTGCGGCCGGGTCAGGGCGATGGCCCAATTAATCCCTTCCGGATTGCCGGTGGCATCGATGGTCACGTCGAATTTTTCCAGCCGTTTCGCCACGGTTTCCGCCCGGTCGCCGACAGCCAGGCACGCCGTCCGGATGCCCTGTACGGCGGCGATGGCGAGCTTTCGTTCATGACGGCCCAAAAGCATCACCTGTGAGCTGTAGTGGGCAAGGCCCAGGGCGGCCAGGATGCCGAGTTTGCCGTCACCGATCACCGCGATTCGGGTCTGGTGGCCGATATGAATCTGTTGGGTGATCCGCAGGGCCGCGGCCAGGGGTTCGGCAAAGACGGCACAGATGGTTTCCACATTATCGGGTACCGGATATAAATTGGCGCTCGGAATCCGGCAGTACTGGGCAAAGGCGCCGTCTCTTCCCCGGATGCCGATGACCGTGCGGTCCGGGCAATGCCGAAAATCCGCACACCGGCAGGTATGGCAGCGGCCGCAACCGCAGTTGATATCGGCCACCACCCGTTTGCCGATCAGTTCGGGAAAAGCCGGACAGGCGTGGACCACGCCCACGAACTCATGGCCGGCAATACCGGTAAAATCGGCATATCCCTGGTACATTTCGATATCGGTGCCGCAGATACCGGCCATGGAGATTGCCACCAGCGCCTCGTCGTCTTCAATCTCCGGCACCGGAACATCCACCATGAAAACGCTCTTGTTTTCGAATTTGACTGCCTTCATCCGACCAATCCGATCATCGCGGTTTCGGGGGATCGACTTTTTCGGCTGTGCCGGCCTGATGGTTGACATAGCAATCCGGATAAATGCCGTCAAACGATATCTGAAAAGGAAAAAACGGATCAAAACCGGCACCATTCCAGATCCCCAAAAACCGGCTTACGCAGATAACAGAAATCGCCGAACCAGCCGATTTACTTCTCCGGGCCATTCTTCGTGGACATTGTGACCGCTTTGCGCCAATACGGTCAACTGCGCTCCTGTGATCCGATTTGCCAACTGCCGGCCGCAATCGACGGGGAGGTAGCGATCGGCATCGCCCCAGATAATTAGGGTCGGGCACCGGATATGGTCCATGGCCTGCTCGGTTTGGCTCCAATCCATGTGCCGGGCATAGCTGTAATGTGCAATTTGATTATGCGGCAGCTTCAAGGGTTCAAACACGGCCCGGACCATTTCGGGATTCACCCGGTTGGACTGATAAAAAGCGTTTTCCAGCCCTTTCCGGATCAGCCGCCGGTTGACTGCCCGGGACAGAATATAGCCGATGACCGGCCATTTCAACAGTTCCCAGGCCAGGCGTTCGCGTTGATCTATGCCGCTGGAGGCGATGAGAACGAGTTTTTCCACGCGCGCCGCGTGCTTTTGCAGGAAATAAATGGCCCATCCGCCACCCCAGGAGTGGCCGAGCAGATGCGTTTTTTCAATGCCGAGCGCATCCATGAAGCCGGTTAACGTTTCGGCAACGGTATCGAGATTGTATCGAAGATCGCGTGCCGGCGGGATGGTAAAACCGTGGCCGGGCATGTCCGGGGCATATACGGAAAAATATCTGGAAAGTTCGGCGATGTTGTGGCGAAAGGTATAATGCCAGGTGCCGCCGCCGTGGAGCAGGATAAGTGGCGGGCCGGAACCGGCATGCGCATAGTGGATCATGAAGTCGTTGACGTGAATGAAGTCCTGTTCGTACAAAATCCGTTCCTTTAGTCGGCATCCTCGATTGGTTGCCAGCTTGTCATTACCCGGGTAATTTCCTTGCCGGACTTGTTGGAAAGGTGATGGATAAAGCCCTGCGTCGGATTGCTTTCCAGTTGCCGGGTGGCGGCGGTGATTTGTTCGCCGTAGCAGGCCTCGCCGAAAAACAGCACCGCCAGTTTTTGGGGACGGAATTGCTGGGCGATGCCGGCCGGCACGGCTTCCATCGCCCAGACCATAAACACGGAATTGTTGACATGCCGGTTAAAATCCAGGTCATGCATTCGCGCGGTAAAGGTCCGGGTAAAATCCGGAGCCGCCGGCAGGGGCAGAGGGGCAAAATCGTTTTCAATTGCCGGCCCCGCGGAATCAAACAGGGTCTCCGGCAGGTTTCGGTTTAAGCGGACCGGCTTTTTGGTATCGGTTCGGGTGAGAACCCATGAACTTTTGCCGGTGATCAAACATTGGCCGCTTTCATCTATGACTTCAAAGCACCGGAGTTCATAGAGGTTTTTAAAAGGATGTCGCCACGTGCGGAGGGTCAGCAACTGTTTCCAGGCCGGATAGGTGCCAATGTCGATGGTGTATTGATACACCACCCAGGCCAGGCCGTGGGGCAGCAGATCCAGGGCCGACACCCCGAGCGCTGCGCAATGGTCACTGGCAATATCCTGGAAATAGTTGAATATGCATACCGGTTTCAACCGTCCGCCGATGCCGGTTTCCGCATACCGGACCCGAATTTGATGCTCATGGACCATGATGTGTTTCCCTATACTTTCGGCTACGGTTTTGCAGGGCCATTTCGATGTTTCGTTTACTCGTGATGGCAAAACACTATGAATCGTATGCCAAAATTGCAAGACCAAATCTGTGGTGTCAGTAGGCATACGAAATGTTAAATGATCCGAATGCCTGGGGGTCTTTTTGTTGTTTGAACGACTCGGTTTGATACACATAGGAAAGACTTGTCTTGAACCGGCCGGAAATAATGCCGACACCGCCCATGAAAGACGAAACCACCGGTTTTTTGCTTACGCTGTGGCTGTCCTGGAAAGTATTGCCATCCAGAAAGATATTGCGGATCACGGCCCGGGTATTGGCGGATAAAAACAGGTGGAGCCCGAAACGGTCCGCTGTTTCATGGCGGGTGGGCTGGACGTCTAACACGGGATTGAAATAACTGGCCGGCCGCATGGGAAATGTGCCGAAATCGTTGGGCAGATGCCATCCCCAGCGCGCCATGGCGCCGATATTATAATACGTCTGTGCATTGCCGATGCCGCCGCCGGTGTTTAAGATCATGTCATAGCCGATCCCTGTAAACGAAGAGGGCGTGATGACCCGTTTTTTGATTTCATAGACCACACCGATAATGGGTTCGTTTTCGAGCTGGTTGTCCCACCCCTTTGGATCAATGCCGTTGACGAGTTCGTGAAATGCCGACTGAAATTGTTCCCCATAGGAATGCGGGCCCACGATGCCGCCGTAAAACCCGATGGTATCCATGTAATTGCCGTAGCGCTGATGGTAGCCGAGCTCGACATACGAGATTCCGGCGTAGGGTCGCTCGTTTTCGATCAATTCTTTGGATTCGATATTTTCCGGGGTGTAGATGTTCTGGCCCACGGAGAGGTTGATGCCCAGTATTTTGTCGGAATCGGGTTCGCCTTCAAAGCCCAGAAAATGCACCACTGGGTACAGCCATCGATGCGACCGGGCATCTTTAGGAAAGCGCTTCATCCCCGCCCGGCTCCAGGTCAGTTTCAGGCCGCTGGTAAATTCCCGGTCATCGCCGAAAAAAAAATCGTTTTCCACGTACAGGCCGAAACTTTTTCGGGATGGATCTTTTGCGGTCTCTTCGGCCCGGATCGTTGCCGGATGGCAAAGGACAAAAATCAGCAGGAATACGAAAAAAAACATTTTACAACAACGAAAATAAGGGGGCCGATCCAGACGGCACAGATGGCGCATGGTAAAAAACCGGTATCCTTTCAGTTACTGCGATGTTTCTTGGGATTGACTCTTCAGGGTCTGCAGTTTAGAAAACCAGGCCCGGATGACGGCATGCACAAGGGTGGCCAGCGGAATGGCCAGAAAAAGGCCCCATATCCCCCAGATGCCCCCGAACACCAGAAGGGCCACGATAATGGCAACCGGGTGGAGATTGACCACTTCCGACAACAGCAGCGGCACTAAGATATTGCCGTCGATTAACTGGATAATGCCATAGGCGATCAATACATACAAAACCTCCCCGCTGATGCCCCACTGGAAAAAGGCCATCATGGCCACCGGCAGTGTCATCACCGTGGCCCCGATATACGGCACCAGCACCGAAAGCCCGATAAAGACGGAGATCAGCATTGCAAACTGTAATTCCAAAAACGAAAACGTGACGTAGCTGACGGTCCAGATGATAATGATTTCCCAGATTTTGCCCCGCACATAATTGGCGACCTGTACGTTGACCTCGTCCCAGACCTCGGCGGCCAGTTCCAGGTTGGTCGGCATGAATTTCGAGGACCAGTTCAAAATCCGGTCTTTGTCTTTTAAAAAAAACAAAACAAGCAAGGGCACCAGTACCAGGTAGATAATCAGTGAAATCAGATTCCGGACCGAAGCCACGGAAAACATGAGGACGTTTTGTCCCAGCCGGGTAAATTCCGACCGGATTACATCAATGATCTGTTTGATCTGGGGTTCGGATATGAATTCCGGGTATTGCTGCGGCAGCTGCATGAGCTGCTGCTGCCCGTTGGCGATCAATTCCGGCAGTTCTTGAATCAATTGCCCGATCTGCCGGGACAGAAGGGGCAAAAACCCGATGACGATCAGCAGCAGGCAGATCAAAAACACGGTAAACGTAACGGCCACGGAAACGGTCCGGGGAATGTGGACGGTTTCCATGCGGCAGACAATGCCTTCGAGCAGATAGGCAATGATTAAGGCCACAAACACCGGCTGCAGCATTTCACCGAGAAGGATAACCACAAGGAAGCCGGCAAGCAGGATCAACCAGAGAATAACCACCTGGGGATCGGAAAAACGCTGGTGAAACCAGTTGCGCAACATCTCAATCATTCGGACGACCTCGCCAAAAAACCGGGTAATAACGGCTAAATATGGGCATTCAGCCAGTTTTCAAGGTCTGTGAGCACCTGTTGGCGCTGCGTGTCGGTTTCATTGTATATCTCGTGGTACAGACCGTCATAGAAGCAAAGGGTTTTGTCGGTTACGGTGAGGGTTCCAAAGAAACGGCGTGTGGTGTCGGCGTCCACGATGCGGTCATCGCCGGCCACCTGGAGTAAAACCGGGATCCGGATCCCGTCGGCCGCGCCTCGGGTTTCGGCCATGGCCTTTAAAAATTCGGTAAACCAGCGCGCGCTGATGCGTCGATGGACCAGCGGATCATTGACATAGGCGTCCACCACGTCGGCGTCATGGCTTAGATACTGGGGCTCGAGCTCGTTGTCCATGGTAACGGCGGGCATCACCCGGGACAGGATCTGCCCGATTTTGCCTTTGACCGCCGGTATTTTTTCGGCCGTAGCCAGCCCGGGCGACGAGGCGATGACCCCGTCGACCTGCTTGGGATACCGCTGGCAATAATGTAGAACCATCAGGCCGCCCATGCTGTGGCCCAGGAGAAAAAACGGGAGGTTATCGGATAAATCGGCACGGGCCGTGCCGATCATCAGATTCAGGTCTTCGGTGTAATCGGAAAAATTTTCAATATGGCCCCTTTTGCCCCCGCTTTGGCCGTGGCCGCGATGGTCATAGGCCCAGACCCCGATGCCCTTGCAAACCAGCCAGTCAATGAGGTGGCCGTATCTTCCGCTGTGTTCCCCCAGGCCGTGGGCAATCAAAACCCGCGCCCGCTCATCGCCGGCGGCCGGGTATTGCCGGTACATTAAACAACAGCCGTCTTTTGCCTTCGTTTCGTTCGTTGTTTCCGAATCCGGTTGGCGCATTGAGCCGTATCCCCCTTTCTCTCCGGTTGCAAGGTGTAAAAACTGTGGCGTAATCCCCAAAAAAGACTCAAGTATCCGGTTATGATTGGTCCATTAAATACCGAGTTTGGATAAAAATGAACAAAACTGGTTTACAGTAGAAACCAGTCTCGGGTGGGAGGCTTCAAATTCCCGGACCGATTCGGACAGGCCTTCGATGGAATGGGCGATCAGGTTCGGGTTGACATCCTGGCGGGTGGTTTCATGGGTTGATATTTTCGTAAAACCCGATATGCTTTCCGCCGTTTCCCGGTCGGTTTCTTTTAAAACGGAAATTTCCGAATCCAATTGTTCAAGCAGTTTATAATATTCTTGCTTTTTTTCTTCGGGAATATTGTTCGAAGTCTTGATTTTGGCTTTCAGTTGGGTAAGGGTGTCCTTTAACATGTTGCGCTCCTGTTGGCTTTGCTGTAATTTGAAAAGCGTAATGACCCAAATTTAATATCAGAATTTTGGTTCAAGATCAATTTCTTGATTGATTCATGGAAAGCCCGGCCCATGTCGCCTTGTGAACAATGCGATATTGAAGAAAAAATTTTTGTCTGCTGCGGACGCTATCCGGCAGACGGTTCACAGGTAGAAATTCCGGTCGGCCCGGGCCGTGTTGCCCCCGCATGCCCTCATTTCGACCCGGCCGGTAGATGCCGCATCTATGCGCAGCGTCCCATGGATTGCAAAAAATTTTTCTGCGACCGGTTTGACCGTCAGTCGGAAGAAGATATTAAGCGATTTGAATGGATTGCAGGCGTATGGAAAGGCTGTATTGATTAAGTCCGTGCCGGTTTTTCCGTTTTGACCATCAGATGCCGGACCAGTTGATCGGCATCAATGGTTTCAATGCCCAGCAGCGACTGGATCAAAAAACCGTCCAGGGCCGCGATGATCAGGGAGGAAAGGATCGTGTGACCGCTGTTTGCCGGTTCAATCTGTTCAAAGCCCTCCCGGATCAAGCGGTTCCACTCCCGGTATTTTTTCCGGAACCGTTCGGCCAGTTCCGTATTGCCGTTTAACGACTGCTGGATCAAGTACAGGTGAAGCCGGCCGCGGGTTTCGGCCTGGAGGATGCGTTCATAGAGAATTTTCAGCAGCTCCTCCCAGTTGGCATCCGGCCGGTTGTTTTCAATGATGTCGAACAGGTTTTTTGAAATCTGGTTGATATGGGTTTCGGTGATATCGAAAATCAGGTCATCCTTGGTGGCATAGTAATAATAGAGGCTGCCCTTGCTCATGCCGGCGGCTTTGGCAATGTCGGTCAAGCTGGTTTTTTCGATGCCTTGTTCCACAATCAGGCCGCTGGCGGCATCAATGATCTGCTGGCGCTTGTCGGCCTGTTTTTTCTGAAGCTTTTCCTTGTCCAAATGCGGCTCCGGTGGGTTTTATAATGATCCGGCCACCCGGTTACGGTTGTTTCTGTTTTGTGGTTTGCTCCAGTAAGTGACGAGTCGTCGAGTTATTTTTTTTCTCGCGCAAAGCCGCCAAGAATGCCTGAAAACTTTGCGTTTTGGCGCGAAAACAGAAAAATAAGTCGAAAACTCGTCAAGTGATAGCGTAAACCGGATAACCGAATTATTGAAAAAATCTGCAAACGCTCAATGCGGGCCGTAATAAAGAAGTTCGGCCAGATCGCTCAGGCCGATATCGACCAGTATTTCCTTTTTCGGTATGCCGTCGGCATCAAGGCCCCGCAGGTCGTAGAATTCCGTGAGCATTTTCTCCGTTTCCGGCACGCTGCCCGCCGTCGGACCGTCTTCGAGCACAGTTAAAAGCCGTTCGGGCAGCCGGTCGTCTTTTGCCCGGGCGCCGAACAGGTTGGTCAGGCCCCGTTTCAAATACCAGAGCTGTTTGCCGATGGCAAGCACCTCGTCTAACGTGTAATCAAAACCGGTCACAAGATTTACCGCGGCCACGGCCTGGGTGGCATTGAGCGGCGTGGCGCCCAGGTTGCAGAAAATGGCGCAGTTGGAGAAAAACATGCCGTAATCCTGGCAGGCGACATTTAATTGCGCCCGCCGGTCGCTTGACATTTCCTCGTAGTCCTCGGCCAGGGCTTCGATTTCCGGCACGAGCATGGCCCCGCTTTCCACGTTGAAATCCAGGCTGGCCTCGTGGCAGGCCCCCCGGGGCGAAACCCCGTAGGCCAGGGCGTAGCCATGGGCGCTTCGCGGATCATGCATCGGCGCTTCCATGCCCTTGACCGTGGTGAGAAAAGCTTCTGCATTGTTTCCGATCCGTTGCGCCGCACGGGCGCTGCCTTCCGCCAAAACGGCTCCAAATCCCTGGTTTCCGGCGATTTTTTCGGTCAAGGCCACGATGGCCTCGCTGTTGCCCCAGGTCAACTGCAGCCCGTCGGTGTCGGCTTCATTGATCACGCCGTTTTCAAAACAGTCGATGGCAAACGCGATGGTCGATCCGCAAGTAATCGTATCCATGCCGGCCCGGTTGCAGATCTCGTTGGCCTTGGCGATGGACTCGATATCGGCGTTCAAGCACATGGAGCCGAAAGTGGCCACGGTTTCATATTCCGGGGCGGGGCCCTTGGGCATGCGGTACTTGCCCTCCTTGACCTCGGCGTCTTTTTTGCACGCCACGCCGCAGCCAAAGCAGGTTTTGTGCCCGGCATGGATTTTTTCCTCGATGGCGGTCGGGCCGATGTCGTCAATGGCGTCCCATTCACTCATCTGCCAGTTTTTCATGGGCACATCACCGGCCAATACCCCCACGTCGATGTGCGCCGGGGTGCCGCTGGCGCGCAGGGCATCGATGAAGATGCTTTCCTCGTAAACTGATTTGAGTTCATGCTTTAACGCCTTGAGCTTTTCCGGTTCGGCGACTTCAAGGGATTGGTTGCCGTTGACATAAACGGCCTTTAGATTCTTGGCCCCCCAGACCGCCCCCATGCCGGCACGTCCGGCGGCATGGCGCTTATTGTTTAAAAGCGCGGCATACCGGATATGGTTTTCCCCGGCCGGACCGATGCACAACACTTGGCCGCCGCGCTTGCCCTCCGGTTTTAAATCGGCGACCATGCAGTCGTTGGTCTCGTAGGTGTCCAGCCCCCAATAGGCACCGGCATCGCGGATTTCCACGGTGTCATTTTCGATAAACAGGTAAACCGGCCGTTCGGCCTTGCCGGTCATCACGATGCCGTCGTAGCCGGCGAATTTCAGCCGGGCGCCGAAAAATCCGCCCACGTTGCTGTCGCCCCAGAATCCGGTCAGCGGCGACTTGGTGCCCACGGCCCACCGGGCTGCGCCATCCATCTTCATGCCGGTCAATGGTCCCGTCATCAGCACAAAGGGGTTTTCCGGGGAAAGGGCGTCGAAATCCGCGTTGTCCCGGATCAAATCAAAATAGATCCGGGCCCCGAAGCCCATCCCCCCGATATGCGCCCGGGCAAAGGTCATATCCAGGGGGTGCTTGTCAATTTTGCCGCTCGTCAGATCGACATAGAGGATGGTGCCTGCATAGCCGCCCATTGTTTTCTCCTTATCGGGAAGTTAAGCGGTTTTAAGGATGTTGTAGTCCTCGTATCCGTTTTCGTCCAGGTACTGGGGATACATGGTGTAGGCCGGCTTGATCGCCGGCAGCAGTTTCAAGACCTTGGGGATCGGTCCCTTGGCGATCATCTCCTTGCGCGTGAGCGCCTTGGTCAGATTGACCTTGCCGAACCAGAACTTGTGGGCCGTATCCGCGGACATCGACATTTCGACCACCGCCTTGGACTCGGTATCATGCGGCCGGACGTCGATCTTGTCCCCGGAACAGTCGACCACGACCACCAGGTCGGGGTCTGAATAGTTAAACCGGATGACCAGGCCGGATTTCAACAGCTTAGGGGCCATTTCCGATTCGGCCATCCGGTTGAAAAAACCGACAATGACCTCTTCAAATTTTTCTGCGCTTTCAAAATACCCCATTGCATTTCTCCTTATGTTTTATGGTTGCCAGTTAATAGGCTTTTCGAATATATGGCAGCAATTCTTCGGGATCGACTTCCCGGGGATTGTAAAACGACGTGCCGTCGTTTACGGCGCCTTCGGCGATTGCTTCCAGACCGTTTTCCGGCACCCCGGCGTCCCGCAGGCGGATCGGCATGGCATCGAGCTGGTTAAGTCTCCCGGTCAAGTCCCGGACGGCCGCAATGGCTTTTCGGGCGGCGTCATCGCAGGATAAACCATTGCCGTCAAAGCCCATAAACGGGGCGAGTCTGGCAAGCTTGTCCTGGATTTGCTCGAAGTTATACTCCATTCCGTAGGGCAGCAAAATCCCGTTTGCCACACCGTGCGGCACACGGTATTGGGCGCCGGTGGCATGCGCCATGCCGTGGACGCAGCCGCACATGGAATGGGAAAAGGCGATACCGGCCATGGTCGAGGCGATCAGCATGGCCCCCCGGGCTTCGATGTCGTCGCCGTTTTCGGTTGCCGGGACCAGGTTGTTTATGATCAATTCAATGGCGCCGCTGGCAAAGGCATCCGAGATGGGCGAGGCCTCGATTCCCACAAAGGCTTCGATGGAATGGGTCAGGGCGTCTAACCCCGTGGCCGCCGTCAACCGGGGCGGAAGCGAGGTGGTCATTTCCGGATCTAAAACCGCGATATCGGGCAGCAGGTACTTGTCCGGAAAAGCGAGTTTTTCCTTGTTTTTTTTGTCGTAGATTACCGCGACCTTGGTGACTTCGCTGCCGGTGCCGGCCGTGGTGGGAATGACCACAAGCGGCTTCAAGGGACGGGTCAGGGTGTTGGTGCCGGAATAATCCTCCACCAGGTCGCCGCCTTCCGAAAACAGGATATTGGCAGCCTTGGCCGTATCAATGACACTGCCGCCGCCGATGGCGATAATGCCTTCGGCCCCGGAGGCTTTTATGGTCTCGGCGCACTTTTTGACGTCCTCGAGCTCGGCGTCCTGCAGCACTTCCAAATACCGGCCTGTGATTTCGATACCGGCCG
Source organism: Thermodesulfobacteriota bacterium (assembly GCA_051745395.1). GTDB lineage: Bacteria > Desulfobacterota > Desulfobacteria > Desulfobacterales > Desulfosalsimonadaceae > JBNJEA01. The sequence continues at coordinate 1,397 of JBNJEA010000092.1, read as the reverse complement.
ATTCCAGGCCGTCGGTGACTTTCTTGACCAGCCCCAGTTCATCAATGGGCCGGTCTGAGACAATAAAGTATTTAGAAATGCCGATTTGATCGAGTTCCGGTTTCAGGTCGGCGGTCACGCCGGCTTCGTAAACAACTTTGGTGGGGTTAAAAAATTCAAAGAATTCCGGGAGCATAGTCACTCCTTTAGGCTTAGGGGTTAAATTTTTTAAGTCGGCCGGCTGAATTAATTTTTTTAGTAGCAGAAAGAATGGTATCCGTCAACTGGTAAAGCGACTGGTCTTTGGCTCGGATACGGTCTACTAAAAAATTAATCGAATACAACGGAATTGTAAAATAAATATATAGAGAAAAGTCGTATAAAAACGATACCCTCGGCCTTTGTGTCTTTACATGCCGCCGAAGGATTTTTCATGCATTTTTACCGGGGCGGCGCTGGTGGAGACGATGGCCTCCATCTTGCCGACGCTGGCCGGCAGTACCGAGTATATGAAATATTGAGCGGTCTGCAGCACGCCGTCGTAAAAAGCGGCATCCCTGTTTTTGCCTGCTTTTTCCGCCCGCTTGTCTTCATCGAGGCTGCCGACGGCTTTTTTCAGCTTGGGCACGGCAATCGTTGCCCGCCAGAGGTGCATCCATGCCATGACTACATCGCCGGTGACATCCATGAACGGGTAGGCGTTGGAAAAGGCGGTTTTGACTTGCGCCGACATGGCGGTTTTGCCGATATGCATGGCGATTTCGCCGAGCCGGTTGGCCGCCTGTTCCACTTTTTCCGCCATATCGGAAAGGCTGTCCATGGTTTTTGCCGAATCGACGGTTTTCTGCATTTCCCCGAGAAAGTTCATAAACAGCTCGCCCTTTTTCATGCCCAGTTTCCGGCCCAAAAGGTCCATGGCCTGGATGCCGTTGGTGCCCTCGTAAATGGAGGCGATCTTGGCGTCCCGAGTGAGCTGTTCCACCGGGTATTCCTTGGTATAGCCGTAGCCGCCGTAGACCTGGACGGCCTGGACGCAGACATCATATCCGCGGTCCGTGCAGTAGCCCTTGACGATGGGAATCAGCATGTCGATCATGCCCTGGTAAAACTGCCGCTTGTCCTGGCTGTCGGCGTTTTCGCTTTCGTCAAAGCATTTGGCCACGTAATAGATCAGGCTTCGCATCCCCTCGATGTGGGCCTTCATCCACAGCAGCATCCGGCGCACATCCGGATGCCGGATAATGGCAACCTGCGGGGCATCGGGGTCGGTCATCTGCTCGATATCCTTGCCCTGCGTGCGTTGCCGGGCGTAATTGACTGCATAAAGATAGGCCGAGGAGGCATGGTTTAATCCCTGCAGGCCAACACCGAGGCGGGCCTCGTTCATCATGTGAGACATCACCCGCATGCCCTTGTTT
>JBNJEA010000091.1:0-12442 GCA_051745395.1 Thermodesulfobacteriota bacterium | reverse complement strand
ATCAATGCCATCCCCACAAAGCCATCCTCAGCCCCTCAGCCCCTCAGCCCCTCAGCCCCTCAGACCCTCAGACCCTTAGTGCCTTAGTCCCTTAGTGCCTTAGTCCCTCAGTCCCTCAGTCCCTCAGTCCCTCAGTGCCTCAGTCCCTTAGTCCCTTAGTCCCTTAGTGCCTCAGTCCCTCTCTTCTTCAATCCCCCAGCTCCGCCAAAGCCACTTCAGCGGCCGCCAGCGTCGCATCAATGTCTGCCATTTCGTGCGCCGCCGATACAAAAACGGCCTCGAACTGGGAAGGGGCCAGGTAAATCCCCTGCGCAAGCATCTTGTTGTAATAGCGGCCAAACCTTTCCAGGTCCGAGGTTTTGGCCGATTCAAAATCCATCACCGGACGGTCGGTGAAAAACAGCCCCATCATGGCGCCCACCCGGTTGACCACCGCGGGGACGCCGACGCGGTCGACTATCCGCATCAACCCGTCGGCCAGACGGGCGGACTTTTCCTCCAGGTCTTGGTAGAAGCCGGGTTTTTTGAGCTGTTGCAGCGTGGCAACGCCCGCGGCCATGGCCAGGGGATTGCCCGCCAGGGTGCCGGCCTGGTAGACCGGTCCATCCGGGGCAACCTGGGCCATGATCTCTTTTCTCCCGCCGTAGGCCCCCACGGGCATGCCGCCGCCCACGATTTTGCCGAACGCCGACAGATCCGGGCAAATGCCGTAGAGCGCCTGGGCGCCGCCATAAGCGACCCGGAACCCGGACATGACTTCATCGAAAATCAACAGGCTGCCGTGGGTTTCGGTCTGGGCCCGCAAAGTGGACAGAAAATCATTGGCCGGCGGCACCAGCCCCATGTTGCCCGCCACCGGCTCCACGATGACCGCGGCCACGGTATCGCCATGCTGTTTCATAAAGGATGAAAACGCTTCGGCATCGTTATAGGGCAAGGAAACGGTCTGAGCGGCGCAGGCCGCCGGTACCCCGGGGCTGCCCGGGATATTTAGCGTGGCCACACCGGAGCCGGCGGCCACGAGCAGGGTATCGGCATGGCCGTGGTAGCAGCCGTCGAACTTGACCACCGTATCCCGGCCCGTATGGGCCCGGGCCACCCGGACGGCACTCATGGTGGCCTCGGTTCCGGAGTTGACCATGCGGACCATCTCCATTGAATCCACCCCTTCGGCGATCATTGCCGCCAGCTCGACTTCGAGATCAATGGGGGCGCCGAAACTGATCCCGCGGGCCAGGGCGGATTCGATGGCTTCCACCACGGCGGGATGACGATGCCCTAAAATCATCGGGCCCCAGGAGCAGACGAAATCAATAAACGAATTGCCGTCGGTATCGTATATCCGGCATCCCTGTGCCTTATCAATAAACAAAGGATGCCGGCCCACCGATTTACAGGCGCGAACCGGACTGTTGACCCCGCCCGGGATCAATGTCTTGGCGCGTTCAAACAGGTAATGCGATCTTTCCTCGGCTTTCATGAGACCCCCTTTATCGAAAATGATATAAAGCGTTTGACAGCATCGGATTGGAAAGTTTATGAAAAGAAAAAAACATTAACAAAGCCGGGTCGCCCCGTCAAGGACGGTACCCGCTTTATCGCATTGCAGAAGGGGGCGGCAAGCCGTCTTTTTCTATGGCCAATCAAAAACAGGTCCATCAGTTCGCCAAATTGCTGGCATACATCCTGGAACGCCACCCGGAAGAATTCGGATTAATCCCGGATACGGACGGATTTGTCAAAATCCGGGAACTGCTCAAAGCCGTCTGTGAAACCGAAGGGTGGCGCCACATTCGCAGAAGCCATATCGATGAATTGCTGCTGGTGCTGCCCGATCCGCAGGTGGAAATCGACGGCAACTACATCCGGGCCAAATCGCGCCATCGTCTTCCGGTGCTCACCGCCTGTCCGGCGCCGCCGAAACTGCTTTATACCTGCGTGCGGGAAAAAGCATACCCCCATGTCGCCGAACGCGGCATCACCCCGACCGGGCACAGCCATGTCATCTGCAACGCAGACCCCGATGCCGCCCGGCAATTGGGCCGACGAAAAGACAACCACCCGGTCATGCTGACCATTCACACGCAAAAAACCGCAGACCATGGCATTTGCTTCTATCAATACGGCGACGGGCTTTATTTGGCCGAATTCATACCGGTCGACACCTTTACCGGCCCGCCGGTGCCCCAGAAACCCGCAAAAGAAAAACAAAAGACCCCGGACAAACCCAAAAAGGACGCCGCTACGACCGCAGGGGGCGGCACCTATGCCGTCACCCCGGATATGCTCGATTCCGGCGGCGGCAAAAAGCCCAAGGCGAAAAAAAAGCCGCTGAACTGGAAACAGGAACAAAAACAGCGGCGGCGAAAAAAAGAAAAAGGATGGCCGGACCAATAACAACGCCCAAATCCGGAAAATGGCATAAAAATCGATTGACAAGTCCCAAAGCCCGGGTTATAGATTTTGCTTTAAATTTTTGTGGGCTGTTAGCTCAATCAGGCAGAGCAACTGACTCTTAATCAGTAGGTTGAAGGTTCGATTCCTTCACAGCCCACCACATTTTTTCAAAGGGTCGTGGATTTACTCCATTGCCCTTTTTTTATGGGCGGTGCTGTCAAGCATCAAATATCCTTGACAGAAAGCCCAAAAAATCGTTTAATTACTGGATTTAAGAATCAACCCCATTCCTTGCTCCGATGCGGCGCATCGGGGCTGAACGAACCGAAAGGAGGCGCAATGCACAGGTACGAAACCATTACCATCTTTGATGGCGACACCCCTGAAGACGAACGCAAGGGGGGGTTGGAGCGCATCGAATCCGTCATTTCCAAAAGAAACGGCACGTTGCTCGATTTCGACGACTGGGGGCTGCGAAAGCTCGCCTATCCGATCCGCAAAAAAAACCAGGGCCATTACGTACGCGTGGATTACTGCGGGGAAGGCTCGATTGTCGAAGCCATTGAACAGATGCTTCGCCATGATCAGCGCACGTTGCGGTTCATGACGGTCCGCCAGCAATCCGATGTCGATCCGGAAGCGTTAAAAGCCGCGCAAAGCGAAGAGCAGCAAGAACCCGCCGCTGAGACAGCCCCGGAAGCCGAAAGCACACCGGCGCAGTCCGAAACCCCGGCCGCCGAAACGGCTGCAGCCGACCCGGAACCTTCAGAAGCCCCCCGGACCGAAAGCGAAGACGAGGAGTAATACAATGGCAGTCATGAACAAAAGACGGTTTTTTCACCGCCGCAAGGTCTGTCGTTTCTGCACCGACAGCAACCTGAAAATCGACTACAAAAACCCGGGAACATTGAAATATTTCATTACCGAGCGGGGCAAAATCATTCCGCGCCGGATTTCCGGTACCTGCGCCCGCCACCAGCGCAAGCTTGCCCGGGAGATCAAACGGGCGCGCAAAATCGCGCTGCTGCCCTATGTGGGGCCCAGCGAACTGTAATAAGCAATAAGAAGGTTTGAGCGGACCGCCTTGCTTTTCAGTCTAGGCGTGATTTGCCTGGAGGCGACAGACGTTTGGGCACCCCCTCTTCTGATTTGAAATCAAGGGACCTGATTGCCGGCATTGCCATCGTAACCCTGTGCTGTGCCGTTGCGGCCTATTTCCCGGTATTCGGCTTTTTCAGTTTCCTTATATTGCCGCTGCCGGCCATGTTTTACCGGATCAAACTCGGCCGGCGCCCCGGCGCCGTCATCGGGATGGTCCCGCTGGCCATCATGGCCGCAGCTTCCGGGGGATGGCAACCCGATCTCTGGTTGATGCTCGGCATGATCGGCCAGGGATTTGTCCTGGGGGAATGCGTTGAACAACATTTTTCGATCGAAAAATCCATCGCCTGGGCAACGGCAACAGTTGTGATCGCGGCGTTTTTTCTGCTCACGGTGATGGGCAACCTCGCCGGCAGCGGGGGATGGGAACTGCTCTCGGCATTTATCCGCAAAAACCTGGAAATGACGGCCACGGTGTATCGCCAACTCGATGTGCCGGAAGAAAAGATCCGGATGCTGACCGAGTCGCTCGATCGGATTCATTATGTCCTGTTGCGGCTTTTACCGGCCCTGATGGCCGCCGGCCTGATGTTTTCCGCCTGGATGAACCTGCTGCTGGGCCGCATCGCGCTGCGGGCCAGCCGGCTGCCGCCGCCGGCATTCGGACAGCTCAACATCTGGCAGGCCCCGGACTGGCTGGTCTGGGCCGTCATTGCAGCAGGACTGATGGCCTTTTTGCCGGTCGAATGGATCAAATTTCCCGGCGCAAACGCCCTGATCGTGCTGATGATGGTCTATCTGTTTCAAGGGCTGGCCATCATTTCCTTTTACTTTGACAAAAAGCAGGTGCCCATGGTGCTTCGCGTCATGATTTACGCGATTGTCGCCCTGCAGCAGATCCTGCTGATTTTCGTTGTCGGGCTCGGATTTTTCGATACATGGATAAACTTCAGGCGGCTGGGCGTGGAAGACCAGGCCCCGCCCCCGTCAACATAATGCCCCATAAGCGCATTTGGAGGTAAGCGATGAAAGTCATATTGAAACAAACCATTGAATCTTTAGGCATCATCGGCTCAGAGGTCGATGTGAAAAAAGGCCATGCCCGAAACTACCTGATTCCCCAGGGCAAAGCGGTTGAGGCCAACGCACACAACCGCAAACAAATGGAACAGGAGCGGAAAAAGATCGAGCTGCAGCTGGCCAAGGAACGCGAAATGGCCGAGCAGATCGCCGCCCGCCTTGACGGGGTTTCCTGCCAGATCCCGGCGAAAGTCGCCGACGAAAACCGCCTTTACGGCTCGGTTTCCGCCAAGGATATTGCCGAGGCATTGGAACAGCAGGGCGTTGAGGTCCAAAAACGCATGATCCTGCTGCCGGATCCGATCAAGCACCTGGGCACCTATCAGGTGCCGATCCGGGTCTACAAAGACATTGAACCGGAGATCACCGTGGAAGTGGTGCCCGAGCAATAACGATTCCAAGGCGCGCCCGCCGGCGGCGTCTGGTGGGCGAACGCTTGACTGTAACAAGTATCAATTGTTTTTTGTGGTTATACGGAAAATTCCAGTAATTGTTCTTTTTTGGATGGGGACAAACCCCGTCCCTACGAAAACCTGCAAAAAACCGAGTTTTTTCGTGGGGACGGGGTTTATCCCCGTCCGCATGGAAATGCTCACCTGGAGTTTTCCGGATAACCAAATTGTTTTTTTGATTCATCCATATTTCTACACGAAACGATGGTATAACTCCTCTATCGCAATCACAGGTACCCATTGATGAGCAGTGCCGGTTTGCAGGTCAACAAGGACCCTTCTTTTCAAAAGCTGCCGCCCCAGAGTATCGAGGCCGAGGAGTCGCTTATCAGCGCCGTGCTTTTGGACAACTCCACCCTGCTCGATATCCTGGAGGTCGTATCCCCGGACGATTTTTACAAATCCGCCCATCAGAAAATCTTTGCCGCCATTACCGATTTGTTTTCCGAAGACGAACCGGTGGACCTGGTCACCCTGGCCGAACGTTTGAAAAAAGACAATCAGCTCGAATCGGTAGGCGGGGCGGTCTATCTGGCCAAAATCGTGGACACGGCCCCGGTGCCGGCCAATGCCAAAAACTACGCCACGATCGTCCGCGACAAGGCCACGCTGCGCCGGATGATTACCACGGCCAACGACATCGTCCAGCGCTGCTATGAACAGACCGGCAACATCGACGAAGTCATCGATAACGCGGAAAGTTCACTGCTCGCCATTGCGGAACAGAAACTCAAGCAAAACGTTTTTCCCATCAGCAAAATCATTGAGGCCAACATCGATGCCTTAGAAGAACGCCAGGGCAACAAGTCGCTGATGAGCGGCGTGCCCTCGGGGTTTAAAAAACTCGATGAAATGACCTCCGGTTTCCAGCCATCGGATTTGATCATTCTGGCGGCCCGGCCCGGCATGGGCAAAACCGCCCTGGCCCTAAACCTCGCCCGCTACGCGGCGGTGGAGGGGGAAATCCCGGTGGCCGTGTTTTCCCTGGAAATGTCAAAGGAGCAACTGTCGCTGCGGCTTCTGTGTTCCGAGGCCCGGATCAACTCGGCCCGGGTCCGGGACTGTTTTTTCAACGACGATGACTGGTACCGCTTAACCAACGCCGCCGGCGTGCTTTCCGGGGCCCCGATTTTCATCGATGATTCGCCGGATCTGTCCACCCTGGATGTCAAGACCAAGGCCCGGCGGTTGAAACGGGAAAAAAACCTCGGCATGATTTTAATCGATTATCTGCAATTGATGCGGCCGGGAAAAACCATGGAGCGCCGGGAACTGGAAATATCGGAGATGTCTCGTACAATGAAGGGCCTGGCCAAGGAGCTGGGCATTCCCGTGATCGCGCTGTCCCAGTTAAACCGCCGGCTCGAGGAGCGCAGCGACAAGCGGCCCCAGCTATCGGATTTAAGAGAATCCGGTGCCCTTGAACAAGACGCGGATCTGGTTATGTTTATATACAGAGACGATGTGTATAACACGGACGAAAACAATCCCAACAAAAACCTTGCGGAGCTGCACCTGGCCAAACAGCGAAACGGGCCCACCGGCATGTGCCCGCTGGTTTTCAAGGATGAATACACCCGCTTTGAAAACATGGCCTACGGCGATTACAGCCCGGATCCGGCCTTAGACAATGCGTAAGGGTTCTTCCCAAAACACTTTTTTACAAGGAGTACACTCACTTTACTGAATGAAAAAAGTTTACGGCAACACCGGCGGACTGAAAGCCACCCAGCTCCGCCGGATCGAAAACCTGCACCACCACCGAAACCCGCCGGAAGCTGTCATTTCTCCCCGGCTAGCCGAAGATATCTGCAGCCTGTCCGCAGAAATCCGGCGGCAGATCGGCCTTTTAATCGATCGTTCCGGCAAACTGGTAACAGTGATTGTCGGCGATCCCCAAAAAATCGTCATCCCGGACACCAGTGATTACAAGACCCCGCCCGGCCGGCTCAAGGGCCTGCGATGCGTACACACGCATTTAAAGGCGGAAGGATTAAACCGAGACGACTTAACCGACCTTTCTCTGCTGCGGCTGGACCTGATGGCCGCCATTACCATGGACGCGGACGGGCGGCCCGAAAGCCTGCAGGCGGCCCATATCCTGCCCGCCGCCTCCTCGGATCAACACCACGAGATCATGGAGCCGGTCGACCCGCTTGACAATTCGGTCCACTGCCTGGCCCTGATCAAGGCCATCGAAGACGAACTGTCACAGCACCAGGCATTGCGCGAAGTCGGCAGCGGGGGTGAACGGGCGATTCTGGTCAGTGTGACCACCGCGCCCAAAGCCAAGGCGCGTGCCTCGATGGACGAACTCAAGGAACTGGCCCGTTCAAGCGGCATCCAGGTCATTGACACTATTGTCCAGCAGCGGAAGAAAATCAATTCCAAATTCGTCATGGGCACCGGCAAGCTCGAGGAATTGACCATCCATGCCATGCAGCAGGGGGCGAGCTTAATTATTTTCGACCAGGAGCTCAACCCGTCCCAGATCAAATCCATCACCGACCAGATCGAATTCAAGGTCATCGACCGCACCCAGCTGATTTTAGACATTTTCTCCCAGCGGGCCCAGAGCCGGGAAGGCAAAATCCAGGTTGAACTTGCCCAGCTCAAATACCTGCTGCCGCGGCTGGCCACGAAAAACACGGCCATGTCCCGGTTGACCGGCGGCATCGGCGGGCGCGGCCCCGGCGAAACCAAACTCGAGATCAATCGCCGGCGCGTGCGCGACCAGATCACCCGGCTGGAAACGGCTTTGAAAAAAGTAAGAAAACAACGGCAGCAGCAAAAAGCCCGGCGTCAGAAAAAGGGGCTGCCGGTCATTTCCATTGTCGGCTACACCAATGCCGGCAAATCCACGCTGTTAAACACCCTGACCCACAGCGAGGTGCTGTGTGAAAGCCGGCTGTTTGCCACCCTAGATCCGTCCAGCCGCCGCCTGAAATTTCCCCGGGATACCGAGGTGATCATCACCGACACGGTCGGCTTTATCAAGGATCTGCCCCGGGAACTGCGCGTGGCGTTCCGGGCCACTTTGGAGGAACTCGAAAGCGCGGACCTGCTGCTGCATGTCATCGACGCCAGCAACCCGGCGTACGGATCGCATATCGAATCGGTCCATCAGATTTTAGCCGAACTCAACCTGGAGACAATTCCCGTAATTGCCGTTTTAAACAAAAAGGATCTCCTCGATGCCCGGACTTTGTCCGAGATCGTCCACGATACCGGCGGGGTGCCCATTTCGGCATTTGACAGTAAAAGCCTGCATCCTTTGATTGACAAAATGGAAACAATGATTCAATCTGGTAAAGATGACGTTGCCGTGGATCGGTTTTCGGACCCCTCGAATGAAGGCGCGGCGGAAACGATTGCAGATTCTGCCGAACGGCAATCCCCGACCCTGTGATCCGATATAGCGGCATGTGAAGCTTTGTGATGGATCTTGACCTGGAACATATACAAAATGTCGGCATCGGCGCGGCCTATGGCAGCGCCCGGATTCTGCGCGACCATCTGGGCCACCTGGAATCGGTGGAAAAAAAAGGCCCCGAAGACCTGGTCACGACTGCGGATTGGGCATCGGAAAGACAAATCCTCGATACCATCCGGTCCCATTATGGCGATCACGGCATTTTGGCAGAGGAAAGCGGGGACCTGAAAAACAAATCCAGCCGATATCAATGGATTGTCGATCCGCTGGACGGCACGACCAATTTTGCCCACCAGTTGCCGATCTTTTCCGTTTCCATCGCCTTTGCGGAAGCCGGCCAAATTCTGGTGGGCGTGGTGTTAAACCCCATGACAGGGGAATTGTTTACGGCCATCAAAGGCCGCGGGGCCGCCCGAAACGGACAGGCGATGTCGCCGTCGGCCTGCGGGGACCTGTCGGAGAGCTTGCTGGTAACGGGGTTTCCCTATGATGTCAAATCCGATATGGCACCCTACATGCAGCGATTTTCCCGCTGCCTGCAAGCGGCCGTGGGCGTGCGTCGCCTCGGTTCCGCTGCCCTGGACCTGTGCTTTGTGGCCTGCGGCCGGTTTGAAGGGTTCTGGGAAGAAAACCTCAAACCCTGGGACACGGCGGCCGGGGCCCTGATCGCCGAAGAAGCCGGCGGCCGGGTAACCGATTTTGCCGGCAACGGCTACACGGTGGAGAAAAAACAAATCCTTGCGACAAACGGTCATATCCATGACCCTTTGCGCGCAATACTGAACCAATAGACGAGGTGATATGGAACTTTACACAAAAAACGAACACACGGATCAAGTTGACGCAGTCGAATGCTACGGCAGATTTGACATCAAGTCCACCATCTGCCGGAAATACTGTGCCGTTCGGATGCGATGCGCCATTGATCAATCCGAACAGCTCAAAATCGAACAACTTGAAGACATGATGAGCGCGTATGAAATGCCATTAAAAATTCAGTAGGTTAAAAAAAGTAACTGTAAAGTTACTGAATAGCACGACACGCTGCCGAAGCGAAAACCCAAAAGATTCCACACAGCAAAACGCCCCCATTCCGGCCCATTGGCACTAGGAATGGGGGCGTTTTGCTGTGTGGCTACCCGGAATCGTGTCTCTACATACCTCTATCGTCTCCTCATGGCCCTGATAACAGCATTTTGCCGGGATTTAAAATCCCGGCCGGGTCAAAGGCGGCTTTCACCCGCTTCATCAGCGCCAGGGCCTCCGGCTTGATTTCCTTGTGCATGTAGGCCGCCTTGGACGTGCCCACGCCGTGTTCTCCCGAGATGGTGCCGCCGAGGGCCAGCGTGTAGTCAAACACGGTCTCAACGGCATATCCGGCCCGCTCCCGCTGGCCGGCGTCGTCCTTGTCAAACATGATATTGAAATGGATATTGCCGTCTCCGGCGTGACCGAAACTGACCATGGTCAAGCCGGTCTGCCGGCTCAATGCCCGGATCTTTTTCACCATGTCCGGTATCCGGTTCCGGGGCACCACGATGTCTTCATTGATTTTCTCCGAGCCATAGGCAAACAGCGACGGCGAGATGGACTTTCTCGCCTTCCACAGGGCCGCGGCCTCCGCGGGGGAACCGGCCGCATCCACCCGCCGGGCGTGCTGCTCATAGAGCAAATTTTCGATCAAGCCCACGCTATGGTCCACCGCGTCTGCCGTCCCGTCGACTTCGATGAGCAATATCGCTTCGGCATCGGTGGGCAGACCCGCCTGCAGATACTTTTCCACACAGCCGATGGCGGCTTTGTCCATGTATTCGATGGCCCGGGGAACGATGCCGCGCCGGATGATTTCCGACACGGCCGCCGCGGCCGTATCCATTTTGTCAAATACCGCCGTAAGGGTTTTGACCGCTTCCGGCCGCGGCACCAGCCGCAGCGTCATCTCGGTAATCACCGCCAGGGTTCCTTCGGAGCCGACGATCAAACGGGTCAGGTCATAGCCCACCACCCCCTTTGCCGTCTGCACGCCGGTAGAAACAATCTCGCCGGTGGGCAGCACCACTTCCAGGCCCAGCACGTAATCCCGGGTCACGCCGTATTTGACCGCCTTCGGCCCGCCGGCGCATTCGGCCAGATTGCCGCCGAGAGTGGAAATATCGGCACTCGACGGGTCGGGCGGGTAAAACATATCCGCTTCGGCCACCGCCTTCTGGAAATCGCCGGTGATCACCCCGGGCTCGACCCGGGCGATAAAATTGTCCCGGTCGATTGACAGGACCCGGTTGAACCGGGTCATCACCATGGCAATGCCGCCTTTTACCGGCAAGGCGCCGCCGCTCATGCCCGAACCCGCCCCCCGCGGGGTAACCCCGATGCCGTGCGCGCCGGCCAAAGACAAAACAGCGGCAACCTCGGCCGCTGTAGCCGGAAATACCACGGCTTCGGGCCGGTAAAATTTCCGGGTGGCATCATAGGCGTAGCAGACCTGGTCTTCGGCGGCTACGCTGCAATTGTCTTTGCCGACGATTTTTTCCAGTTGTTTGACAACTTTGGCCGAAAGCGCCATGGCCGCCCCCGTGCATGGTGTTTTGATTGGCGCCGATTCAAAATCAATGATCCGGTTCACTCCAGTAACAGCCACTGCATTTTCGCGCCAAGACGCAAAGGCGCAAAGTTTTTCAAGTCATTCTTGGCGCTCTTGGCGGCTTTGCGCGAGAATAGAAAAATAAGTCGACGCGCCCCCCTCACTTACTGGAGCGAACCGGATAACCAGACAAATAATTTTTACCACAGAGAACACAGAGTGCACAGAGGAAACTCATTTGGTCATCGTCGATTTGCATGGGGCACGGATGGAAAATGCCGGTGGCGGGGATATCATCAGAACTTGCCGGACTCGAGCTTTTTTTCGATGAACTGGACCTGCTGGTAGAGCTCTCCCTTTAGTTTCATTTCTTTTTCCACGGCGTTGATGGAATGGATCACAGTGGCGTGCAGGCGGTTGAATTTCTTTCCGATGGCCTGGAGGGGCTGGCTGGTATGGCGGCGGGCCAGAAAAATGGCGATCTGGCGGGGCCGGACAATGGATTGTTTCCGGGATTTGGAGACCATGTCCTTGACAGCCACATCAAATTCCTTACCCACCAGTTTGGCAATGACATCAAGGGTGATGCTTTTTTTGCGGGAAATGATATTTTCCACCACATCTTCTGCGAGCTTTAGGTCCACGGGCACGCCCATCAGGCAGGCCCGGGACGTGACCCCGATCAACCCGCTTTCGAGTTGGCGGACATTGTCGTTTAATTCCGATGCCATGTAGTCAACCACCTCGTCGGGCAGTTCCACACCGCGGATTTTGGCTTTTTGCTTTAAAATCTTGCACCGGGTCTTGAAATCCGGGGAGTCGATGACCGTAAGCATGCTCTGGCCCAGGCGGGAAACGAGTTGATCGCTCATTTTCGGGATATCCGACGGCGAATAACAACTGGAAAAAATAAGCTTTTTACCGGATTCGTACAGGTAATCCAGCGTCAGGGCCAGCTCGGTCTGGGTCCGGGTCCGGCCGGAGAGCATATGGACTTCTTCGAGCAGTAACACGTCGCAGTTTTCCCGGTACCGGCGCTTGAAATCATCGATAGCGTTGTTTCGCATGGATTGAACCATGTCATTGGTAAAGTCCTCGACATTCATGTAAAAAACCCGCTGCCGGGGATGGGCGGACAGGATCTTATGCCCCACGGCCTGGGAAAGGTGACTTTTGCCCATGCCGGTTTTCGACATTAAAAACACGGCATTGGGATCGGAGAGCTTGTCGGAGGCCAGGGAATGGGCCGCCCGGTAGGCCAGGTCACTGTTTTGGCCCACCACGAAATGATCGAAAGTATAATCTCTTCGCAACATCCGGCCGTTGGACGGCTGCACCCGGATGCCGGGCAGGGTCAACTGCGAATCCGGATGAACCGGATGGGCCCCAGCTTTTTCT
>JBNJEA010000238.1:0-3263 GCA_051745395.1 Thermodesulfobacteriota bacterium | reverse complement strand
AAATCGGGAGCGCACCCGGCGCTGTAACCGGAGAAGGCAACACCGACGCCCAAACCAAGGGTCACTGTTCTAAGGAACGGGAAGGCCGGCGCGATCGGTTCCGGAAGCCAGAAGACGTGTTTGAAAAACTGTAATGACGGAATCTGATGGTAAAGGGTTCCGGCGGGAGACAATGTGTCTCCTGTCGGAACCCTTTTTTTTTGGACCAAGGATTTTTGCAAAACGGGAAAGCGCAAATAAAGGAGAACCTCATGACCGAAGCACTGAAAACCGCCCACAGTCAAAGCGAACAGGAAAGATCGAATACGGAACGGCTAAACGATACCATTGCATCAATTGGCCAGCCGGATGAAACCACGCGGGAAGCCGCCAGGAAACGGCTTTACGAACAGGCCAAGCCGGCCGGCAGCCTCGGCATGCTCGAAGACTTAAGCGAGCGACTGGCCGGCATTGCCGGCACGATAGACGTGCGGCTCGAACGCAAGTGCATCGTCACCTGCGCCGGCGATCACGGCGTCGTCGATGATGGCGTCAGCTGCTTTCCCCGGGAAGTGACCGAACAGATGGTGTATAATTTTATAAACGGCGGGGCCTCCATCAACGTCCTGGCCCGGCACGCGGGTGCCTCGATCCGGGTGGCCGACATCGGGGTCGACGCCGATTTTGCCCCGGACCTGCCGATGTTTCATAAAAAAGTCCGCAAAGGCACCTCCAATTTCCGGCGGCAGCCCGCCATGGAACGTTCGGAGGCTGTCGCCGCCGTCGAGGCCGGCATTTCCATCGCAAATGAACTGGCGGATCACCAGCGGCTGGACATGCTCGGCACCGGGGATATGGGCATCGGCAACACCACGCCGTCCACGGCCGTCATCGCGGCGTTTTCCGGCATTGCCGTCAAAGAACTGACCGGACGCGGCACCGGCGTCGACGACGACGGGCTGGCCCACAAAATCCGGGTGATCGAAGACGCCCTGGCCGAAAACCGCCCCGACCCGGATGACCCCATAGACGTGCTGGCCAAGGTGGGCGGCTTTGAAATCGGCGGATTGGCGGGCCTGGTCATCGGCGGTGCCGCCCGGCAAATCCCGGTGGTCTGCGACGGCTTAATCGCCACGGCAGGCGCGCTGATCGCCTGCGAGCTGGCCCCGGCGGCCCGGGCCTATCTGTTTACCAGCCACAACTCCGTGGAAGCCGGTCACCGGTTTATGATCGACCGTCTCGGCATCCCGCCGATTTTGGACCTTGGCCTGCGCCTGGGCGAAGGCACCGGCGCGGCCCTTGCCATGGAGATCCTGGATGCCGCCACCCGGGTGTTGGCCGAAATCAAGACATTCGGGGAAGTGGCCGTCACCAATGCCCAACAGTGACTGGTAAAATCCTGGCTAAAAACCCAAAAAAAGAGGTCATAAAGCGCCCGTTCTGACAAGGGTGCTGTATGACCTCCGTCACAATATTTGAATGAAAAATCAACAAATGAAACAAAACATCTTCCTGTCAAGCCGGACAGGACTTTGATCTAAAACCCATCTTGGTCCCATCCATGAATCAGGGGGTTTTGAATCGAGATATTTTTCAATCGAAAGCTTTCGGCGCCATTGTAAAAGATGTATCCATCCCTGCAGCGGTCATATGCAATATTGGAAAACCGCTCAATTGCTTTTAAGAAGTTTCTGGTAAACGTTTCGGCGGATTTGATTTCAACCGGGATGAGTTGGCGCTGTTTTTTGATGATCAAATCGACTTCATTGCCATGTGTATCCCGGTAAAAGTATAGTTGGGGCCGCCTGCCACGGTTATATAGCGATTTTAAAATTTCAAGAATAATCAGGTTTTCGTAAAGCCCGCCGCGCAGAGGATCGCGTTTTGCCTGATCCGTTGTTTCAATACCCAGCAAATGGGATACCAACCCCGTGTCCGTAAAATACAATTTGGGCGATTTGATGACCCGCTTATTGATATTCTCAAAAAACGGCTGGAGTTCAAACACG
This sequence comes from Thermodesulfobacteriota bacterium, assembly GCA_051745395.1. Lineage (GTDB taxonomy): Bacteria > Desulfobacterota > Desulfobacteria > Desulfobacterales > Desulfosalsimonadaceae > JBNJEA01. Next base: position 1,275 of record JBNJEA010000238.1, on the reverse strand, counting down.
ACAAAAGAGGCCTTTAAAACGCTGATCCAATTTTTTATCGTGGTACCGGAAACCCCGATGTCATTGCCGAGCGAGGCATAATTAACAACCTGGCCGACCCGGCCTGCCAACAGCATTAAAAACCGCTGAAACAATTCCAGGTCTTTCACATTGATCAATGTCCTGACATCACGTTCCACATACGTCTGAATATAGCCGTTATAGAAGCGGGCCGGTGTCAAACTCTCCTGGTGAAGTCTTGGATAGGCGCCTTTTAAGATCATTTCATATGCATCCCAATGGGATCGGTACTTACGCAGTTCCGGCAGGGAAAAGGGAAGAAGTGTCAGCAGGGCAGTCCGACCCGCCAACGTCTGGCTGACAGCCTGGTGGACTTCCGGCTGATGACTTCCCGTCAGGATAAACATACCGTTGTGCTGTTTTTGATCAACAATGCCCTGGATATAAGACAACAATGCCGGCAGTCGCTGTACCTCATCCAGGACAGCGCCCTCCGGAATTTCATTTAAAAATCCGCGCGGGTCTTCTTCGGCAGCTATCCGTATATCCGGGTTTTCAAGGGAAAAATAAGACTTGTTCGGAAATGCCATACGTACCAGCGTGGTTTTTCCCGACTGCCGGGGGCCGAAGACAGTGACAACCGGATGTTCGTTGGCCGATTCGATTAATTCTTTATGAATTTCTCGTTTTATCATGGTTACAAAATACCAAATTTTGTGAAAATTACAAGTTGAACTTAAGATTTTCACAAAAAAGAGGCCATAAAGCATCCGTTTTACCAGGAGCTCTATGACCCCTGTCAGGTTTTGGTTCATGCTTTGACCGAAATTCAGCCATTTTCAAATTTTAAACATCAAAACTCATCGGCCGGCTCGGTGTTCCAGGTCTTGGGCTGCATTTTGAAATAAAATCGGTACATCTCTGCAGTCCTTCCGAAATCATAGGGTTCCCGGTCGTCTTTACTCGGTATTCAATGCGGACAACGCGTTTTTCAGGTGCCCCACCCAGATATCGACAAAGGCATCGTATTCCGCGGTGCCCTTCATCACGGTTTCGCATGCGATACCTGCGTTTTCGAACACAAAACGCCAGGAGTCTTTGCCGGAGCCGGCCATGTCGTTTTGCGCATGATCGCCGGCAACCGACATAAAGGGCATCAGCCAGGCCTTTTCAACCCCGTTTTCCTGTAACTGATCGATAATAATATCCGCCTTCGGAAAACCTTCCACCGTGCCGACAAACACGTTTTCATCCGCCAACTGAAGCCGCCACATC
>JBNJEA010000090.1:0-12589 GCA_051745395.1 Thermodesulfobacteriota bacterium | reverse complement strand
CAACGGGCTTGTCTTTCGCCGGGAATACCGGAAAATGTCTTCCATCGCCGGCACGCCCAAAAGCTCCGGCAGGATTTCGCCGCCCACGCGCTTGGCGGTAAAGTTTCCGACAATCAACTCTTGTGGATAGATTGTAACGCTTTTATTCAGCAGCACCGAGCGCAGTGCCTCGGCAATCTGAATGCCGGCGGGCTTTTTGCGGTTGGCGCGGTTTTTAAAATAACGGGTCCAGATAACCGCCCGTTCCGTGCAGATGCCGGGCGGAAATTTTTGCACGGCATTTTTCAAAGCGCAAATCCGTTCTGTCAAAACGGCGCTTTCGTCTGGGGCGTGCTGCAGCATCTGACCGGCCTGAACTCAATGGGGTTAAGCGATAGAATAATGATAATTTGCTAAAATGATTTTAAATAATGAAGCATAAATCAAAACGGGTCAAGACAAAAACAGGGGGCAAACAATATCGCAGGATGGTCCAGCAATATTCGGATGACGTCGAAACCCCCCGGGAAAATGTTTCACACGGGCTGATTTTTGGCCCAAACGAATTCGTGCAAAATATTCGAAATCAGTTCGTTTTTCGGGTTGCGCTATTGGGCTGTCAGCCGCCGGGTAAGTGAAATGCGGCGACGACTGGAACCGGAAAGGGGAATGAGCCGGGAATTTCACTCTTTAAAGTCACAAATCAAGGTTTGATTCGGCATTTTAATGGGTACCCCCGGGTCGTGCCGGGTTCCAGGCAGACACTTTTATCTTGTTGTGCCGGGGGGCATTCTTTCTGGCATCCATGACATCATCGACCATGGCCAGGGCCGATTTGGCCCAGGCGCCGTATTCTTCTGATTCGACAGCATCGGAAAAAGCCCGATGCGCCAGTTCATAGTTGTCCACCGACATGGCGCAAAACCCCATCATCAAGCGGGACCACTCGTCTTTCGAATCCTGTTCGACTGCTTTTTCAAACGAGGCAAGCGCTTCTTGAAACCGGCGGTCTTTATAATAAAAATGAGCCCTCATTTTGTATCGTTTTGCCGTGGGCGCTTTTTCAATGGCCTTGTCAATAAAGGTTGCGGCTTTTTCGTATCGCAGGGCCCGGGCATGGGCCTGGGCGAGCTTTTCGTATTCTTCAGCGCCGGCATTGTCGCCGTAGCCGCGGCGGATGCAATCGGCGGCCTTTAGCGGCGCATTGACATACAGGTACAAATCCGCCAGATCGCCCCAGTCAGAAGGTGCCGGCGGCTCGATCCGATAGGCGACATCCAGTGCTGCAGCCGCCTGCCGGTGATCGTCTTGATTGAAATGCAGCTTGGCCAGAAGCTTCCAGTAATCCATGTTGCCGGGTTCGGCTTCCAACAGGGGATAAAGCGCAGACTGGGCGGCATTCCACTGTTGAAGCGAAACACAGGTGTAGACCAGAAGACGGCGCCATTGCGGCCGGACCGTTTCGGCCTTTTCCAGCAAGCGGGTCAGGCTTTGCCTGGCACGATCATATTTTTCGGCGTTATAGTATGCGGAGCCCGCCTTAAAAAGCAGGCCGACATCGCGATCCTGCATTTCGAGTTCATAGGCTTTTACAAAGGCGTCCCCGGCCTGCACGTAATTTTCGTTTAAGTAGCTGGCCACTGCATAATTCTGATGAAGCGACGCATTTTCCGGATAGCGTTCCAAACCCCGGCGATAGGCTTTTCTTGCCCCGGCCGGTCTTTCTTCCAGAAACCAGGCGTTTCCCAGCAGCGAATAGACGTCGGCCGGCGCCTTGTCGGCATGGTTTTCCAGGTAAACCGAAAGGATTTTCCGGGCACGCGGATAGTTTTTACCCTCCACGGCCGCCCGGGCATTGACCAGGGCTTTTCGGGTCGCCGGTGCCATCCGTTTCGGCGTATTTTCCGCATCTGAGGCATCCGCATAAACGCCGCCGCCGGCAAAAAGCGACATCACCAGTGTCAATATACATATCGACTGAACCGGTCTCATGATTTCCCCCTTCTTATATGGATAATGCAGATTCGATTCATTTCCGGCCGAAATACAGGTCCGGATAAACCCGCCGGTTACATTTCAAACCGGATGGGCACCGTCACCCGGGAGCGAACCGCTTCCCCGCTGTATCGGCCGGGTTTGAAACGCCATTTCCGGACCGCTTCCACGGCCCTTTCCTCGAAGATCCCCTCCGGATCGGCACGGATTACCCTGACGTTTCCTACATTGCCGTCACGGTCCACGACAAAGCGAAGAATCACCTTGCCGTTTATTTCCTTTCGCCGGGCATCGGAAGGATAAACCGGTTGAACACGATTGACGAGCTGCGGCTTTTCATCCAGATCTTTCATGCGAAAGACCGTTTCGCCGAGGTCGCGCGCCCCGTCGGGCATGGCCACCGCCATCCCGCCGCCGGCGTCTATGTCCGCATTGACGTCGAAATCAGGGGTTTCCAAATTCATTTCTGGCTCCGGCGGCCGGCTTTGCTCCTCCGGCATGCGGGTTTCTTCAGGCAGCTTGCTCAACTTTTCCTCCCGGATCTCTTCTTCCGGCTCTTGCTGCTGCTTTTCTTCCTCGAAGTCCTGGGGTTTCTGCATGGTCACTGCGGCAATCGGCTCCGGATAATCATGCCGGGCCTGCCGGGTTTCGGCCAGCAAAGGAATCATGACAAAGAGCAAGGCATTGATCAGCACCGTTGCCAGGATGATGAGAATCGGATCAACGAATGTAGCGCGCATGGCAGACCTTTTCACTTCCTTCTGCCCCATCAGGTTTTCGGCTTGCTTGCGGCGATGCTGATGTTTTCCACTCCCGCCATCCGGCAGCCGTCCAGAACCTGAATCAGGGTATTCGTGGTGCTGTTTTTGTCGGCGGCAATAACCACCGAACCCTTGGGGGTTTCCATGACATACTGCTTCATGCGGGGCCGAACCGAGCGCACATCCACGCGCTTGCCCTGCATATGGACATGACCGTTTTCATCAATGCCGATAATCATATTGGTGGCCGCCTTGGTTTCGGCCGATTGGGCCACCGGCCGCTTTACATCGACGCCGGCCTCCTTGACAAAACTGGTGGTGACCAGAAAAAAGATCAAAAGGATAAAGACCATGTCCAAAAGCGGCGCCATATTAATTTCAGGGGCGCCGGAGCGATTGTTTCGTATGTTGCGTATGCTTTCCATCCTGCCTCACCCGGAGTTTTCGGTTTCACCTGAATCAAGCGTTTCAAATTCTTTGATCAGCCCGATGCCAAAGCGCTCCATCCGGTCTTTAATCCGCTGCGCCCGCCGGCTCAAAAAGTTGCCCAGGATCAAACCCGGCACCGCCACGATCAAGCCGGTCTGGGTAGTAATCAGGGCCTCCGAGATGCCGCCGGCCATTGCCCGGGCGTTGCCGGTGCCGAAAAAAGCGATGACATCAAAAGTTTTGATCATTCCGGCCACGGTTCCCAACAGGCCGAGAAGCGGCGCAACAGCCGCCAGAACCAGTATGGTGGTGATATATTTGTCCACCTCGTTTTCATGCGGCCGCTTGATGCGGGCCAGAGATTTTTTGTCCGGCTTTAAATTCAAATGCCGGTATTCCATTACCTTCTCCAGAATCGCCGACTGCCAGGGGGCTGCCGCAAATCCGGTTTCGTGGTAATTTTTATAGCAGTCAAGCACGGATTGCTCTTTGCTGCGCCAGCGGTAAAACTGCAAGACCTTCTTGAAAATCAGCGTCCACATGCAGACGGAGACAACCACCAACGGCAGGATCACACCGCCGCCGCTTTGCAGGTAATCGTATGTACGCATCAGGATATCGGTAAACACAGTTATGCAGCCCCTTCCGTGATTGCGCCCTTTTTGAGAAGCTCCACGGTGACTTTATTGCCTTTTTCCTCGATATCGCCCAGGATCTTGTCCACGCGGCGAGACAGGAAATGGTGCAAAAGCATGATGGGAATGGCCACGGCCAGTCCCAACTGGGTGGTGACCAGGGCCTCGGAAATACCGCCCGACATCAGTTTGGGATCGCCGGTGCCGAAAAGCGTAATCACCTGGAATGTATTGATCATGCCGGTAACGGTACCCAGAAGTCCCAACAACGGCGCGATAGCGGCCAAGATACTCAGGGTGGCGACAAACCGTTCCAAACGAGGGATCTGCCGCAGTACGGCCTCCTGTATCGCATTTTCCATGGCCTCCCGGGTCACCCCCAGATGGGAGAACATGGTACCCAGCACGTTGCATGTGGGAAACCGCTTGTTTTTCTCGCAATAGGTTTTGGCGTCCTGCCATTGTTCCTTGTGAATAAAGTCAAGAATCTGGCGCATGATCCGGTCGGAGTTGGAACGGATGCGGAGCAGGAAAACAAAGCGCTCCAGCCCCAGGGCCAGCCCCAGCACACCGACGATGAGAATCGGCCAGATCAGCATCCCCCCGGCTTCCAGCCAGTCCCGAATATCTCTGGATTCGGCCATCCGCTTGAATACGGCGCCGCCGGATACGTCCATGGGAACATGATCGGTCTTGCCATTCATGTAATTTTTCAAGGATTTTTTGGCAAACCAGGAGGGATCGCCCGGAACGGCCACCAAACGGTTTTTCTCCCCGAGTTCGAGGTAGCCGACCCGGCCGCCGGGCTGCCGGTAGGCTGTGGTCAGGGCGCCGATGCGTAGAATGTCGCCGGTTTGTTTTTCGTATTCCGGGCCGACATAGGTCCCCTCGAATAAACGGATTTGCCCGGAGGCCGCCATTTCCTCCCGGGTTATATCGACTATGGCCCGAATGCCGCCCATTCCCGGAAAACGCTTTTTGGTCAGCAACGGCTCCAAACGCTTTGTCCGTTCCGGGTTTTCTGCGGTGACCGGACTGTTGCCGATCAGGCTGCTGGTCCGCTGGGCGGCGTTATAAACCGTATCCGAAACGGTTTTGATCTCTTCTTTTTCCTCTTCGATTTCCGATTCCAGCTCGTTTTTGGCCGCAAGCAGCTCCTTAAACGTTGCTTTCCGATCTTCAAGTCCGGCTTTACGGGCTGCAAGACTTTTTTGGACGGCTGCCAGCTCACTTTCCAGTTCCGACCGGCCCTTTTTTACCAGTTCAAGTGTGTAGCGGGCCTCTTCTTCGGTGGTTGTATTTTCCTCGACAATTTCAGAGCCGATCCGCTCCCACTCCTGCGCCCCCGTGGCGGTGGCCAGCGGCAGCAGCCACAGCAAAAGGGTGCCCCATATCAAACCACGCAGCTTCATTGTTGTGTCCCTCCTATCGGAAGATCGACCAGCTCAACAGATTTCTGCTGCCGGGCCATGTCAATGGTATCACCGATGGCCCGGCTGAAATCGGATGAAACCGGCTCCCATCCCTTTTTCTCTTGATTCCAGCGCCCCACCTTTTCGCCATCCATTGACCGATAGAATACGGCCACCCGGCCGATCCGCAAAACTTCGGCTTCAATGGAACGGCCGCCAATCTGAAGGGTTTTTGCATTGGCCTCTATAGAGCGGCCGTATTCCGCTTCCACCTGGAGGGCTTCAATGACCCGGCGCAACTTTTCGCTCATGCTCATATCATAGTCGTTGACTGCATCCCGAAGCGCCTGTATCCGGTCCTTTCGTTCGCGGGTCAGAAATTGAAGATCTGCGTCGATAAAAGCCTCCAGACGGGTGATGACACCGTCGAGATACGGTTCCAGGTTCCGGCGAAGGTCTTTCATTTCATCTCTTCGGCGTTCAAGCGCTGCGATCTTTTCCTCTTCGCGCTCGATATAGGCGGCATATTTTTTTTCCTGGTACCGCGTCCAGTCCAGCCGGGTTTTGTTCTGCCGGATTTCGCTGATAAGCTGTCCTTTTTCCCGGCTCCATTCGTCGGCCTGCTGCTGGGCCTTGATTTCTTTTTCAATGGCCTGCCGGGTGTTTTCCTGAACCGATGACGGCTCCTGTGCACCGGCCGGGCCGGAGCCGATTTCAAAGACAGCCAGCAACAAGGCGATAAGCAGTAGCATTTGTTTTTGTTTCCAGCCCATATTCAAACCGTTTCCTTTTTTCTGTGACCTTAATTTAAGTGTGATTTCGTCTGGACCATGATTATAAATTTGAAAGATACGCAAACAGCGTGGCAGTTTCATGACATCGATATGATACTTTTATGACAATCCGGTGGCGCCGCACCCAATTTTTCGCCTCCCAGAAAGCCATAGCGCCGTGGACTCTGCCGGAAACGAAAACAGGCACCGGCCCTGTGGCAACAGCGCCGATGCCTGCTCTTACTGATGGTTTTCGATTAAAGTTTAGCCCCTATTGGGAAAGGGTGCCGTCCGCATTCAAAACCGGGTCCTGCGGCTCGAAGTTGTTCTGGTTGTCGTACCAGTCCGAGACGTCCCAGGGCTCTTCGGCCTCTTCCATGTCCTCAAACAGTTTGTCACCCCAGACCAGGGAGTTTTCCATGGTCAATTCGCCCGACAGGGTCGGCCAGGCCGGATCAACCGCATTTTGAAAAGTCGCCAGGTCATCGATATCAATCTGGCCCTCACCAAAACCCGTCACAATCGTGTTGTAAATGTTTGCGGCCGTGCCCCGGCGCAGCAGGATGCCCTTGCCGTTGTTTTCGTAGCCCCGGATGGTCATGTTGGCCAGCACCGGGTGCGAGCGCGGGGTGGCGTTCTTGTCCGCCTTCAGGTTGTCTGCCTCGATGCCCTGGTCACCGGAGTTGGGGTTCTTGTGAATGGAGACGAACTGCACCTTGCCCTGCCAGCCGGAGGTCCAGTCCAGGCTGTCATCCTGGTTTTCCGTCAGGTAAATGTATCTGGCATTGACGGTGCCGCCGTAGAACTCCACGCCGTCGTCCGCATTACGATGGACCTGGATGTGGTCAACCGTGGTGCCGCTGCCCACGCCCTGGAAGGCGATGCCGTTTAACTCGTCTTCTTCCGTGAACTTGTAGCCCGCATGGGCCACCACTACGTAGCGCAAGACCCCGCTGTCGTCTTCCGGATCATCGCCGCCGTAAATCCCTGTATCGCCTTCACCAAGGGCGGTTCCCCCGGTGACATTGACCGGGGCCAGCCCGCTGATCGCCAGGCCTCCCCATTCCGAGGCCCCCTGGGCCTTGCTGCTGGTCATCAGGATCGGGGCCTCCGCCGTACCTTCGGCCTGAATCTTGTGGCCGCGTGAAATGGCCAGCCGGGGAATAATGCCGCTGGGCAGGTCAGTCAGCCCCACGATCTTGGTGCCGGGCTCAATGGTCAGGGTTAACGACTCGCCCTCGCCCGGCAGATTTTCCTTGTCGCCCACTATAACCGAACCCGCCAGTTTCCAGACCCGGTCATTGGTGAAAGTGGCATCCTCAGTCATGGTGCCGCCCTCGATGGTCACGCTGCCGTCGCCGTTATCGGTGACGGCAAGACCGCCAACGGTCGCCTGGCCGAAAGCCGACGTGTCAATGCGGCTGTCGTCCCAGATACCCGCTTGTTCGCTGGTCTCGCCGTGGGCAATGGTCCACCCCTCGGCCCAGGTCGCTGATGTGCCGGGGTCAAAGGCGCCCACATAGGAGACCGAAGTGAAAAACCCCTCTCCTTTTATTTGAGTTGCCCCGCCCGTGAATAATGCCGCCGGCGAGACATCGCCGGCTGATTCGGCCAGAACAGTAATACTGACGGTATCTTCCAGCTCTGAAATGGCGGCCGTAATCGTGTCACTTACATCAGTCGTTTCGCCGGCGGTGAAGCTTAGGCTGGCCCGGCCGTCGGCATTGGTATCTGCGCTTGTTTCATCCAGGCTGGAACCGCTGTTGTTGGCCGTCAAATCAAAACGGACGGTTTCGCCTTCCATGGCATCGCCGTTCTGGTCTTTTACCACCGCCGTGACTTCGGCCTGTTCGCCGGATGAAAGCGAAGTCGGCGACGCCGATACCGAAATATCGGATACGGTGGATGCCGCCTCGCCGTTGTCATTGCTACTGCCGCCGCTGCTGCTGTTGCAGCCAGTTGAAAAAAACGCCAGCAAAACCAATAGTACTGGGATAAAAATGAATCGGTTGAACTGCATTTGTTGCCTCCTTTGGATTGGGTTTGTTTCTGTTTTTTGTTTTCTAAAAGGTATAGTCCACGCCGAAAGCAAACTTCCGGCCTTCCGCATAGCGGCGGGAAACCTTGCCGTCCTGCTCAAACTCGATTGTCGGATCCAGGAGGTTTTCGGCTTCAAACTTCAAACGCCAGTTTTTGACAACCTTTTGTCGGTATACGAAATCAAGACGGGAAACAGGTTGCTGATAAATATCGTCACGGCCGAAAGTACCCAGCTCAGAAATCCGTTCACCGGAGATGTTGTAGAGCAGCGTGGCGAACATGCCATTGTTATTATTTTCGTAGCCCAGATTAAAATTTACGATCCAATCGGACTGCCCCTGCAGGGACCGGTTGTCATTGGTCAAGATTTCTTTTTCGGCCCGGGGGATTTGGACCTCTGATTCAATCAAGGCGAAATTACCGCCGACAAAGCAGTCTTTAATTCCGGCGACATTAATAAAATCCAAATACTTAAGCGCTTCTATCTCAACGCCGTAAAGATCGGCTTCATCGGAGTTAATAAAACTGCTTGTCTGAATAATCGCGGCCTTGCGGATTTTTTCGATGGGGTTGTCAAACTTTTTGTAAAACAGGCTCACCGCCACGTTTTCATAGGGCGAGAAGAAGTGTTCCAGCCGCATATCAATACTGTCGATATCGGCCTGCTCCAGCTCCGGGTTGCCGATGACGAGAAGCCCTGTAACCGGGTCCGTGTACTCGGCCCTGGAAAGCTCTTTAAAATCCGGCCGATTGGTGGTTTGGCTGTATGCCAGGCGAAGCTTGGTCTCATCGCCGCCGCCGACAAACCAGGTCCCCGAGACGGCGGGGAAAAAATCGTTTACATCGAGTTTTGCGTCATAACGGGTGCCGTGCTGATCATAGGACTGGACCTTCATATCCGAGGATTCATGGCGAAGCCCTGCGGTCATACCGTAACGGGGGGTAATCCGGGAGTCCATCATCACATAATATCCCGTTGTCCGGTGATCTGCCGCGTATTCATCCGAGGGGCGGGTAAACTCGGAAATCACGAATTCATCAGGGTTGATATGGGAATCCGAAAAGATCGCTTCCAGGGGCTGATCCAGAATGCTTTGATCGAAGCCGCTGCTGAATTTCTGCGGCGTAAAAGTAAACCGCCGCATATCGAAATCTCTTGATTTATCCACCAGCTTAAACCCAGTCTGAAAACGGGTGTGCTCCAACAGGTCCGCAGGCAACTCCACATCAAAGGAAAAATCGTTGGTCGTATCGGTCATATCGCTCCAGGTCCGGGAGTTGCGCGCATCCTGTTCAAGGGGCAACGTCCATTGATCATCGCGCCATACCTGAGTGTAGCTGCGCTGATCCGGCTCCCGGCGGTCTCCCTGGCTGAAGGTATACTGCCAGTCCAGGCCGAGATCATAAAAACCGGGAAACTGATGAAAACCGCTGATCTGCTGTGACACAGTCTGACGTTCCAGCCATGTCAGATTCGTTTCCCGTATCTGCTGATCCCAATCCGAAAAATAGCCCTGCCGGATCCGGGTGGTGTCCAGAGTGTCGCGAAGCAGCATGGTGGTGGAGCGCAACTCGTGATTGCCGCCTAAATCGGCGCCCAGATTTAAGAAAAAGCCGGTGTTGATCTGCTGATCGCTCCAGTCCAGTTCATAGTCGTGAATGACATCGCCTTCAGAGTCGAAATTGCGCCATTGCTGATCGTTCAACTGCCAGTTCCGGCTGTAGCGCACAGAGGCCAGGTAGCCGAACCGGTTCGTTCCGTTTCCGGGACGAAACTGGTTTCCCACGGAGCCTGAAAAATCCGTGTCCGGCGGCACTGTTTCCTCTTCTACGGCATAGGTCTGCGGAAAGCTTTCGCCAATGTCTTCAAGCGCTTTGGACGAGGCCGATCCCCAGTTTGCACGGGAAGGCGTTGCCGCCGGCAGATCGCGGGTCCCATCATCAATGCCCAGAAAGTCCGTGTCCCCGCCCTCATAGGTCTTTCCGTCTTCAAAGGTCGTATCCGTGCGGTAACCGGTGGACGCAGAAAGCTTCAACAGAAACGATTCCGGATAGGATTTGGGCTCCAGCAGTATGGTCCCGCCCCCGAAGGCCGCCGGCAGATCCGGAGAATAGGATTTTTGCACAACGATGCCGTCGAGTACTTCGCCGGGAATAAAATCCAGCTCCATTACCCGTCGGGTCGGGTCCGTGCTGGAAAGCCGCGCCCCGTTTAACAAAACGCTCGAATACCGCTCCCCCAATCCGCGGACATACACATACTTGTCCTCCACAAGGGTCAAGCCGGTTACCCGTTTTAAGCCATCGGCTACATAGGTGTCCCCGGCCCGCCCCATTTGCTCTGCACTTAAGGCATCGACGACATCCGGCGATGACCGCTCCTCTTTCATAAAGGCCGGGAGACTGCCTTTCATGTGCGTGGCGGTTACCTTGACTTCTTCCATTTGAAGCATCTGCATCCCGGAAAGCTCGACATCCCGGGTCACCGATTTTTTCGAAGAAATCGTTACATCCATGGTCTTTGCATTGTATTCCGGATGTTCGATGATAATTGTGCGTTCGCCGGACGGCAGTTCCATTTCATAGCGCCCTGCTGCGTCCGTTCGGACCTCGTTTTCCGTGCCGTCGGCTGTAAGCACGGCCCCGTCGATGGCTTTTCCGGTCTCCGCGGTTATTGTGCCGCGCAAAAGTCCTTTGTCCTCATTTGCCCGGGCGTAAATCTTTTGCCCTGTTTGTGCCTCTGCGGCTTGCTGCGACAACGCCGCAGCCGGAAAGGCCATGATTAAAATCAATGCTGATAGGTATAAAAACGCCGTGGGTTTCAATGCCAAACCTCCTTCACAAGTCGATATCCTTTCATAACGGCAACCGCGGATCCGATGGCCGTCTGCAAACGCCGACAACCAAATTCGTTATTTATTCAATTGAGCCTACCATGAAGGAAGATCATGACGATTCGATGACAGAAAAATGATATTTGCCTGACGATTATTCGGCGGGAAAAAGTCAAAAAGGTTACGGAAACGCTCGATTTAGGCTGGGAAAAGGTTGCGGAGAGCTTGGAATTGTTGCGGCGGCCATGGCGCAGAGTGCCATTGCATTGTTTGATTTTCCCCTGCGCTTTTCCGAAGTTACGATTTTTACTGATTTTTTACTTTCTAGGTGCGATTACCTATTGGCTCGCCCCGATCAAGCAATTAAAAAAATATGAATATATTCAAATAAATAAATTAAATTTTCGCCCTCTGCCAATTTCTTCTTGATTGCTTTTTCAAAATCCTATAGGGTAATTCACCTAGGTGATTGGGGCTATATTTCCGAAATCACCCGACACCATTGCCATGAAAAAATTCCAGAATGGCAGACCATTTGGCATGCGTTTCCCTGGCCGCCCTGCCCGCTTTTCTACCCCGTTTGTCAGGATGTCACCAAAGCCAAATGGTGCGAACCGAAAATCGGCATTTCCGGATCACAGCACTAAACATCTTCTGCCCCGCAACCGACAAGATATCCGGATATATATTTTTTTAACAAGAAAGGAATACATGTATGCCGGCATCTTTAATGACGTTATTTCCCCAGGCAAGAGCGACAATGGAAGGCATGGAATGGCCCATGAAGACCAATATCGCCTTAACCGATATGGCCTCCCGAATGATCGGCCTTGGTTTTAACTTAAATAACACCGCTGTCAAAAACGGATTTGACGCGGCAGCCCGTTTCTTTCCGTCAGACCGCAGCGTGGAAACCAATATATTTCAGCAAATGCTGTCGATCTATCGCGACGGGGCCATTTACTTCGCCGAATTGATGGAAAAAAACCTGATTTCCGGACTAGACAATTATAAACAGCATCGCCAGGGGGAGGTGGACTTTCTTCACGTGTTTACCGAAGACCCGCCGCCGGAGAAATGGTCTGTTGACTTTTCCAGCAAAAATGTCTTGCTCGACCTGCCCGGCATGCGATTGATCGACATCTCCTCCGATACCGCCCACGACATCGACAATTACACCGTTGTCTTTGCCCCGCGGGCCGGACACCATTCCAATATCGCCGAGCGTACGGCCGTCCACCTCCGGGAGCAGGGCATGACCCGCATGGCCATCGTGGAACAGAAATGCGCCGACGATATTCCCATGTACGTCCACGGCCGGCGGCATTATGAAAATTTCGACGGCCAGTTGACCCAGTACCGCCGGATTCTGTCCTGCCTGAAGGATCGCACCGGCTGTGCCCCCCACGTGGTCGGGGTCTGCCAGCCCGGTCCGCTGCTGATCTCGACTTTGATCCTGCACCCGGAATTGGCCCGGACCTTCGGATCGGCCGGCTCGCCCATGCACACCGAAGGCGAAAGCGGCTTTTTGACGGATTTTTCCCGGCAAATGGGCAAGGATTACATCGACTATCTCATCAACATCTTTTCCAGCAAGGTCAAGTCCTCGGAAATCGGGGCGGGGCGCGACATATACGACGGCCGGCTGCAGGTGCTCGGTTTCTATATCCTCGGCGTGGAGCAGCACAGCCGCAACCTGCGCAAGCTGCTTGAAGACTTAAAGGCCGGCAA
>JBNJEA010000012.1:0-37836 GCA_051745395.1 Thermodesulfobacteriota bacterium | reverse complement strand
AAAACAGATTTTAAAAGAACTTAAAATCCCTTGGGGCATAGTCCCCGTACGAGTTCGATTCTCGTCCCAGGCACCAAATTTTACAGCAAAAAAGATAAATGCAAAGGGTTTTTATCGAGTGGTAAAAACCCTTTTTTTATGGGGGCTGTTGCCTGGCAAAAAAGCATTGACCCGAAAGGGATAAAAATTTTATTAGTAATCCATTTCATCCGATTTATTCATCTTATCAGGTGGTATGGATGTTATGTATCGAAACCGGGTAGCCTTACCAGTATTTTTGTTTCTTTCTCTCATATGGATGAGTTCGGGCAATCATTTGCCGGCAAAAGAAGTATCTACAGATCTCCGATTCAATACGACGTTTGAATTTGATAACGGGGAATCAGTGGAAGTCTCTGTTTTTCGTTCAAACAACAGGGTTTATGTGGATTTGTTGCCGTCCCCGGAAGGCTCCCCTCTGGCGGTGGACGATTTTACGATTGAGCAGGCCGGGGGCGAATTTGTACCGGGCGAAGATTTTTATTTTACGGATTCGGGGGGCGAAGACGTTTCTGTGGTACAAAACAGCGACAGCCCGGCAACGCTTTCACTGCAAAGCGATGCGGAAACCGAATTGAACTTCAACAATGCCTTTGATCTGATTTATGAAAAAGCCGGCCAGGAAAAAAAACTGATCGTTCCCAACGCAGTTTCCGCAGATGGTGCCACAGGCGCCGGGGATGAGGAAAATGACGATGGTGACGATGATAATGGCTGTTTTATTTTGGTTTTATCCAATTTTTTGTGACCTTTGACAGAGGAGACCGTCGATGAAGCTGTGCATTGTGGGGACCGGATATGTGGGGCTGGTAACAGCGGCGTGTTTTGCCGAAACCGGCAACCACGTATATTGTGTGGATATCAATGCCGATATTATCAACCAGCTGAAAAAGGGCCAGGTCCATATTTTTGAACCCGGCCTGGAAGATGTCGTACGCCGCAATATTGACGGAAAACGACTCGAATTTACCACTTCTCTCGAAACCGCGGTCGCCGATGCCATGTTTATTTTCAACTGCGTGGGCACCCCATCGAATCCGGACGGCTCCTGTAACCTTTCCGCGGTCTGCGAGGTTGCCCGCCAGGTCGGCCAATTGATCAGCGATTATAAAATCGTGGTCAACAAGTCGACGGTGCCGGTGGGTACCGCCGACAGTGTCGGCAATATTATACAGGAAGAACTCGACCGCCGGGGCGTGGATACGACATTCGACGTGGTTTCCAACCCGGAGTTTTTAAAGGAAGGCGATGCGGTCAGCGATTTCATGAAACCTGACCGGATCATTCTCGGCGCCGACAGTGTCCAGACAGCCGCCCTGCTCGAGGACCTGTATAGCCCCTATGCCCGCAACCGCGATAAACTCGTGGTTATGAGCGTGCGCAGTGCCGAGATGACCAAATATGCGGCCAATTGCATGCTTGCAACCAAGATCTCTTTTATCAACGAGATTGCCAATATCTGTGAACGGGTGGGGGCTGATGTCAGTGATGTCCGCACCGGTATCGGGTCGGATCACCGTATCGGCTATCACTTTATTTATCCCGGCGTCGGCTACGGGGGGTCGTGTTTTCCCAAGGATGTAAAGGCCCTGATCCAGACGGCAACGGAGCAGGACTATACCCCGGAATTGCTCAAAGCCGTGGAAGAGGTCAATCAGCGGCAGCGCGACCTGCTGGCCGGAAAAATCCGGGCCTATTTTGAAAACCGCGGCGGCCTGTCCGGCAAAACAATAGCGGTCTGGGGCCTTGCCTTCAAGGCCAATACCGACGATATCCGATATTCGGCAGCCATTGACATTATCCGGGCCCTCACTGAACAGGGCATGCATGTCCGCGCCTTTGACCCGGCTGCTGCCGCCAATGCTAAGGCAGCGTTTTCCGATAACGACCGGGTGACCCTGTGCACCGATCAGTATGAAACAGTGGAAGGCGCCGATGCACTGGCCGTGCTGACCGACTGGAATCAGTTCCGGAATCCGGATTTCGAGCACCTCAAGCGCAATCTCAACCATTCCATGATATTTGACGGCCGGAACCTGTATTCCACTGATTTGCTGCGCCGAAACGGTTTTTCCTGCATTCGCGTCGGGCGGCCGGCGATTTCCGCTCAATAGGGGACGGTATCGACGGCCATCGCCGGTTGTTTTTTTGAAGCAGCCGTTTTTCTGAGAAAAAAACATTTGCCGTGGTTTTGCGCACACCGGGGAAATGCGTTGTGAATGTCGCGCTGGTTTTCCTATCTGCCCTGTTGTATGCCGTATCATTTCCCGTGCCGGGGTGGTGGTGGTGTGCATTTGTTGCCTTGGTGCCGTTTTTCCTGGCACTGGATCGGGCCGGGGGGTGGAAACACCGCGCCGGCCTTGCCATGTGCTGGGCTTTGGGTTTTGTTGCCGGCATGGGGTACTGGCTGTTTATCGCGCTGGTCGGTCACTACGGCGTCGGCATCCTTACGGCCATCGGCTTTGTCGTCTTGTTCGTCTGGCTGCCCCTGAGTGTTGTTCTGATCGGATTTTGCCTTGCCTATCATTTTTTTCAAAGGCCGACTGTTGGTTTTTATGGCCTGGTTCTTCCCGCCCTCTGGATATTTATTGATATCGTAAAAGCCCGCTTGCCCTTTCTTGTGCCCTGGGGCGATATTGGCTACAGCATGATCCCGTTTACCCGTTTTGTCCAAATAGCAGACATCGGCGGGATTTACGGGGTTTCGTTTCTGGTGGTAATGGTCAACGGGCTGGTCGCGTATTTGATCCACCAAAAATGGATTTTGCCGATAAAGCAACGGCCGGCTCCGGGCCGTCCGCAACACCGGAGGCGGCCGGCCCGGCGGGGCGCTTGGGTGGCCGCCGGCATCATTTTGCTGGCCGTGGTTTTGCCGTGGGGCTATGGCGCGCTGCGGCTTTCCGGGATGCAGGATCGGTTGACCGGCTCCGGAAGCGACAAGGGCCCTGCTGCCGTCATTGTTCAGGGCGACTTTGAACTGGCGGACCGGTGGAGTGGCATGGGGTTTTCCAGACGGTTGAAAACCTATCTGGACATGAGTCGAGTCGATCTGAAAAAGGGCAGGCGGTTAATTGTCTGGCCGGAGACCGTATTAAATACCAGCCGGCGGTTAACCGATGATTTGTTTGTCGGCTTGATGCGGCGGATCGGCGGGCAGTCGCTTCTGGTGGCAGGTGGCGTGCATGAGGATCCGGGAAATGGAAAGACTTACAACAGTGCCTTTTTGATTTCGGGAAAGGGGCGGCTGCTGCGCTATGACAAGCAAATCCTGCTGCCGTACGCCGAGGCGGTTCCCGTGATTGATCTGCTCGGGCCCTTCTATGATGCCCCGGAGCATTTTGCCGCCGGCCGATCCCCGGTCAGCTTCCAGACCCCACTGGGCACCTTCGGCACATCGATCTGCCTGGAAATTTTGTATCCCGCATTTGTGCGCCGATCAGTGGCCGAAGGGGCGACGGTGCTGGTCAACCTGTCCAATGATGCCTGGTTCGGTCGATCGGGGATGCCGTATCTGCACTTGAATGCCGCCAGAATGCGGGCCATAGAAAACCGGCGGTTTTTGCTCCGGGCGACCAACAGCGGCATTTCCGCTTTAATCGGCCCCGGAGGCCGCCTGCTGGCCGAAACCGACCTGTTAAAGCGGGATCGGATCAGCGGGCACTTCACGCCGAAGGATCAGCTTTCGGTGTATAGCCGGTTCGGGCAGTGGATCAGATGTTTTGCCGCCGGCGTGATCGGTGTGGCGGTCTTGCACTGCCTTATTCGTCGTTTAATTTAGGTCGTCGACGACCGGGGCATTGTCCTGGTTTTCGCGGATAAATTCTTTCCGGTTTTTCCGGATGTCTTCCCGCCGCCGAAAGGCCTCGGCGTCTTCGCCGAATGTTTCTTGTTGCAGTTGTCGGATTTTTTCTTTTTTTTGCGTTTTGTCCAGCTCGGCATTGTCACGGATCTGTTCGGCTTTTTGCTGGTATTTTTGTTCCCGTGTTTCTTTTTCGGCCATGCGTCGATCAATGGCGTTGAGCCGCTCCACGGTTTTCGGTTCAAAGAATTGCTTGCGAAACGAGTTGATTTTTTCCTGTTTTTTGGCTTCGGAGTCCATTTCCGCCAGGTCTTTTCTGTAAATTTTCAGTTTTTCCTGGTATCGGTTATACGGCCGGGTGCGCTCGTCTACATCGGCGGCCTCATCGCCCCACATGTCTTTGTTTAATTGGTTTAACCGTTTTTCCTTTTCCGCACCGTAAAGCGTTTCATCCGTGATGATTGCCGATCGGCGAAGGGCGTATTCCTTGGCCTTGACCTGGGCGCCGTATAACTTGTCGGCCAGTTCTTCGCCCAGCTGCTGGCGCCGGTAGGATTGAATCCGTTTTAACGTGGCAATGGCTTCCCCGGCGTTCCGGGCGCCGGTAAAGCTTTTGAATTCCTCCATGAGATCCATTTTGCACTGGAGGTGTTGCTTGTAGGTGTCAAAAAGGGTCCGCGCCTCTTTTTCGGAAAAATTGGAAAACAAAAATTCCTTCACTTTTTCGAGATGTTCGCCAAGGCCGGTGGATTTTCGAAACTTGTGCTCCAGGTGCTTGAAATATTTGATGGTGGTATGGGCGTTGATCAGCCCGTCGGAAAAGATCTGTTCCATATCAACGGAAGCGACATCCTCATCCGCATCATTTTTCCTGCTTAACTGTTTCTGTTTTTCCGTATCGTTGCTTTCGCTGCGGCGGGCGAGAGCGGAGTTGGATTTTTCCACATCGGACAGATCGATGTCATACTGCTTGTCAAAAATGTATTCCGGCTGGTCGGATTCATAGGGGTAGAGCAGAAACCCACATACAATCAGCAGGGCAAATACTGTGGATGCAAAAATGAATCGTTTTTTCACTGGCCATGGTTTCATACGGGATCGTGCCTCCTGTCGACCCGGTTGCGTCCGAAATTCACGGGTTATCTCCATAACGCCGTTTTTTCGGCAACAACCGCACAGTCCATATCAACTGCAAAGGGCCCCCTGAAATGTCAGAGGGCCCTTTGCAAATTTTCGGTTCCGTATGCGCCAGTCCGGCGGGAAAATCATGGCGCAAGTAACGGAGCCGGCGGGAGAAATTGATTAATAGCCGCGGCTTTTGAGATCGCTGGCAATGTCGACCAAAAAATCCTGTGCGCTAAAACCGGGCGTTGCGCCGAACAGGTGCCCCACCATGTTGAGGTGGTCGCATCCCGGGCTGTACCAGGCCGCATCCTTAACGCCGCGGAAGTTGCCCCACTTGGCGCTGTCCACGCCAACCAGGCCGTCGTTTGAGCCTTCCTGGGTCAGCATGATCAACCAAGTGGGCTGCAGTACAAGACTCGGGCAGGAGGTCTTGGCCTTGGCCGCCCAGCTCTGATAATATACGCCGGAAACATTGGGCGTGTTCGGGTTAAAGGTATCGGCCATATAGTCTGTGCACAGGTTATAGCCGTTTTCGATGCTGTTGGGATCATCGTCGCCGAAAACAAAGGCGTAAATAAAGTCAAGGGAATCGCCGAGGGTGTTTTTCAGGTTTTCATCGAGGCCGTACATGATCAGATCGGCAACGGCACTTCCGCGGTGCGGACCGGCCAAACTGGTGTGGCTGGCCACTCGGTCGCCGATGCCGAGGTTGGAGATGGCATACCGGGTATAAAGGGTGCCGTGGGAATGACCGATAATGTTGGCCTTGGATGCACCGGAAACCGTAAGGATGTGCAGGAACTGGTTTTTAAAATCCTGCGCCTTGCTCTCCGTGCTGTCCATGCCGTTGACGGAGGTGACATAGACGTCGCAGCCTTCCTCTTCAAGTGCGTCTTTGATTCCCCACCAGTAATCCACAATCCCTAAAATTTCAGCCGATGCCCCCATTCCGTGGGCTAAAACCACGGGATACCGGGTGTCACATGTGTCCGAGCTTCCGCCGGCAAAGGCCATTGCCGGCAGAATGAAAAATAAAACAAGCGCTACACCGAAACATTTGATTCGTTTCATAACTCCCCCTTTTTGGTCAGATAACGAATGATTTGACTCCTTACAAAGCAAACCGGTTTCAATAGTTCTCTTTACGTCAACGGAATAGTTACACTTTATCGAAGCGCAAACGAATGTCAAGGAAAAAAATGTATTTTTATACTACAAAACAGTGTTTAACACCCGAAATAGGGCTTTACACAGAATCTGTTTGATTGGGGTTACGGTATCTCCTTCCTACATCTTTAAATAATCGGAAAAGCTCAGTTTGGGTCTAAGAAAATTTTTCCGGGGCCATTGGTAGCGGTTGACCTGATGCCGGGGCTGTATTAGGTTAAAACTTTTTTCTCAGAAACCCAAGGATCAATCGATATCAGGAGATTGGAAACCGTATGGAGTTATCGCAACAGCAGCAGCGTGCTGTCGATCATATCGGCCCCGCACTCGTAGTCGCCGGCGCCGGCTCCGGCAAAACCCGGACGCTTACCGCAAAGATAGCCCATCTGATCCAGCTGGGCTATACCCCGGAGCGGCTTCTTGCCATTACCTTTACCAACAAGGCCGCAGATGAAATGAAGCGCCGGCTGGTGTCGCTGACCGGCTTTGCCGTCGAGCGGTTTCCCTGGGTGCGGACCTACCACTCGGCCTGTTTTCGGATTTTGCGGCAGCATTGCCATCTGCTCGGCTATGATACCCCGTTGCAGATTTATTCCGACTACCAGCAGCAGAAACTGATCAAAGAGATTATGATCGAACAAAATATCGATCGCAAATACGCCTATGCAATCCGCGCCGGCATTTCGAATGCCAAAAATTCCGGCAATCCCAAAACCTATTTCGACGGGTGCAAACAGCTTGGCCCCTTTCGGCTGGCCGATATTTATGCCCGGTATGAAAGGCTGCTTTTTGAGAAAAACGCCGTGGATTTCGACAACATTTTGCTGCTGGCCCGGGACCTGCTCCGCGATTTTCAAGAGGTGCGATCAGCCTATCAAAACCGGTTCTCCTACATTTTGGTCGACGAATACCAGGACAGCAATGATTTGCAGGAGGAATTGACCCGGCTGCTGCTGGGCCACGACAACCTGTTTTGCGTCGGCGATGACTGGCAGGCCATTTACGGTTTCCGGGGCAGCAATGTGGGCCATTTCCTTTCGTTTCAAAACACCTACGCCAATGCCGAAATTTTTCGACTGGAACAAAATTTCCGTTCGGCCGATGAAATCGTTTCCACGGCCAACGGATTGATCCGGTTTAATAAGCACCGCATGGACAAGACCTGCTTTTCCAGCGAAAAGGGCGGTCTGATTGAAATTTATCCGTTTTTCAGTGACGGCGAAGAAGCCGAATGGGTCGCCGACAAGATCAAGGCCTTGCACCGGATGGGCATTGCCTATGAGCGCATGGGGGTGTTGTACCGGACCAAGTTCTGTTCGATGCCGTTTGAAAAGTCTTTCCGCACGGCCCGGCTGCCGTACCGCATGCTGGGCGACCGCGGGTTTTTTGATCGAAAGGAAATTCTGGATATCAACTGTTATTTGACCGTGGCGGTGTTTGATAAAGACGATGCGGCGTTTGAGCGGGTTTTAAACACGCCGAAGCGCGGTATCGGTCCGAAAATGATCGAAAAGCTAAACGGCTACCGTGCCGACGGCATGGGGCTTCAGGGCGCGGTGCGGCGCGCGGTTTCGCAAAAGCTGCTCAAGCCGAAAATCCACGACGGGCTTACCGAATTGATCGCGCTGATCGACGACATTGCGGACAAGCCCCCCGAGGCGGCCATCCGGACCGTCCTGGACCGGCTCCATTACGAAAATCACCTGCAGCAGCAGGCCAAAACCGCAAACGATTTCACCGCCCGGATGGAAAACATTGATCAGTTGATATTTGCCGCTTCCCAGTACGACAGCCTGCTTGATTATCTGGAGGAAGCCGCACTGATCCGGGAGGACAAGGCCGAAGAAGAGCCGGATGCGGATCGGGGGGTGAACCTGTCGACCATTCATGCCAGCAAGGGGCTGGAATATCACGTGGTGTTCGTGGCCGGCTGCGAAGAGAACCTGCTGCCGCACTGGAAGTCCCGGGAGTCGGAAAGCGAGGTCCAGGAGGAGCGGCGGTTGATGTATGTGGCCATGACCCGGGCGGAAAAATACCTCTTTCTCACCACTGCGGATTACCGTAAAGGCCAGTTCAATCCCAAAAGCCGTTTTCTGGAGGAAGTCGCCGCCTCACTTGCTTGAACCCTTGAACCGGACGGGGTGTTTTTTACTCGTCGTCTTTCAGGCCGCCCTTGAGTTTTCGATCCAGCTCCTGTCTGAGTGCTTCGCGCTTTTTTTTCTGCTGGGCCCGGATATTTTCGATTTTCTTTTTTTGGGCGTCTTTTGCTTTTTGAAACTCGGCCAGTTCCGCGGAAAGGGTGCCGTCGGATTTTTCATTGCCGGTTTCAATATTTTCGATGGCCAGATGATCGGCAACAAACAGGCGGGTCTCCCCGGCCTTTGTCACGGTTTCGATAATGCCGAGGGTCTCGATCTTGCGGCATAAGCGATTGGTTTCATCCAGCGCCATGGACAGCATTTCGCTGATGGCCTCCAGGGTGGGCGGCGCTGCGTGCTGATGCTCCAAAACCCGAATGGCGGAAACAATGAGGTGCGCGTCCGTATAAAGAGTTTTATTGCTCATGGTTTGATTGCCAGCCTTTTCGGTAATCGTCTCAATGCCCGGCTTTGCCGATCCTTTCTTGACACTTTAAATACAAAACCGTATCATTCTTTTTATTTGTGTCAAGGCGATTTCATTCGCCGTCGCAGCGCAGATTTTTCCCTCAACAAACCTATCTGGAGGATGTCATGACCGAGATCGTTGATGTGAAAGGCCGGGAGATACTGGATTCAAGGGGAAATCCGACAATAGAGGTCGATATATGGCTGGCAAGCGGGGCGACGGGAAGGGCGGCCGTACCGTCGGGAGCGTCCACCGGTGCTCGGGAAGCCCTGGAGTTGCGAGATGATGAACCGACCCGGTTTGGCGGAAAAGGGGTCACCCGTGCCGTGGATAACGTCAACAGCATCATTTCCCAGGAGATCGCCGGTCTGGATGCCGCCGATCAATTTACACTCGATTCCACCCTGATCGAACTCGACGGCACCCCCAATAAGGCCAAGCTCGGGGCCAACGCCATTTTAGGCGTTTCCATGGCAGCCGCCCGGGCAGCGGCCAATGCGTACGCGCTTCCCCTGTATCGGTATTTCGGGGGGATAAATTCCCGGTTTCTGCCGCTGCCCATGATGAATATCGTCAACGGCGGCGCGCATGCGGCCAATAACCTGGATTTGCAGGAATTCATGATCATTCCCGTGGGCGCCAAGACCTTTGCCCAGGCCGTGCGGATGGGGGCCGAAACGTTTCAGAGTTTGAAGTCGCTGTTAAAAGACAAGCAGATGGTGACCGCCGTGGGCGATGAAGGCGGTTTTGCGCCGGATTTGCAGTCCAACGAGGCCGCACTGCAATTGATTATCGATGCCATTGAAAAGGCCGGCTACCGGCCGGGATCCGATATCGGCCTGGCGCTGGATGCGGCTGCCAATGAATTCTACAAGGACGGCAAGTACGTGCTGCAATCGGAAAACCGGGCGCTTTCGCCTGAAGAGATGATCGACTACTATGCCGAGTTAATCAACCGCTATCCCATTTTTTCCATCGAAGATGGCTTAGCCGAGCAGGACTGGGACAACTGGCCGGTGATGACCGATAAGCTGGGCCGGTTGGTCCAGCTCGTGGGTGACGACGTTTTTGTGACCAATCCCGATATTTTTGCCAAGGGCATTGAAGCCGGGATGGCCAATTCGATTCTCGTGAAACTAAACCAGATCGGCACGGTCACCGAAACCCTGGAATGCATTGAAATGGCCAAGCTGGTCGGTTATACTACGGTGATTTCCCATCGTTCGGGGGAGACCGAAGATCATTTTATTTCGGATTTGGTCGTCGGGGTCTCCGGTGGACAGATCAAAACGGGTTCCATGTCGCGAAGCGACCGCGTCGCCAAGTACAACCAGCTGATCCGCATCGAAGAAGAACTCGGCGCCAGCGCCCAGATGTCGCAGAACATCTTTCTGGTATAAAATCCGATTTTTTCAACATCGCATCATAAGGACAATTTGTACCATGCCGGCAGCCGGTTATTTGTTTTCCGTTTTACAGGCAGCAGTCGTTTGCGTGCGCTCCCGGTGGCCGATAGCGCTGGTTTCAGCGTTGCTCGGGATTGCCATGGTCTTGTCGCCGCTTTGCGCGTTCGGCTACGTTTTGCCCGGCCGGTTTATCACCGAGTTGATGCTCGAGCACGTAAACCCGCCCCGACAGCTCCGGGTGCAGCAGCGCCTGAAACTGCACGACCGGACCGAAACATCTGACAATACAGAATCCGAAACATCTGACAATTCCGAAACAGAAGCGGTTTCCTTTCAGCAGACGGTTTCCTATCGCCTGCCCGGTCAGTTTCGATCCGATATTCAAACCGAGCAGTTGCAGCGGATCCATGCCGTCAATAATGAGGAGGCGATAACGGTTATTGACGGCAACGTGGTTTCTTCAGGCCGGGACTGGATGACGCGTTACAAGGATCTGTTTTTGTTTCCCGATCGGCAGCGGTTGAACCGAAAACTGGCAAAGGGCGGCATTGATGTTGACGTGTCGAGTCTGGGCCGTTTCGAAGACACCGTCTGCTACGTCATCGGCGCCGAGTATCCGGACCTGCAGGCCCAGCAGCTCTGGGTTGAAAAGGAAGGTTTTCGCCCTGTTCGCTGGGTCGTAAAGCCGCCAAAACAAAGCGGTGCCCCGCCTCGGGCCGAAATCCGGTTTCCGAAATGGCGCCGCGTCGGCAAAACCCGGTATCCGGAAAAGATCGTTTTCTATGAAAAGGGAAGCCGGATACAGGCGATTGTTGTAAAAGACATCGAGATCAATCCCGAGATTGCCGCCGAAGTCTTTGATATCGAGGCGCTGCAGCAACGATACGGCAAAACCGGTCAGCCGGCTCAAAACGATTCCTCCACCAATGATATCCAGCAGCAGATTGAAGAGTTTAAACAATTGTATGAATAATGCCGCTATGAAGGCTCTTCGGACGCGGGCGCCGCACCCGCCGTCATCCGGGCTCGGCCTATTATTTCGGTTGAAATACGGCCGGTGATTCGTGTATGGGGTCATATAAAACGATTATCCACCACGCAGAGGGAGCAGTATGCCAGGGAAACCGAAGTTTATTTTTGTTACCGGCGGGGTCCTTTCATCACTGGGCAAGGGCCTGGCTTCGGCCGCCATCGGTGCCTTGCTGGAAAGCCGCGGATTAAACGTGACGCTGTTAAAGCTCGACCCTTATATCAACGTCGATCCCGGCACCATGAACCCGTTTCAGCACGGCGAGGTCTTTGTCACCGACGACGGCGCGGAAACCGACCTGGATTTGGGCCATTATGAGCGGTTTGTCAGTGTACGGCTCGGTCGTGACAACAATTACACGACGGGAAAAATTTATGATTCCGTGATCAACAAGGAGCGCCGGGGCGATTACCTGGGGGGCACCGTTCAGGTGATCCCCCATATCACCGATGAAATCAAGACCTCCATCTGGCAGACGGCCGACACCTATGATGTGGTGATCGTGGAAATCGGCGGCACCATCGGCGATATCGAAGGCTTGCCGTTTTTGGAAGCCATTCGGCAGTTTCGGTTTGATGCCGGAAAAGAAAACGTGCTCTATATTCACCTCACCTATATCCCCTACATCGCCGCCGCCGGGGAGTTGAAGACCAAGCCTACCCAGCACAGCGTCAAGGAGTTGCGCAGTATCGGTATTCAGCCGGATCTTCTGCTCTGCCGCACCGATCGGTATCTGCCCCAGGATATGAAGGCCAAAATTGCCCTGTTTTGCAATGTCGGCCAGGAGGCGGTCATTACGGCCAAGGATGTGGACTGCATCTATGAAGTGCCGCTTATATTCAATAAGGAAGGTCTGGATGCCAAGCTTTTGGAACAGCTCAATATCTGGACCGGCTCTCCCCGGCTGGAGCAGTGGCAGCAAGTGGTGGAGCGCTACAAAGCCCCTTCCCACACTGTAACTATTGCCGTGGTCGGCAAATACACGGATCTGACGGAATCCTATAAAAGTTTAAATGAAGCCCTTTACCATGGCGGTATTGCCAATGATACCCGGGTAGAGCTGCAATTTATTGATTCGGGGACATTGAGCGCCGAAAACTGCGAATCGATTCTCTCCGAAGCCAACGGTGTACTGGTGCCAGGCGGCTTCGGGGCCAGGGGGGTGGAAGGCAAGATTTTGGCCATTGGCCATGCCCGGCAAAACAACATCCCGTATTTCGGGATCTGCCTGGGCATGCAATTGGCGGTAATTGAAGTGGCGCGAAACAAAAGCGGCATAGCCGATGCCCACAGTTCCGAATTCGACCCCGAGACCCCCGCTCCGGTGATTTACCTGATGACCGAGTGGTTCGATGAACGGACCCAGACCATGCAGCGCCGGGATGTGAATTCCGAAAAGGGCGGCACCATGCGGCTGGGCGCCTATCCGTGCCGAATACAGGACAAGACCCTGGCCTACCGGGCCTATGGGGCCGAAAATATTTCCGAGCGCCACCGCCACCGCTATGAGTTTAATATGGCCTACAAGCAACAGCTCGAGGCCGGCGGGCTCGTGTTCAGCGGGGCATCGCCCAGGGGCGATCTGGTTGAAATCGTCGAACTGGCCGATCATTCCTGGTTTCTCGGCTGTCAGTTCCACCCGGAATTCAAATCCCGGCCCATGGCGGCGCATCCCCTGTTTGCCGACTTCATCCGGGCGGCCCTCAAGCATAAATCGACCATCGATACCGCGGAAAATGCCGCATAGAATCGAAACGGCCGGTCGAAACATTTTGTCGGTTTTTTGATGCTTTTTATCAGCAGTATCCCTACTACAATTTTTTATTTGACTTGTGTTGCAACTCTATTTATTTTGATATAGATAAACCGTTCAGCTCGGTTTACGAGGGTTTGATCATAATGATTTGATTTTTCCGCTAACGCAATAATGGCAGGGGGCAAAAAGGGTGAAGCGCATACGAGACACCGTTGTCAATGCCATATACCAGTACGCCGACCAAGATGATTGCCTGATTCAGGAGATCAATCGAATTGTGGATCAAACCGGCGAAAAACACGCCTATTCCGTTTTATTCAAAATACTGACCCACCTGGATATCGCCCCCGAAATTGCCGAGACCTGCTGGCAGCAAATTTTGGACCACCGCCGGGAGATGAGCGAGAAGCTGGGGCGCGCGGTCAATCTGCGAACCGTGGTATGTGATTATTTCTGCTCCATTGATCAGAGTTTTCAAAACCCGGTTGTCGTCGATATTCATGTGTTTGAAAACCATTTGAATTCCATGAAATTCGACAGCCTGACCGGTTTGTATTCCCGGACGACATTTGACGAGACCCTGAAACGCGAAATTTCCCGGGCCAAACGCTATGAAACCGAATTATGCATACTGTTTCTAGACATTGATGATTTTAAACAGATCAATGATGTCTTCGGGCATCTGGCCGGCGATATGGTGCTCCAGGAAATTGCGCGGATCATCCGTCAGGAAATCCGAACCGAAGACACCGCGGCCCGTTACGGGGGGGAGGAAATGGTGGTGGTACTGCCGGAAACCGGTAAGGTGGAGGGCCTGATTCTTGGCGAGCGGATCCGCGAACGCATCGAACACAAGGATTTTTCTTATGAGAACTGTGTAATTCGGCCCACCATCAGCGGCGGGCTGGCCACCTTTCCTATTGATGCCCAGACGCCCACGCATTTGCTCAAAAACGCTGACAAGGCCCTGTATCGGGCCAAAGCCCATGGCAAAAACAACGTAATGGTCTACTCCCGGGACAAGCGCCGGTTTCTGCGGGTCAATTTCGGCTCCCCCGTCCAGGTCAAGCCACTCGGGTTCGACCAGCAGACCGGTCAATGGCGGGCCAGGGGTAAAAACATCAGCGTGGCGGGCATTCTTCTTGAAAGCGATCAGTTCATGGAGCCGGGGACGAAGGTGCAGTTGCAGATTGCGTTAAACGAAACCGAAGGGCCCCTATGGGTAATCGGCACCGTGGTCCGGGTGGAATCCTTCGAGTCCAGCCGTCATGATACCGGGGTTTCGTTTCTCGAACTCGATACAACGGCCAAAAATGAAATTTCCCGGTATATGATCCGCCAGCTGGAACACACGGCATAGGTCCGGGTTGATGATGTCATTTACAAAGACTGCCGAGCCCCAGGCATTGACAGTTTTGCGTCCCAAAGCCTTGCGCCCCGGCGCCCGCATCGGCATTGCCGCCCCGGCAAGCCCTTTTGACAAAAAGGCCTTTGATGCCGGGGTCAATGTGTTGTCGGACATGGGTTTCACACCGGTTTATTTCGGATCGCTGTTTGCCGCAGACCGTTACCTTGCCGGCCCGGATGCCCATCGGCTTCAAACAATCCAGGACCTGTTTGCCGATTCCACCATTGACGCCGTGTGGTGCGCCCGGGGCGGATACGGCAGCCTTCGGCTTCTGGCCGGCATCGATTATGAAAAAATGGCCGCGTTTCCCAAGCTTTTTCTGGGCTGCAGCGATATTTCGGCCCTGGTCAATACCCTTTACAGTCGATGCGGGTGGACGACACTGCATGCCCCCATGGTGACCGGGCTGGGCAATGCGGACGCAGAAACGCGGGCCTCGGTCCAGGCGGCATTGACGGGAAAGAAGCCACCGGTCTTGATTGCGTCCGAAACCGGAATCATCGCTGGCGGAAAAGCCCAAGGTCCGGTTGTCGGCGGCAATCTTTCCACGCTGTCGCACATGCTGGCCACCCCCTATGCGCCGGATTTTACGGATTGCATTGTTTTTTTCGAAGACATCGGGGAAAAACCCTACCGAATCGACCGGATGCTGACCCAGATGCGGCTTGCCGGCTGTTTTGATCGTGTGGCCGGCATCTGTTTCGGCAGCTTTACGGATTGCGGAAAAGCATCGGATATCCGGCGGATTTTCGAAGATTGTTTTTCCAATGCCGCATTTCCCGTGCTTTCGGGATTTTCTGTCGGCCATGATCTGCCGAATTTGACCCTGCCCATCGGCCTTTCGGCAACGGTTGACACGCAAACGGCCAGTTTGACATACGCACAGGCCCCGGCGATTTGAATACAGGAGGCAAAACCCCGGCAATGGATAAGCAGATGCCGGATGTGGCCGAATGTATGCGCCGGGGGGTGGCGGAAAAGGTTTTTCCCGGCGGCGTGCTGCTTGCGGCAAACCGTGACAATCGGCGATGGGTCTGCGCGGCGGGCTGTGCCAATCTGTGGACGGCCGAACCGGTGTCGCGCCACACGGTTTTCGACCTGGCGTCTTTGACCAAGCCGCTGGCCACCGCCCTGGCGGTCATGCAGTTGGTGCGCGACAATCGGCTGGGTATCGATACCCGGCTCGGCGAAGTGGTGCCGTTGCCGGCCGGCAGCGAAAAAGCCGCCATTACCGTCTGCCAGCTTCTGTGTCACACGTCCGGGTTTTCCGACTACCGCCCTTACTACCGCCAATTGCTTGATTGCCCGATTGCCGAACGCAAAAGCTGCCTGCATGAATTGCTGGCCGCCGAACCCCTGGCCCATCCCATCGGTTCGAAAACCGTCTACAGTGATATCGGGTTTATGGTGCTGCAGTGGGTTTATGAAACGCTTGCGGCAAAGCCCCTGGACCGGGGCGTTGTCGAGGACATCTATGCGCCTCTGGGCATCGAGGACTTGTTTTTCAATCCCCGGCCGTTTCCGGCAACCCCGAAATCGGGCTACGCTGCCACCGAGCGCTGCCCGGCCAGGGGAGTACTTTCCGGTGTGGTCCATGATGAAAACGCCTATGCCACAAGCGGTGTCGGCGGCCATGCGGGGCTTTTCGGCACCGCGGATGCCGTTTGTGATTTGCTTTATTTTTTGTTGTGTGAATACGGTAAAAAAAAGGCAACCACCGGGTTCGGTTATGAAAATGTCGCAAAATTTTTCCGCATCCCGGCAGATGCCGAGCGTGCCCTTGGTTTTGACGTGCCTTCCGGTCGGACATCGAGTGCGGGAAAATATTTCACCGCCGGCAAAACCGTCGGCCATCTCGGGTTTACGGGCACATCCTTCTGGATGGATTTACAACGCCGCATCATCGTGATTCTGCTCACCAACCGGGTGCATCCGTCCCGGTCAAATGAACGGATCAAGGCTTTCCGGCCGAAAGTACACGATGCGGTGATGCAGCACTTTATTTGAATGCAAAACCCGCATTATCGAATGATTTTCTGCTTGTAATAGTCCCCCTTTTTTGTTAGCCATAAAAAATTGATTTCATCCGGCAAGCAATCCGGAGAGATCGAAGAATTTCTGCCGATATCCCGTCTGGACTGACTCGGATGCGTCATTTCTGCATCGACCCGCTTGGAAACATAAGGAGGCTCGACATTGTTTTTGGATTCGCTGCTCGGGATTTTTTCAAATGATCTGGCTATTGATCTGGGGACCGCCAATACGCTTGTGTATGTCAAAAACAAGGGCATTGTGTTGAGCGAGCCGTCGGTGGTGGCCGTCCGGACGGATAACCGTATGAAAAACCGGGTCCTGGCCGTCGGCTTGGAAGCAAAGAACATGCTGGGCCGAACCCCCGGCAATATTGTAGCCATCCGGCCCATGCATGACGGCGTTATTGCGGATTTCGACGTGACCGAGGCCATGCTGCGCCATTTTATCCGCAAGGTCCACAACCGGCGAACATTTGTCCGTCCGCGCATTGTCATCGCGGTGCCCACCGGGATTACACCGGTTGAAAAGCGGGCCGTCAAGGAAGCCGCCGAATCTGCGGGAGCACGGGAGGTCTTTTTAATCGAAGAGCCGATGGCGGCCGCGATCGGGGCCGGACTGCCCATCACGGAGCCGACCTGTAACATGGTCGTCGATATCGGCGGCGGCACCACCGAAGTTGCGGTAATTTCGCTGGCCGGTATCGTATACAGCCGCTCGATCCGGGTGGCTGGGGACAAGATGGATACGGCCATCATGCAGTATGTCAAGCGCAAGTACAACCTGCTCATCGGCGAACGGACCGCCGAGATTATCAAGACCACGATCGGCAACGCCTATCCCGATTCGGAAAATTATGAAACCATAGAGGTCAAGGGGCGGGACCTGGTCTCCGGCATTCCGAAAATTTTAGCCATCGATTCGGAGGAAATCCGGGTGGCCATTGCCGAACAGATTGATGCCATCGTGGAGATCAGCAAAATTGCCCTTGAGCAAACCCCCCCGGAGCTGGCGGCAGATATCGTAGATCGCGGCATTGTGCTCACCGGGGGCGGCGCCCTGCTGAAAAACCTGGACAAACTGCTGCGCGAAGAAACAGGCTTGCCGATTACGGTCACCGAAGATCCGTTGTCGACTGTTGCCATCGGGTCCGGCAAAACACTCAATAGTCTCGAGATCCTCAGACAGGTGGTTATCGACTGATCCATGTTTTCCAAAAAGACGATGGTGGTGGCCGGGGCGATCATTTTGATCGTACTCAACGGGATTGTTTTTTCGTTTAATTATATTCGGAAACCCGCTTTCCAGTCAGCGGCCACCCAAACCGTACTGTTTTTTGTCGCCCCGTTCCAGGAAACCGTTTCGCAAACCATCGGATTTGCCGACAGCGTCTGGACGAATTATTTCAACCTGGTCTCCGCGGCCCGTGAAAATGCCGATTTGCGCATGCAACTGGCCAGAGCCCGTCAAAAACTTCACGCCTGCAAGGAAACCGCCGCTGAAAATACCCGTCTGAAGCGCTTTGTGGATTTTAAATCCAATACCGATTTTTCGATGGTCGCCGCCGAGGTGGTCGCCAAGGACCCTTCCCCGTGGTATCGTACGGTGATTGTCAATAAGGGCGCAACCGACGGTATTGAGACCGGCCAGCCCGTGGTGGTGCCCGATGGTATCGTGGGCCAGGTGACAGCCGTGTCAAATGAGTATGCCAAGGTATTGCTGCTTGTTGACCGCAACAGTGCCGTCGATGCCCTCATCCAGCGCACACGGGCCCGGGGTCTTGTCCGGGGACTTTCGGAACGGATGTGTAAGTTTGAATATGCCCTGCGGAAACTCGATATCGATGTCGGCGACACCGTGATTACATCCGGCTTTGACGCCATTTACCCCAAAGGCCTGCGCATCGGCCGGGTAACCAAAGTCCTGCGGCGCAATTCCGGCATATTTCAAGAAATTGAAATAACACCTTTCGTGGATTTTCATAAACTTGAAGAAGTCATGATCATTTTAAACCCACCGGAAATCGGATCCGTCGAAGAGCAATAATGCGCTACGTTTTTTTTGTCGCCATGGCGTTGGGGCTGCTGGTGATCCAGACCGTGGTGGTGCCGGATTTGCCTGCGATGCTGCGGTTTTATGATTTCATTATCCCTTTGGTCGTTTTTCTGAGCCTTTACCGGCCGTTCGGGGAGGGGCTGGCGGTGGTGCTGGGGGCCGGGCTCATGATGGATATGGTTTCGGGCGCCCCCATAGGGATTTATATCACGATTTATCTCTGGCTGTTCGTGGGGTTTCGTCGGGTCTGGCGGTGGATTCGTTTAAGCGGAAAACTGTTGTTTCCTCTCATCGTCATCATCGGCGTGCTGTTTGAAAACTGTGTCTTCTGGACCGCCATCAGTCTGCAGAAAGGGATGCCCGTTTTGTCGGCAAACGCGGGGGAAATCATTGGATTTCAAATGTTGTGGGCTACAGTGACCGCCCCGGTTTTGTTGATTTTCTTTAAAGCGGTCTTCTCCCGGATCGATGCAATAAGCGGGGCAGCGCTTTCTGAAAACGGGCGCTAAATACCTGCTTTGCAAATCCCTCAAGTTTCGCGCCATGACGCAAATACGCAATGTTTTCAAGCCATTCTGGGCGCTTGTGGCGGCGCCTTTGCACGAGGTTGGAAAATAACTCGATGATTCGTCATGTACTGGAGCGAACCGGATAACCAAAATGTTTTTAATCAGGAATTGTTTTGGCAGATCATTCAGAAAACTATTTCCCCAAAGTCGACAGTGAGTGGTACCGACACCGCCTGATGAAAACGATGCTGTGTATCGTGGTGGTGTTTTGCCTGCTCGGCGGCCGGCTGTTTTACCTGCAAATCGTGCGGGGCCAATATTTTCATGACATATCCAAGAACAACTGCCTGCGGAAGCTCCGGACTCCGCCGCTGCGCGGGCAGATATTGGACCGAAACGGCAAGTTGCTCGTTGACAACCGGCCGGCGTTCGATCTGTGCATTATCCCGGAAGATGCCAAACCCCTCGAGCAAACCGCGGAAAAACTTTCCGGATACATTGATTTGAGCCCGGAACAGATCCGGGAGCGGATCCGGAAAGAGCAGGGGCCTTACGGCTATCGG
Organism: Thermodesulfobacteriota bacterium; assembly: GCA_051745395.1. GTDB lineage: Bacteria > Desulfobacterota > Desulfobacteria > Desulfobacterales > Desulfosalsimonadaceae > JBNJEA01. The sequence continues at coordinate 18,341 of JBNJEA010000012.1, read as the reverse complement.
ACCGTGCTGCTGAAAAAGGATATCGGCCGGGATTTAATGGCCATTTTGTTGAGCCGCCGGTTTGAATTGCCGGGCATTTTGATCCAAACCGGCCCGCGTCGCAATTACATTTACAACCCCCTGGCAGCCCATCTGATCGGCTATCTCGGTGAAATCAGTACCAAAGAACTCAAATCCGGCCGCTATCCGGAAAAACGGGGCGGAGACATGGTCGGCCGGTCCGGGGCGGAAAAGACCTTTGAAACCCAGTTAAGCGGCAAGCCGGGCAAAAAGATCGTGCAGGTCAATGCCACCGGCCAGGTCATGAAGGTGCTGGGCTCAGATCCGCCGGAACCGGGCAACAATGTCTATTTGACCATCGATTTTGATTTACAGAAAAAAGCGGAGTCCCTTTTGGCGGATAAAACCGGAGCTGCGGTGGCCATGGACCCTTCAAACGGAGATGTCCTGGCCATGGCCAGCAGTCCCGGTTTTGACCAGAGCGCTTTTATCAACGGCATCAGCGATAAAAAGTGGCGATCCCTGATTCATGATCCCGAACGGCCCATGGGAAACAAGGCCATCCAGGCCGAATATCCGCCGGCTTCGACCTATAAAATCGTCACCGCCATGGCGGCAATGGAAGAAGGCATTGTCAATGACAACACCACCACCTACTGCCCCGGCCACTACCGGTTCGGCAACCGTGTCTTTCATTGCTGGAAAACAAGCGGGCACGGAAAGAAAAACATCGTCGGCGCACTGGCGCAATCCTGTGACGTGTATTTTTACCGGGTCGGAAAGCAGATCGGCGTGGACCGGCTGGCCTGGTATGCCAAGGCCTGCGGCCTCGGCACGGAAACCGGTGTTGATCTGGGTTATGAGGCCGAAGGGCTGGTCCCCACGGCCGCATGGAAGCGCAAGAGAACCGGTGTGCCCTGGCAGGCGGGCGAGACTCTGCCCGTGGCCATCGGGCAGGGATATAACCTGGTGACGCCGCTGCAGATGGCGGTGCTGACCGCGGCCGTGGGCAATGGCGGCAGGGTGTATGCCCCCCGGGTCATGCAGTCGGTTCAAACCGTCGAGGGCGAGCTCGTGGACCGGCAAGAACCCGATATCCGGGCCCGCCTGCCGGCGAGCAAGCAAACGCTCGGCATTATTCAGAAGGGCCTGTGGAAGGTGGTAAACGATATCCGCGGCACCGCTTACGGGCATGTCCGATCCGACCATGTCCAAATTTGCGGAAAAACCGGCACGGCCCAGGTGGTCAGCCGGAAAAAGGGCGCAAAACCGCAAGATTCGGATGCCGAAGGAATCAAGCGGAAACATTTGCCGCATGCCTGGTTTGTCGGGTATGCGCCGGCCGATAATCCGGAAATTGCGGTATCGGTGCTCATTGAGCACGGCAAACATGGTTCTTCGGGGGCCGGTCCCATTGCAAAACAGATAATAATTGCATATCTTAATAAATTGGGGCATATAACCGTGGCAAATTCCGATTCAGACCAGAAATCGCCAAAAGGAGAATAAGCATGGCCGATGAGACAAACCCATCGCCTCAGGATGCTCCGGCTACAGAAGAGCCGAAAGGGTCGCATTTTATCAAGCATATCATAGATGCAGACAATCAGAGCGGCAAGTACGACGGCCGGGTGGTCACCCGGTTTCCCCCCGAACCCAACGGCTATCTCCATATTGGTCATGCCAAGTCGATCTGCCTGAATTTCGGCCTGGCAGACGAATACCGGGGGCGCTGCCATTTGCGTTTCGATGACACCAATCCGTTGAAAGAAAACGTGGAGTATGTGGATTCGATCAAGGAGGATGTCCGGTGGCTGGGCTATGACTGGGGCGAGCATCAGTATTTTGCTTCGGATTATTTTGATCAGCTCTATGCCTTTGCCATTGAATTGATCCAAAAAGGCTTTGCCTATGTCGACAGTTTGACCCCGGATCAGATCCGCCAATATCGTGGCACTTTAAGCGAGCCCGGAAAAGAAAGTCCCTACCGAGATCGGTCGGTGGAAGAAAACCTGGCCCTGTTTGAAAAGATGGCCGCAGGGCAATTCGAGGAAGGCGAATGTGTGTTGCGGGCCAAAATCGATATGACTTCATCCAACATTGTCATGCGCGATCCCACTTTGTATCGCATCCGGAAAAAAGCCCATCACCGTACCGAAGATCAATGGTGCATTTACCCCATGTACGATTTTGCCCATTGTTTGTCCGATTCCATCGAGCACATTACCCATTCCATTTGTACGCTGGAATTTGTCAATAACCGGGAGCTCTATGACTGGATTTTAAGCGCCCTTAATGCATATCATCCGCAGCAGATCGAATTCGCCCGGTTGAACCTGTCTCATACGGTGTTGAGCAAACGCCGGCTCATCGAATTGGTCGATGACGGCCATGTCACGGGCTGGGATGATCCGCGGATGCCCACGATTTGCGGATTCAGGCGGCGCGGTTACACCCCGGCATCCATCCGGAAATTCTGCGACCGGATCGGGGTGGCCAAAAAGGACAGCATGGTCGATATTGCCTTTCTGGAGCACTGCATCCGGCAGGATTTAAACTTCACCGCCCCCCGGGTCATGGCCGTGCTGCGCCCCATTCGGGTGGTGATCGAAAATTACCCGGAAGATCAGACCGAATACATGGAGGCGATCAACAACCCGGAAGATGACAGCATGGGCACCCGCCAGGTGCCGTTTTCCCGGGTGATTTATATCGAGCGAGACGATTTCATGGAAAATCCGCCCAAAAAGTTTTTCCGGCTCGCCCCCGGCCGGGAGGTCCGGCTCCGTTATGCCTACTTTATCCGCTGCCGGGACGTGATCAAGGATGAAAACGACGAAGTCGCCGAAATCCGCTGCACCTATGACCCGCAAACCCGGGGCGGCAACACCCCGCCGGACGGCAGAAAAGTCAAGGCCACCCTGCACTGGGTGTCGCAGGCCCATGCCATCGAAGCCGATGTCCGGTTATACGACCACCTCTTTACCGTGGAAAACCCAGCGGAATCCGAAGATTTCAAACAATACATCAATCCGGCGTCTTTGACGGTCTTAAACGGGTGCAAGCTGGAACCGGGGTTAAAAGACACCCCGGGAGACCGGCATTTCCAGTTTGAACGGCTCGGTTATTTCTTTTCCGATCCCAAGGATTCAGCACCCGGAAAACCGGTGTTTAACCGGATCGTCACCCTGCGCGATACCTGGGCAAAAATTCAGAAAGCGCAGAAAAAATAGGGAGAGTTTTTTATAGGAAAGCAGCAGGATACTGCATTGTCAAAAGACCATAAAGCCAACAGGGAGGCGTCGGAATGCTTAATTTTCATTTGTCCGAGCATCAGCAGCAACTCAAGGAAACGGCCCGGAAGTTCGCATTGGAAGAGGTGTTGCCGGTGGCAGCCTACTATGATGAAATCGATGAAACCCCGATTGATTTGTTAAGAAAGGCGTTTGACATCGGCATATCGAGCACCGACATCCCCGCCCAATACGGGGGGAAGGGCTACGGCATCGTGGAAGGCTCGATCGTCACTGAAGAAATCGCCGCCGCCTGCCCCGGCATTGCTACATCCGTTTTTGACAATTCCCTCGGCCTGGAGCCGTTGATTTTGTCGGATAACGAGGCGTTAAAGCAGAAGTATCTGCCGGAATTTGCAAAATCGTTCAACCTGGTCAGTTTTGCCACCTCCGAGCCGACCATGGGCTCTGACGTATCCGGTATCCGGTGTACGGCCAGACCCGACGGCGAGGATTATATCTTAAACGGGACCAAGTACTGGGTCACCAACGGCGGCATCGCCGATTATTATTCCATTTTCGCCACGGTCGATACCGCCCAAAAGCATGACGGCATTTGTGCGTTTTTTGTGAAAGCCGGTTGGGAAGGCGTCGAAGTCGGCCGCCACATCCCCAAGCTGGGTCAGCGCAATTCAAATACCGCCGCGGTGCACTTCAACAATGTCCGGGTGCCGAAAGATCATATGATCGCCGAGCCCGGCAAGGGATTTGTTCTGGCCATGCGCACCTTTTCCCGCACCCGTCCGGTAATCGGCGCCTTTGCCGTGGGCGCGGCGCGCTCGAGCATGGAGTTTGCCATCGATTATGCCAAAAAGCGGCGCGCCTTCGGAGCCAAACTGTCGGATTTTCAGGCGATTCAATTTAAAATCGCAGAAATGTATCAAAAAATCGAAACCTCGCGGCTTATGGTCTGGAAATCCGCATGGGAGGCAGACAGCGGCATTGACCCCACCATTACGGCCTCGCTTACCAAGTTCTATTCCACCGAAGCCGCCATGGAAATCGCCCATGAAGCCCTGCAGATTTTCGGCGGTTACGGCTATACCCGGTTTTATCCCGTGGAGAAACTGCTGCGCGACATGCGGGTCTATCCCATTTACGAGGGGACCAGTGAAATCCAGCGGATGATCGTTTCCGGCCACGCCCTTCATGGCTACCAGCCGGTGATGCCGCCGCTGGAAGATATGCCCATGCATCGCGACAAGCACCCGGACGAAATCGGGCTGCCCGATCAGCCGGAAACTGCGGCCTGGAGATGCCGAATGTGCGGCTATGTCCACTATGACGAAAATCCGCCGGAACAATGCCCGTACTGTTTTTTTCCGGACTCTGCCTTTAAGAAGGTCTCGGATTAAATTTTGATCAGTTCGTACTGCCGGCTGCCCAGACCGAGCTGTTCGGCATAAACCAGCTGGTGCTCCCAGTCCACCTTGGGATAGACCCCTTGGAACTTGTCGGCGCCGGCATCGGTATGCGTTTTCAGGCACGAATCCGGCAGGGCCGGCCGGGCGTTGACCAAGTCCACGCTTGCCTGGTCGATGGCGACCGGATCAGTGGAGGCCACCACGCCCACATCGCCGACGATCGGGGCGTCGTTATAGGGGACACAGTCGCATGCCGGCGATACATGGTTGATGAAATTGACATACAGGGTCTTATTGGCTTTGTTTTGGAGCGCGCCCACGGTATACTCGATCATGCGCTCTAAAAAAACGGGGATGCTCTGGGTCCACTGGACCTGTATGGCGCCGTTTTCGCAGATCAGGATGCATTCGCCGCACCCGATGCATTTTTCCGGGTGGATATAGGCTTTTTCCTCGATCATTCCGATGGCCTGCTCCACGCAGTGCCCGGCGCAGTCGCCGCAGCCGACGCATCGCTTCTTTTTTACCTTGGGGGCGACATTGGCGTGCTGATCCATTTTGCCCCGCCGGGAGGCCGATCCCATGCCGACATTTTTGATTGCCCCGCCGAAACCCGACAGTTCATGCCCCTTGAAGTGGGCCACGGAAATCAGGGTGTCGGCATTGACAATTTCCGAGCCGATATAGACCTGCCGGAAATGCTTCTGGTCGATTTCAACCGCGGTTTCCGTCCGTCCCCGCAAACCGTCGGCAATAATTAGCGGGGCGTCCACGACGGCATAGTCGAAACCGTTTTGAATCGCCGTGGTCAAGTGATGGGGAGCGCAGCCGCGAGAGCCGGCGTAAAGCGTGTTGGCGTCGGTAAGAAACGGATCGCCGCCGGCCGCCTTGACGGCCTCGATAATTTTTCGGATGTAGACCGGCCGGATATAAGCCGTGTTGCCCCATTCTCCGAAATGCATTTTCAGGGCCACCAGATCGCGGGGGCTGATACACTGGGCCAAACCCGCCTGCTGCAATAGTCGTTCGAGCTTGCCCAAAAAATTGTCTTTAAAAGTCGCTTTGAAATCGATAAAAAATACCTGACCGGCCATGGGAACCTCCGTAATTGTATGGGAAAATCCGCTGCGGATCCTATTTTCATGTTCTCAGAAAAACACTTGAAAACATGCATTGTTTACCATAAGTTGCCCGGTTTGAACAAGGATGGTGCTATCATAGAAAGCATCCGGGAAAGCATCCGGCCCAAAATGGACAATTCCGCCGGAAGCAAATTCAAGTTTAAAGAAAAAAGATCCAATGTTGGTTGTTTTTTTGCAGGGAGGGATCCATATTGTTTGACCGCCGGCTGATTCAATACTTTGACTGGGGGCTGCTGCTGCTGATCCTGTTGCTCGGCAGCATCGGCATCGCCCTGATTTACAGTGCCGTCAACGCCGGCGATGTCAACCCGTTATCCAACCTGTACCTGAAACAGATGTGCTGGTTCGGCGGCGGGCTGGTGCTGATGATCGGCAGTTTTGTCTTTTCCTACCGACGGATTGAAAAGTGGGCCCCGTTGATTTACGGCGTCTGCATCGCCTTGCTGGTGGCGGTGTATTTTGTCGGCCAAAACGTGGGGGGGGCGACCCGATGGCTTGATTTCGGCGCTTTTTCCCTGCAGCCGTCCGAACCGGCCAAACTGGCCGTGATCATCATGCTGGCCAGATATTTTGCCGGCCATATCCGGCCCACCGGCATGGGTATCCGGGAACTGGCGCCCGCCGCAGCCCTGGTGGGCCTGCCGTTTGTGCTCGTGTTAAAACAACCCGATCTGGGAACCGCAGGGCTGATCGGTTTGATCGCCGCCACCATGACCGTTTTTGCCAAGATCCGGCGCCGGACCTTTATCTCCCTGTTGATCACCATGGCGGTCGTTTTGCCGGTGGGCTGGTTTTTTTTGAAAGATTATCAGCGCACGCGGATTCTGATGTTGTTTTTCCCGGAAAGCGATCCGCTGGGCGGGGGCTATCATATTCTTCAGTCCAAGGTAGCCGTGGGATCGGGGATGCTTTTCGGCAAGGGGTTTATGCAGGGCACGCAAAACATTCTCTCCTTTCTACCGGAGCAGCATACGGATTTTATTTTTTCCGTCTTATCAGAAGAGTGGGGTTTTGCGGGCTCGTTGATGCTGTTGATGCTTTTTGTGCTGTTGATTGCCTTTGGTTTAAACATTGCCTATGCCTGCCGCGATGATTTCGGGTCTATGTTGGCGGTGGGCATCACGGCAATGATTTTCTGGCAAACGGTGATTAATATCGGCATGGTGATGGGATTAATGCCTGTTGTCGGAATGCCGCTGCCTTTGATCAGCTACGGCGGCTCATCCATTATTACGACACTGCTTGGGCTCGGCATTTTGATGAATGTCAGCATGCGGCGGTTTATCAAGGCCTGAAATCGGGGTGTTTCGTCTTAAAATCGACTTTCGGATATTTATTCGAAAAAGGCCGTTCGAACGCGTTGGAACGGGTGGTGCCGGCAACGGAATTTGTCAAAAAATGTCAAAAATATTTGACAAATTATTGTAAATGGTGGTATGCCATTTTGCTTAAATCAGTTGAGTTTGAAATAACGGAATTGATAAAGAACGCATTGGCTTGCGGAGGGTGATGGAATGATAAGTGTCGATCTTACATTGTTTATTCAGATGGTCAATTTCCTGATTCTCATCTGGGCGCTGAATTTCGTGTTGTATCGCCCGATTCGCGGCATTATCGCCCAGCGGAGAGAAAAGGTAAACGGAATGGAAACCACGATCGAACAGTTCGAGCAGGACGTGGGGGAAAAATCCGAGGAAATTCAATCGGGCATCAGGGCAGCCCGGGAAAAAGGGCAGAAGGAAAAAGAAGCGCTGGAGCAGGCGGCCCGTGAAGAAGAAATGCAGATGAAGGAAAAAATAAACGAGAAGGCAAAGCAGGATCTTGCGGAAATTCGAGAAAAGGTGGCCAGTGAAACTCAGGAGGTTCGCAAATCCCTGCAGCCGCAAATCGATACGTTCGCAGATCAAATCAGTGAGAAAATTCTCGGGAGGGCGGTATAAATGAATTCGGATAATTTGAAACGTCTCTGTCTACCGGTGGCCCTGTCGGCTGTGTTGGTGCTGATCGCGACTTCTGGCATCGTTTTTGCAGCAAGCGGCGGCGGAGAAAACGGCGGCGGCTGGGCTGCAACCGACACCTATCGAGTCATGAACTTTGCAGTGCTCGCCATTGTTTTGTTTTTTCTGTTGCGCAAGCCGGTGGCCCACTTTTTAAATGATCGCATCCGCGTGATCCGCGAACAGCTAAATGATCTTGAGCAGCAGAAAAAGGAAGCCGAAAACAAGCTGGCCGAATACAACGAACGCTTGTCCGCATTGAGCAAGGAAGCCGACAAAATCATCGAACAGTATCGGCAACAGGGGGAAAGCCTGCGGGAGAAAATTTTAAAGGAAGCCGAAACCGCTGCCGCCAAGATGGAGGAGCAGGCCCGGAAAAATATTGAAAACGAGTTTGCCCAGGCCAAGTTGCAACTCGAAACCGAAGTCTTCGAGAAAGCCATTGCAAAGGCGGAGGATAAATTGAAAAACGTGATTACCGATGACGATCAGGACCGGCTCGTTAAAGAATATTTAGACAAGGTGGTGACAAAGTGAGAAGCTCAGCGATTTCAAGGCGATATGCCAAGGCGTTGATATTGATTGGCAAAGACGACGGCAGGGCGGAACAATACCGGGAAGAGCTGGAGCAACTCGTCGGGTTGCTCGACAGTCAGCCGAACCTGGAGGGAACCCTGAACAATCCGTTGTTTGATCTGGAAAAGCGGAAGAACGTATTGATGACGTTGGTGGACAAACTCGAATTCTCCGATGTCGTTCGATCCTTTCTTCGGCTTTTGTTTTCCAAACAGCGGTTTAATCATATCCGCGGTATCTGTGAATACTACGGCAAGCTCTCTGATGAGTTAAAAGGGGTGGTGCGGGCCGATCTTGTCGCCGCCACCGAGTTGTCATCGGAGAGTTTCGACCAGATCCGCAACGCGCTGTCCAAGATGACCGGCAAGGAAGTCATCCTCGAGGCCCGGCAGGATCCGGAATTGATCGGCGGCGTGGTAACAAGAATCGGTGATCTCGTTCTTGATGGAAGCATTAAAACACAGTTGAAAAATATGCGTGAATCTTTAAAAAGGGGTGAGAGTGTCTAATGGAAATAAAAGCCGAAGAAATCAGCCAAATTATTAAAGATCAGATTCAGGAATTCGACAAGAAGGTTGAGCTAAGTGAAACCGGAATCGTCTTGTCGGTTGGTGACGGTATCGCGCGTGTATACGGTCTTGAAAAGGTCCAGGCACTCGAGCTCGTTGAGTTTTCAAACGGCGTGCTCGGGTTGGCCATGAACCTGGAAGAAGACAATGTGGGTGTTGCCATTATGGGCGACGACACCCACATCAAGGAAGGCGATATGGTCAAACGTACGGGCCGGATTGCAGAGGTCCCGGTGGGGGAAGCCGTTTGCGGCCGCGTCATGTCCGCCGTCGGTGAACCGCTGGATGGCAAGGGCCCCATTGAATCGGATCAGAGTCGTCGAATCGAGATGGTGGCCCCCGGGGTTATCGCCCGCAAAAGTGTCCACGAACCCATGTACACCGGTTTGAAGGCCATTGACGCCATGACGCCGGTTGGCCGCGGACAGCGGGAGTTAATCATTGGCGACCGTCAGATCGGCAAGACCGCCGTGGCCATTGACGCGATTATCAGTCAAAAAGGCCAGGGCGTATACTGTATTTATGTCGCCACCGGTCAAAAGCGCTCCACCGTCGCACAGGTGGTTGCCAACCTCGAAAAACACGGGGCCATGGAATATACCACCGTTATTTGCGCCTCGGCCAGTGACCCGGCGACCCTGCAATACATTTCCCCCTACGCCGGCTGCGCCATCGGTGAATACTTCCGGGACAATGGCCAGCATGCCCTGATTGTCTATGATGACCTTTCAAAGCAGGCGGTCGCCTATCGCCAGGTTTCGCTGCTCATGCGCCGTCCGCCCGGCCGGGAAGCCTTTCCCGGTGACATTTTCTACAACCACTCCCGCTTGCTCGAACGCGCGGCCAAGCTAAACGATGAACTCGGCGCCGGTTCGCTGACGGCACTGCCGATCATTGAAACCCAGGCCGGCGACGTTTCGGCCTATATTCCCACCAACGTCATTTCGATTACCGACGGTCAGATTTACCTGGAACCCGGCCTTTTCTTTGCCGGCGTCCGGCCCGCGATCAACGTCGGTCTCTCTGTTTCCCGCGTCGGCGGTGCGGCACAGGAAAAAGCCATGAAACAGGTTGCCGGTACCCTGCGGCTGGACCTGGCCCAGTATCGGGAACTCGAATCCTTTGCCGCTTTTGGTTCCGATCTGGATGCCGCCACCCAGAAGCAGCTTACCCGCGGGGAACGCTTGGTTGAGATTTTGAAACAGCCGCAGTTTCAGCCGCTGCCACTGGAAAAACAGGTGTTGATCATCTCCGCCGGTACCAAGGGCTATCTCGACGATCTGTCCACAGATGTGTTGGCCAAATATGAGGCCGGGCTGTATCAGTTTATGGAAAGCCGACACCCCGATATTATCAGCAGCATTGCGGAAGAACGCAAAATCACCGACGAAATCGACCAGAAACTGGAAAAGGCATTGTCGGAATACGGCGACGAATTCAAGGATACCATCAAGTAATCGGGCCGTTTAACACCAATTTCAGTAACAGCGTACAAAAGCGAGTTGATATATGGCATCTTTAAAAGAAATCAAATCCAAGATCGCTGGTGTTAAAAAGACCAAGCAGATTACCCGGGCCATGAACATGGTCGCCGCATCGAAACTTCGCGGTGCCCAAAGCGCTATGGAGGGGTTTCGGCCGTATGCGGAGAAATTTTCCGAAGTGCTTGGCAACATCGCTGACAAGGCCGGCGAGGATGTCAGCCCTCTGCTGGTCCCCCGGGAAACGGTTGAAAATGTCCATGTTGTTTTGTTGACCTCGGACCGGGGGTTATGCGGTGGATTTAACACCAACCTGGTTGAAAAAGCCGAAGATTTTGCGGTTGAAAAATCCGGTCAGGGCTGTCAGGTTTCGGTCACCAACTTTGGCAAAAAGGGCAGGGATTGGGCCCGCCGGGAAAAGTATCCAATCATCGATGAATATCTGGGCGTTGTCGGTGCGAAATTCGGGTTCAACGTCGCCTCCACGGCCGGTCAGAAATTGATCGACGGGTTTTTAAACGGCGATTATGACGAGGTCCACATGGTGTATGCCCAGTTTCTGGGCATGGCCAACCAGCCGCCGACGATCAAGCAGTTGCTGCCCATTCCCGCTCTTGCAGCAACAGAGGAAGCCGGGCAAGCCGAAGATGACACCTACATGGCCGAACATATCTGCGAGCCGTCGGCCGACGATCTGCTCAATACCATGCTTCCGAAAAATATCTATATCCAGCTCTACAACGCCTTGCTCGAGACATCGACCTCTGAACATGCCTCCCGCATGCGGGCTATGGATAATGCCACCAAGGCTTGTGACGATATGATCGACAACCTGACGCTGACCTTTAACAAGGCGCGGCAGCAGGCAATTACAACGGAGCTGATGGACATCGTCGGCGGCGCTGAGGCCCTTAAGGGATAATTTCAACGATCAATTCTGTGTTTCTATAGGAGGACAACCCATGGCAGAAAACATTGGCAAGATTACGCAGGTCCTGGGGCCTGTTGTTGACGTGGAGTTTGAACAGGGCAAGCTGCCGGAAATCATGACGGCACTTCTCATCTCCAACCCGTCGATCAATGATCAAGAAGACAATCTGGTAGTGGAAGTGGCCCAGCATCTCGGAGACAACGTGGTACGCGCCATCGCAATGGACGTCACCGACGGTCTGGTTCGCGGCCAGCAGGTCAAAGACACCGGCAATCCCATTATGGTCCCGGTCGGAGAGCCGGCCTTGGGTCGGGTCATCAACGTCGTGGGCCGTCCGGTCGATGGTTTGGGCGAGGTGGGCCAGGACAAAATGTCTCCCATCCATAAACCCGCCCCCGATTTGACAGCGCAGGACGTATCGGTTCAGGTCCTGGAAACCGGCGTTAAGGTCATCGACCTGCTGGTTCCCTTTCCCCGCGGTGGGAAAATGGGGCTGTTTGGTGGCGCCGGTGTCGGCAAAACGGTTATCATGATGGAAATGATTAACAACATTGCCATGCATCACGGCGGTATTTCCGTTTTCGCCGGAGTCGGGGAGCGGACCCGCGAAGGAAACGACCTGTATCACGAAATGAAGGATTCGGGCGTTTTGCCGAAAGCCGCCCTGGTCTACGGCCAGATGACCGAACCGCCGGGCGCCCGCGCCCGCGTGGCTTTGACCGCTTTGACCGCGGCCGAGTATTTCCGGGATGAAGAAGGTCAGGACGTGCTTTTGTTCATTGACAACATTTTCCGGTTTACCCAGGCGGGCCAGGAAGTGTCCTCGCTGCTCGGTCGTATGCCGTCTGCTGTCGGTTATCAGCCGACGCTTGCTGTTGAGCTCGGTGACCTGCAGGAACGCATTACATCCACCGACAAGGGCTCGATTACGGCTGTCCAGTGCGTCTACGTCCCGGCCGACGACTTGACCGACCCCGCGCCGGCAACGACATTTGCCCACTTGGACGGAACCGTTGTGCTTTCCCGTCAGATCGCAGAGCTTGGCATTTATCCCGCCGTCGACCCGCTGGACTCCACTTCCCGGATTCTGGACGCCAACTTTATCGGCGAGGAACACTACGGGGTCGCCCGCGAGGTCCAAACGGTTCTGCAGCGCTATAAAGACCTCCAGGACATTATTGCCATTCTCGGCATGGAAGAACTCTCCGAAGAAGACAAGGTCACAGTTGCCCGTGCCCGCAAAATCCAGCGTTTTCTGTCCCAGCCGTTCCATGTGGCGGAAACCTTTACCGGATTGAAGGGCGCCTTTGTCAAAATCGATGATACCATCCGGGCTTTTAAGGAAATCTGTGCAGGCGAGCATGACGATCTGCCGGAACAGGCTTTCTATCTGGTCGGCACAATTGAAGAGGCCCGGGAAAAAGCCAAGAAGATGGCTGCATAACATCACGAGGAAATAGCACATGGCTGACAATATTAAACTTGAAGTGGTAACTCCGGAAAAGTACGTGGTAAGCGAGGATGCCCAGATTGTGATGGCACCGGGAACGCTCGGCGAATTCGGCGTCCTGTCCGGTCATACACCCTTTCTAACCTCGCTCGATATCGGGAAAGTGCGATATCGAAACGCCGGCGGCAATGAAGCGATGGTGTTTGTCAGCGGCGGCTTTGCAGAGGCATTGCCCGACCGGGTGACCATCCTTGCGGAATCGGCCGAGCTCGGTGATCAGATTGACTACGAGCGGGCCAGGGCCGCTTATGAACGGGCCCAGCAACGGTTAAACGAGCAGCAAGATATTGATACCGCACGTGCCGCCGCCGCGTTGAATCGGGCGATGGCCCGCATGAAGATCGTGGAATCCAAAAGCGCATAAATCCTGATTTCATCCGTTTTGTTTCCACGGTGACGGTTCACATTTACTTAAAAAAGGGCAAATCGTTTGAGATTTGCCCTTTTTATTTGGTCGGCCCGGGAGTTGAATATGGAAAATCTTGCCGTCATTATTTTGGCCGCCGGCAAAGGCACCCGCATGAATTCGGATCAGGCCAAGGTCATTCATGAAGTGGCCGGTCAACCGATGATTTTATATGTAGTTGATGCGGCCACCCGCATTGCCGGCAGTGAAATCATTGTCGTGGTGGGTACCCAGGGTGAAGCGGTGCGATCCGTTGTCTCCGCCCGGGACAGCCGGGTACGCTTCGCTTGGCAGGAAAATCAGCTCGGAACCGGACATGCCGTTTTATCCGCCCTGCCGGTGCTCTCCGATCATATTAAACAGGTGGTCATTTTGTGTGGCGATGTCCCCTTGATCCAGGCAGATACCCTGAATGCCTTTATAGAAGCCCACTGCAACAGCGGCCACGATATTACCGTACTGGCTGCTTATATGCAAAACCCGAAAGGCTACGGGCGTTTGATTACGGAAAACGGCCATGTTCGCCGGATTGTTGAAGAATCGGACGCGAACAGCGATGAAAAGCGGATTTGTCATATCAACACCGGAATTTACTGCGTCAATCGCAATCTGCTCGAAAACGCCCTGTCGCAAATCAATTCGGATAACGCACAGAACGAAATGTATCTCACCGATATTGTGGGAATTGCAGCCCAAAACAACACCCGGATCGGCATGTTTACCTGCTCTGACAATACGGAGATGCTCGGTATTAATACACCGGCGGATTTGGAAACGGTGGCGGCGATTATTTCCTCCGATGAAAAATCTTGACTTTCAGCGTGGTCAATCTTATATACGAAAAAAGAGGTGACGCAGTGGAAACTGATGAAGTGATGCGCCAATTCGATCGGCTGGAAACAAAAATTGCAAGTTTGATTGATCAATGTAAATCCCTTGAAGACACCAATTCCGAACTCCGGCAGCGCGTAAAAGAGCTGGAATCGGAACTGGAAGAAAAAGTTGCAGCAGAAAACCAATATTCAGAACAAAAAGCGTTAATACGGTCCAAAATTGATAACCTTTTGGCCAAGCTCAATGACTCATCGGCGAGCCGGGAAAATCAATAAGTTTTGAATCCAAACCATTTATCGGTCTGTAGATTTTGGAAAACGTCGTCACAATTGAGTTGCTCGGTGAACAATTCCGGTTCAAAGCAGAAACTGGCAGTCAGGTCGATCCAAGAGAGATCGCTGAATATGTCAGCGAAGAGGTCCGCCAGGTGGAATCGCGTTTTCCGGAACATGAACGGAAAACCAACAAACTTGCAATAATGGTTTTGGCAACATTGAAGATCGCGACCCGACATTATGAGCTGACGCTTGACCATTCGGAATTTATGAAGGCCGTATCAAGCCGGGCGGCTCATCTGGAACAGAAGGTGGAAGCCGATACGGCCCGGTAGGAAAGATGAAGAGTGTAATGTTGAGACTCGCTGCTTCAATGAATTCTGTTTTTAGCGGTTTTACAAAATAAGCACCCTGCCATGCGCGTGATTGAACGGAACCCCTTGACCCAACACCTACAAAATAGGGAGCCTTCACTGGTTTTGGTGTGCAAGTTCCGCGCGTACGGAAAAGCCTGAAGAAGCTATAAGGCGCCCACCTATAAGAGCCGGATCAAGGCTCTTTCAACACGGCGTGGCGGGGTCTTATCCTTCCCGAAATCATTTTTGTTCGCCGGCCGGCGGTTTCTGCCGAGTGCGGGGAGGATTCCGAGCAATCATTTCATTTCAGCCTTCCTCTTGATTTGCCTCTGTTATTTTTTCATAAAAATAAAATGATTTAGACATCCATGATTTTTGTGATACATCCAAACGAATAACGCAAGGCGCGGTTTGCGCGCAGGCATTACCAGACCGGCGATAAACGCCGATTACACATATTCAGGGAGTTGGAAAGATGAACGGAACATATATATTAATGCTCGTCATCGGCGGGGTTATCGGCTTTGTCGGCTCTCAGCTTTTGCGGGACCGGATTTTGGGCCAGAAAGTCACTGACGCTCAGGAAAAGGCCAAAATGATCGTGGATACCGCGGAGCGCAAGGCGGATTCTTTGGTCAAAGAAGCGCAGTTGGAGGCCAAGGACCGGCTGTTTAAGATGAAAAGCGATTTTGACGCCGAAACCGCCGAGGCGAGGGAAGAACTCAAAAACCGGGAAAAACGGCTGGTCGCCAAGGAAGAAAGCCTGGACAAAAAGCATGAACAAATCGAACTCCAGGCCAAGGAAAACAATCGTGTCGAGCGGGAGCTCAAGCAGCGCGCCGCCGAAATTTCCAAAAGCGAAGAAAAATATCAACAACTGATCGATGAACAAAAACAGCGGCTTGAAAATATTTCCGGAATGACGGCCGAAGAGGCCAAGGATCTGCTCATGCAGTCCATGGAAAACGAGGCCCGGCATGACAGTGCCAAAACTGTCAAGCGCATCGTGGCCGAAGCCAAGGAAAACGCAGACAAGGAAGCCAAGAAAATCATGGCCACGGCCATCCAGCGGTATGCGGGCGACTTTGTCGCCGAGCGCACGGTATCCGTGGTCCAATTGCCAGACGATGAAATGAAAGGCCGGATTATCGGCCGGGAAGGCCGCAATATCCGGGCCCTGGAAGCCGCCACCGGCATTGACTTGATCATTGATGACACACCGGAGGCTGTCATCCTTTCCGGGTTTAATCCGGTCCGTCGGGAAGTCGCCCGCCTGTCTTTGCTTCGCTTAATTGAAGATGGCCGGATCCATCCGGCGCGCATTGAGGACGTGGTCAAAAAAGTCGATCAGGAAGTGGAGACCACCATCAAGGAGGCCGGCAACCAGGCCGCATTCGATTTGGGGGTACACAGCATCAACAGTGAACTGATCAAATACCTCGGCCGGCTCAAGTTCCGGACCAGTTATGCCCAGAACGTATTGCAGCACTCGGTGGAGGTCGGCTTTTTGTGCGGGGCCATGGCCGCCGAACTCGGATTAAATGTCAAGCTGGCCAAGCGAATGGGGCTGCTGCACGATATCGGCAAGGCCATCGATCATGAAGTCGACGGCTCCCATGCGGAAATCGGGGCCCGGCTGGCCAAAAAGCACGGTGAATCTAACAAGGTCGTCCATTCCATCGCCGCCCACCATGAGGACATCGAGCCCGAATCCGTATATGATCTGCTCGTCCAGGCCGCCGACAGTCTGTCCGGTGCCCGTCCCGGTGCCCGGAAAGAATTGCTTGAAAATTACATCAAGCGCCTTGAAGACCTGGAAGGTATCGCCAAGGAATTCAATGGGGTGTCGAGTGCATATGCCATCCAGGCGGGCCGGGAGCTTCGCGTTATTGTGGAAGGCGGGAAGATCAACGATGAGGACGCCACCATATTGAGCAAGGATATTGTCAAAAACATCGAGGAATCGCTGACGTTTCCCGGTCAGATCAAGGTCACGGTCATTCGTGAGACGCGTGCGGTTGAATATGCGAACAAGTAAGCTGCGAGTAGAAGATGAACGTCATTGATACCCTGCGGGAACGCGGATTTATTGAGGCCACCACCCATGAGGAACAGTTGCGCGAACATGTGGAGCGCAATGCGCCGGTTAGTTGCTATATCGGTTTCGACCCTACGGCACCCAGTCTGCACGTCGGCAGCCTGGTGCCGATCATGTCACTGGCGCACATGCAGCGCGCCGGCCATCGGCCCATTGCCTTAGTCGGCGGCGGTACCGGTCTGGTCGGCGATCCGAGCGGCAAGACCGAAATGCGGCAGTTGCTGACCCTGACCGACGTGGAGGAAAATGCCAGGGGGATTAAATCCCAGCTCTCGCGCTTTATCAAGTTTGACAGCGATAATGCGCAGCTTCTAAACAACGCGGACTGGCTTGTGGATCTCAAATATATTGATTTTTTGCGGGACATCGGCCGGTATTTTTCCGTCAACCGGATGATCAAGGCCGAAAGCTACCGGGTCCGGCTCGAGTCCGATGAAGGATTAAATTTTATCGAGTTCAATTACATGTTGTTGCAGGCATATGACTTTTTAAAGCTCTATGATGAACATGGCTGCCGGCTCCAGATGGGCGGCAGCGATCAGTGGGGCAATATCGTCGCCGGCATCGACTTGATTCGCCGGATGCGCCAGACCGAGTCCTACGGGATCACTTTCCCCCTGGTAACCACCAGCAGCGGTGCCAAGATGGGCAAAACCGCCCAGGGCGCCATCTGGCTCGACAGCGAGCGGACATCTCCCTATGAGTACTACCAGTTCTGGGTCAATACCGATGATAGGGATGTGAAACGCTTCCTGTCGCTGTTTACCTTTTTGCCGATGGAGGAAATCGTAAAGGTCGACCTATTGGAAGGAGCGGATTTGAACGCTGCCAAAGCGGTGCTGGCCTTTGAAGCCACGGCTTTGGCCCACGGCCAGGTCGAAGCGGAAAAGGCGTACCGGTCCGCTGCACAGATGTTCGGCACCCGGATTGTACCGGAGACCATCCTGCCGTCGAGCACGATTGCCCGTGGAAAAACCGGTGCTGATGACTCGGTGCCCATGACCCGGCTGCAAGGATCGGACCTGGCCGCCGGCATTGCCGCCTTTAAGCTTTTTCAGAAGGTCGGGTTGGCCGAAACGGGCGGTGCCGCCCGGCGGTTGATCCAACAGGGCGGGGCGTATATCAACGGAAACCGTGTGGAATCAAATGATTACATTGTATCGACCGCAGACCTTAATGACGGTGAAATCACCCTGCGGGCCGGCAAAAAGAAATATCACAAAATTAAAGTAGAGATGTGATTTTTCTGTTGACAGTATGTGTCAGATCGGTTATTTTTTGTTTTTCTCATGGCGAAACGGATTCAGTTCATGACGGTGGGAAATTTTTTGTGGAAATGTCTTGACTGAGCCGTTTTTTTTATTACAATTATAAGTAATTCGTGAGGAAAAATCATCTTCAACAGATGATGCCTTTGATCTTTGAAAACTAAATAGTGGCGCTTGAAAAGCGGGCCGGGCAAGCAAGAGAAGTAACACGTAAAGTGTAGCGATACAGTTTAAGTGGAGA
>JBNJEA010000089.1:0-12851 GCA_051745395.1 Thermodesulfobacteriota bacterium | reverse complement strand
ATCCTAAATGGAGAGATTTCCAAGCTTGCCGCAGATACAAGGAAGATGCAGGCGAGCTATAGTGAACTATGCGAGGCTGCATCTGACGCAGTAGATGCGGTAAACTTGGAAATCTTTGCAAACAAGGGAGGATGCTTGTAAGGCCATCCTCCCTTGTTGCGTCAAACTTGCCGGCTTGCAATCCGGTCATCATTTGCGATACGATCAACACCCATGAGCGAATACATTGCCCACGATCAGACCGGCCGCTCCGTCGGCCGGGTTGAAAAACAATATTTCACCTTTGGCGAACCGCCGAATGAAATGGTGCTCGACAGCGGGGCACGCCTGGGGCCCGTCACCCTTGCCTATGAGACCTACGGCACGTTAAACCGCGACAAAACCAACGCCGTGCTGGTGCACCACGCATTGACCGGCGACGCCCATGCGGCCGGCTACTACAGCAACACCGATGACAAACCCGGCTGGTGGGACAACATGATCGGGCCGGGCAAGGGGATCGACACGGACAAGTATTTCGTGATCTGCACCAACATCCTGGGCGGCTGCATGGGATCCACCGGGCCGGCCTCGATGAACCCGAAAACGGGAAAACCCTATGGCATGGATTTTCCCTTTATCACCATCGCCGATATGGTCCGGGCCCAGAAGGCGCTGATCGATCACCTGGGCATCGAAAAGATCCTGTCTTTGATCGGCGGCTCCATGGGCGGCATGCAGGTATTGCAGTGGACGGTCCAGTACCCGGACATGGTCTGCTCGGCCATTCCGCTGGCCACCACCATGCGGCATTCCGCTCTGGCCATCGCGTTTAACGAGGTGGCCCGCCAGGCCATCATTGCCGATCCCAACTGGAACGACGGCGATTATTACGGGGGACCCAACCCGGATTTGGGGTTGTCGGTGGCCCGGATGATCGGCCATATCACGTATTTGTCCGATGAGGCCATGCGCCAGAAATTCGGCCGCCGGCTCCAGGACAAAGAAGACTTTTCCTATCATTTCGATGTGGACTTTCAGGTGGAAAGCTACCTTCGGTACCAGGGGGCCAAGTTCGTGGAACGCTTTGACGCCAACTCGTTTTTATACATCACCAAGGCGGCCGATTACTTTGATTTAAACAAAAACCACAGCAGCGGCTCGAGCGTTGAGGTGTTTTCCCGGGCAAATGCCCGGTTCATGGTCATCTCCTTTACCTCGGACTGGCTGTATCCCACCTATCAGTCCCGGGAAATGGTCAAGGCCATGAAAAAAAGCGGCTTAAACGTCAGCTTCTGTGAAATCGAAGCCGAGTGGGGACACGACGCGTTTCTGCTGCCCAACCAACGATTGACGAACCTGGTAAGGGGATTTTTAGACAGTGTCTACGCCGATATCGAATAATACGGCCCTGCGCTATGACCTGCAGGTCATCGCCTCCTGGATTTCGCCGAAGGCCAAGGTCATCGGCCTGGGATGCGGAGAAGGCGAACTGCTGCATTATCTGAAACGGCACAAGCAAATCCGGGAAACCGGCGTCGAAATCGTTGAAGAGCGGGTCGCCCGGTGTATCGAAAAAGGCCTGTCGGTTATCCAGGGCGATATCAATGAGGAAATCCACGATTATCCCGACAATGCATTTGATTACGTGATTTTAAGCCAGACGCTCCAGCAGGTCTATGAACCGTTGGAGCTGATCCGCTCCATGCTGCGGATCGGCAAAAAAGTCATCGTCAGTTTTCCGAACTTCGGTCACTGGCATGTCCGGCTGCAGGTGCTGGTCACGGGCAATGCCCCGAAAACCCCGCAACTGCCCTATGAATGGTACAACACCCCCAACATCCGGGTGCTGTCCATCAAGGATTTCCGGAAATTTACCGAACAGGTGGGGTTTTCCATTTTAAAGGAAGTTGCCATCAACACGGACAACTATAACAAATTCGGCCGGATTGTGCATCTTTTCCCCAACCTGATGGCGACTTACGGCATGTACCTTCTTGGAAAGCGGTGATTGAAATGGGCGGAAGTCACCTGGTTTTCGGCACAACCACGGACTACATCACCGGGCAGAGCCTGACCGACACCCATGATGAACGGATACGGCAGCAAATCGCCCGGTTTCTGGTGGAGCAGAAGGGCTATGCGAAATCCGATATCGAATGTCGCGTGCCCCTTTCCTTAAACGTCGACGGAGACTTCGCCGTGGCCATGGTCGATTTTGTCATCCGCCTTGAAAACCGGGCCTTTGCGGTTATTGTTTACGGCCCCGGCTCCCTGGTTTCCCGGGAACGGGCCGCAGTGGCGGCCGCCCGGCTCATAGAAAACTACGTGGTGCCATATACGGTGGTTTCCAACGGCGAAGACGCCGAGGTCATGGATACGGCAACCGGAAAAGTGGTCGGAGAAGGCCGGGATGCGGTTTTCTCCAAAGCGCAGGCCCTTTCTATGCTTGAAAACATGACGTTTCACACACTGGATGAAAAACGGCGGAAAAAACAGGAACGTATCCTGTTTGCCATGGATGTGATGACCCGGAGAGAATGTGAATCCTACGTCTGCCGGCAATGTTGATGAAACAAATTATTATACAGCCCATGACCGCCTATGAGGACGGGCAAAAAAGCACCACCGACCAGGCCCTGATCACGGAAGAACCCCTTTCGATCCGGGTCAACGGCAATGCCTATTCCGTGGTCATGCGCACGCCCGGTGATGAAAAGGCCCATGCCGCCGGCTTCTGCCTGGCCGAAGGGCTGATCGACTCCCCCGCCGATCTCGTAACCATCGGCTCCTGTACCGAAGACGGCACCAACGTGGCCACGGTCACCCTCACCGAAGCCCGGCGCGCTAAAGTCGCTGATCTGCTGGAAAGAAAAGGATTCGTCAGCCAGACCAGCTGCGGCATCTGTGGCAAGGAAGTAATCGAAGACATTCAGCAGATTACAGCGCCGATCGCCGCCAACCACCGCTTCGGCGTCGAGCGCATCATGGCCTGCATCGACACCCTGCCCGACTACCAGCCCATTTACCGGCAGACGCGCAGTTCGCATGCCGCCATGATCTTAGACGAGCAGCTGTCCGTGCTCGGCCATGCCGAAGATGTCGGCCGGCACAACGCCATTGACAAGGCCGTGGGCAAGGTGTTGATGGCCGAAACCATGGACCGTGCGGTCCTTGCCGTCATGTCTTCGCGGCTTTCCTATGAACTGGTCCAGAAAGGCGCCCGGGCCGGCCTGGAAATGCTGGTGGGCATCTCCCGGCCCACCGCACTGGCCGTCGAAGTCGCCCGCTCGGTCAACATGACGCTGGCCTGCGCCAAGGACGACGTGTTGATGATATTCTGCGGCGAGCAGCGCTTTACTTCCTGACCATGCGCGCCGACTCCCCGATCCTCTGGACAGATACAAATAAAGGAACGCCTATGCCGTTTGAAAAAGTACCGGGGCTTCCGGGAAAAGTATATGTGCCGGCCTCTGATCCCGACGCCCCCAAAAAACACAAATGCCCGGACTGCTATTCATGCCAGATGTGCGGTGATGACAGATGCCATGTCTGTCTCAACAGGCAGGCGCATTGCCAAAAGCCACATTGTTGCGACGGCAATTGCCGGAAAACTTGAAAATCATTCCATTTGAGTTTGACATTTTGAGCACTGTTCAATAAAATGAGCAATGCTCATAATGTCAATCCCAACCCGATGGAGGCGTGCCATGTATGATTTCATGCTTACCCCCGAAGAACAGGATCTCAAAAAGGAGGTCCGCGAGTTTGTCCGCGAGGAGATCAGCAGTGAATTTCTGCGGCAGATGGACCGAAACGAAATCACCTACCCACGCGAATTCGTCGAAAAGCTGGCCGCCAGAAACCTCTACGGCATCCGATTTCCGAAGGAATACGGCGGACGAGGCATGAGCTGGGTGGCAGAAGTGGCGGCGGCCGAAGAAATCGGCTGCCTGGGCATGGCGTTGGGATGCGCCTTTGTCATGCCGTCGATAGTGGGCGAAGCCCTCCACATGTTCGGCACCGAAGAGCAAAAGGAAAAATACCTCAAGCCCTACCTTGCCGGCAAGCTGGTCTCCGCCGAGGCCCTGACCGAACCGCGGGGCGGCTCCGACTTTTTCGGCGCCATGACCCGGGCCGAAGACCGCGGCGATCACTTCGTGCTAAACGGCATGAAGCGCTTTGTGGTCGGTGCCGAGGGCGCGGATTTCTTCCTGGTGTACTGCCGGTCCAACTTCGATCCCAACGCCCACAAATACCATCGCTTAAGCCTTTTGATCGTCGACCGCGGCCCGGGTGTTGAAACCGAACACCTCTACGGGCTGCTGGGCTGCCGGGGCGGCGGTACCGGCCGACTGGTGTTCCGGGATGTCAAGGTGCCCAAGGAAAACCTCGTGGGAGAACTCCACGGCGGCGCCCTGTGCTTTAACCGGATGATGATCCCCGAGCGCCTGACTTCGGCGGCCGGATGCCTCGGCGCCTGGGGGGCGCTGGATCTGGCCGCGCGCTATTCCAACCGGCGCCGGGCCTTCGGCAATGAAATCCGCAAGTACGAGGCCGTCAGCTTCTCCGTGGCCGACTCGATCACCAAGCTCGACGCCGCCCGTGCCATTTCGTATATGGCCGCCCGGGCCGTGGACGAAAACGCGTCCAACGGCCGGCGCCTGGTCAGCGAGGCCAAGCGCTACGCCACCGAGGCCGCCTGGGAAATCGTCAACAACGCCATGCAGATCATGGGCGGCATCGGCTACACCGAGGTCTATCCTGTCGAGCGGGCCTTGCGAGACATCCGGCTGGGCATGATCTGGACCGGCACCACGGAAATCATGAACCTGCTGATCCAGCACGAATACTACAAGGAAGTCCTCGATGACGCCTATGACCGGCGCAAGATGGAAAACGACGCCATGAACCCGGACGAAAGTGAACGCTGCCATACGGATGAAGATATGCAGCGGGTGTTTGAAGGCGGCGGCGGGATTTAGAAGAAGGGACTGAGGGACTAAGGGACTAAGGGACTAGGGGACTGAGGGACTGAGGGAACGAGGGGCTGAAAGAATGAGTTGAGGAAAGAAGAGACTGAGGACGATTGATCGTGTCAAAACAGCCGCTGAAAACGTTGAAACAGCAGGAGCGCACCAGCCGCCGCCAGTTGATCCTGGCGGCGGCTCAGCGCCTGTTTGCCGAAAAGGATTTCCGCGGCGTGACCGTGCGTGAAATCGCAAAGACGGCCGGGGTCAGCGTCGGTACTATTTACAACTATTACGCCAACCTCCATGAATTGTTTCTGGATGTGTTTTTAGATCACGCCGAAACCCTCGCCGCACAAATCGATAATCAATCCGGGGGCAAGGCGCTGGGCATCCAAGACTTCTGCCGCCTTTACGTGGGCTTTTTAAACGACAACATGACCTTTTACCAGATGATGGGCCATTTTATGCTCGGCGGCGAACTGTCGCCGGATGCCACGGAAAAACTCAACCGGATGATGCGCGGCCTGATGGACCGCATCGAGGCTATTTTGCGCGAATCCGGCAACGGACAAAACCCACGGACCTCTTCCCACGCGCTTTTTTCCGCATTAAACGGCCTGATGATCAGCTACGCCCGCTACCCCGGCCGAACGCCGGCCGAAATCCGCCGCCATACACTGCACCTGGCCGATGTCATTGCCGAACACTTTGCCTGACGGGATTCCAAACCGGATAATCAAATTGTCACCTAAATGGAGCGATTTTCAAGTGCGCCACAGATACATGGATATTAACCCTTTACAAAGCATATCTTTAAAAATCTGAAACGCTCAATTTAGGTCAAATTGATTTCATTTCAATCATGGTTACCATCCTGTATTAAAGCATTTTTCCATTCCACTTCTAAGTAACTCGAGGTTCAAGGTCTATGGTTTAAGGTATAAGGTTTAAAAAAACTCAGTGCCTTAGTGCCTCAGTGCCTGCTCTTCCAGAGTTATTTATAGGCTCGGTCTCCCGGGTCAAACCCGGGAGGGGGTTACTTCCAATATAGACAGGGGGACCTACCATGATAAACGGCAAATCCGCATTGGTGACGGGCAGCACCAGCGGCATCGGAAAAGGCATTGCCACGGCCTTTGCTTCTGCCGGATGCAACGTGATGATCAACGGCTTCGGCGACGCCGACGAAATCGAAGCCCTTCGATCCGGCCTGGAACAGCAATACGGCATCCGCGCCATATATTCGGCGGCGGACATGACCCAGCCGGAAAGCATCGCCGCCATGGTCACCGAGGCGGAAGATACCTTCGACGGTGTTGACATCCTGGTCAACAACGCCGGCATCCAGCACGTGGCGGCCGTTGACGAGTTCCCGCCGGAAAAATGGGAAGCCATCATCGCAATCAACCTCTCCTCGGCGTTTTACACCACCCGGGCGAGCCTGCCGGCCATGAAGAAAAAAAACCGGGGGCGAATCATTAACATCGCCTCGGCCCACGGGCTGGTGGCCTCACCATACAAGGCGGCCTACGTAGCGGCCAAACACGGCATGGTGGGCCTGACCAAGGTAGTGGCGTTAGAAATTGCTGAACACAACATCACCTGCAACGCCATTTGCCCCGGCTACGTCAAAACCCCGCTGGTGGAAAACCAGATCGCCGATCAGGCCCGGGCGCACAACATGGACGAAGACACCGTGGTCCGCGAAGTGATTCTGGCTGCCCAGCCGAACAAGCGGTTTGTCTCCATCGAGGAATTAAACGAAACGGCCCTGTTTCTGGCAAGCGATGCCGCCGCATCGATTACCGGCACCACCCTGTCGATAGACGGGGGATGGACGGCGAAATAGCATATCAGGTTTTAATCAGCTCCAGCACCTGGGGCAGCAGCAACGGCGTGGTCGAAATGGCCTCTTCGGCATAGATGGTTTCATTGCCCTGCCAGTCGCCGAAATAACCGCCGGCTTCCCTGAGGATGGGCGGAAACGGGGCGCAATCCCAGACACTCATGACCGGATCAAGCATCAACTCCGCCCGTCCGGTGGCCACCAGGCAATGGCCGTAGGCATCCCCCCATCCGGCCCGAAAATAAGTCGCCTGCTGAATCCGCCGCCAGGCCCCGCCCCTGCCACAGGCATCAAAGCTGCCGGCATCCGTGCAGCTCACCACGGCCCGGTCCAGGCGATCGACCGGCGATACACCGACCCTTCTGCCGTTGAACCAGCAGCCCAAACCCGTTGCAGCGGCCACCATTTCATCGAGTGCGGGGAAATAGACCACGCCCACTTCCACCCGGCCCTCGATTTCAAGGGCCAGCAAAACCCCGAAAAGCGGCACGCCGTGAACAAAGGACTTGGTACCGTCGATGGGATCAATGATCCAGCGGATGTCATCCCGGGAACTTGCGCTCGTGCCGTATTCCTCGCCGACAATGGCATGATCGGGGTAAGCCTTTTCAATCCGCTGACGGATCAGTTTTTCGGCGGACTGATCGGCCACCGTAACCGGGGTGTCGTCGCTTTTGTACTCGGCCGCCGTGCCGGTCTGGAAATGGGCCAGGGTCAATCGACCGGCCCGGTGGGCCGTTTCCATGGCAAACTCAAGATACGATTGGTATCGCCGACGATAATCGCTCATTTTTCCGCTCCGTTTTTACTCCCCATCGTGCATCCGGGCCCGAATAAAACGAACCATCTCGCCGTCGGGCTCGGGCTCGAGTTCGAGATATTGCTGCCAATGGATTTTAGCGGCCTTCCGATTGCCAAGTTTTTCCAGCACCATGCCCAGGTTGCAGTGGGCATCCGGAAACTCGGGGTCTTCATTGAGGGCCTTGATGTAAAACAGCATGGCGTTTTCCGCTTCCCCCCGGTCGTCAAACAGGTTGGCCAGGTTGAAATTGGCCGTCACGTGATCCGGATCGATGCAAAGGGCCCTTCGGTAACAGGCCTCGGCCGCCGGGGCGTCGCCGAACATAAACCGGATATTGCCCAGGTTCACCAACGCATCGGTGTGCTCGGGGTCCTGGTCCAAGAGGGCTTCGTATTTTTTTTCGGCCATTTTCCATTGCGAATTGTCTTCATGGGAAAGGGCCTGAAAAAAGGTGTCTTCTTCCACACAGGCGGGCAGGGTTACGGTCGGGGTTTCTTCCGCCCCCTTGCCGGGGGGATCGAAATCAAACAGAATCTGGCCGTCAGAGGTGCAGCGCTGGTTGTCCTTGCCGATGACCATTTCATCGCCGATGGTGGTGATTTTAAATTCGGTCAGCGGCTGGCCGGCATGCGGCATGCGATGTTTCACCTGGTTGACGCACTTGACGATTTTCCTGGTCGACAACCCCTGGTTCTGCAGTTGCCGGACGGTGCGGAAGGCCACCAGCGCCTTGAAGTCAAACCATAGACGGCCGTCTTTTTTTTCGGTCGCCGCAATCAGCCCCACCTTGTCCCAATAACGCACCTGGCTTTCGGAAACACCAATAAAACGCGCCACGTCTTTTTGCGAATACATCCGCTTCAAAACATTTGATCCCTGACAATAGGCGATGACACTTGCCCGAAAAGATCGGCGGGAAGCTACGGATTCATTTATAGTATACTTTTACACTTTCTCTTCCCATATAAAAGATTTCACAGGAAATGACAAATCGTTCTAAAAAAAGTTTGACGTTTTTTTAAGCAAGTGGTATGACCTCTTACCATTAGCGTTTTTCCTTTTAACAGCCTTTTTATTTTCGTGCCAAGACGCGAAGGCGCAAAGTTTCAAAGTCTTCCTTTGCGCACTTGGCGGCTTTGCGCGAGAACAAAAAATAAAAAAACAAATGATTATATGCTGATTTTCAAATCAACCGAACAGACCCCTCAACTGATGCGGCCGGCCCAACACACCGACCGGCAGTTGATTTCCTCCATTTTAGACGGCACGTTTCCGCCCGGCACCCTGCTGCCGGCAGAACGCAAGCTTGCCCAACAGTTCGGCGTAACCCGGCCGACCATCCGGGAAGCGCTGCAGCGCTTAGCCAGCGAAGGGTGGGTGACCATCCGCCACGGCAAAGCCACCGAGGTCAATGACTACTGGCAAACCGGCGGCCTTGGGCTGCTGGGGACCCTGGTCAAACATACCGACCATCTGCCCGACAGCCTGATTTTTCACCTGCTGGACTTCCGGGCCATCATGCTGCCGCCGGCGGCCCGTTATGCCGTTTTTCGAAACCCGGCGCCGATTCAACAGCATCTGGAAAAACGCACGGCACTTGCAGACAATGCCGAAGATTTCACGGCATACGACTGGCAGCTCCAGGTGCTGTTTGCAAAACATTCCGGCAATCCCGTATTTTCCTTGCTCTTAAACGATTTCGCATCGGTTTTTTTCGCCATGGGTCAACTTTATTTCGACACAGCGCAAGGCCGGGCAGCATCGGCTTATTTCTATGAAACCCTGGAACGCGCAATTGCCGAGCCGGCCGGTTCGATCGAGGTGGTCGTAGCCGATGCCATGGCCGAAAGCATTGCCATATGGAAACAGATCCATTCTGCCCCGTAAGGGTTCGTCACAAAAAAGGAGAACGCCTATGCAACGATGGAACGGTTGGGGAGATGAGGCCATTGAAATGGCGCTTCCGCCGGCGGCCGAAGCACTGCTCGAAAACATGGTCGGCAAGGCCGCGCCCCCGGAAAATATCGACCGCGATGAAATGATCGCCCGGGTGCCCGAGGTGAAAATCCCGGACCCGCCGGAGGAAGTGGCGGAGCTGATCACCACGGCCGCAGCAGACCGCCTCGACCATGCCCACGGCCAGAGCATGCCGGATTGGGTGGGGATGCGCTTTGGCACCCTGTCCCGGTTTCCCGACGCGGTGGCCTACCCGGCCGCGGAGTCCGAACTCGAATCGGTGCTCGAATATGCCGAGCGGCACCAGATGATCGTCGTTGCCTATGGGGGCGGCACCAGCGTGGTCGGCCACCTCGATGTCCCCGACGCGGAAGCGCCCGTGCTGTCGCTGTCGTTGGAACGCCTAAACGGCCTGCTGGATCTGGAAGCCGAAAACATGATGGCCACCTTCGGCGCCGGCGTCCGCGGCCCGGACCTGGAAGCCGCCCTCCGGGCCCGGGGCTATACGCTGGGTCACTATCCCCAGTCCTTTGACTACTCATCGCTCGGCGGCTGGGTGGTCACCCGCTCCAGCGGCCAGCAGTCGCTGTACTACGGCCGCATCGAGGACCTGTTTGCCGGCGGCGATGTCATCACCCCGAGCGGCAAAATCGATTTTCCGCCCTACCCGGCCTCTGCGGCCGGCCCGGACCTGCGCCAGGTGTTTCTCGGCTCCGAGGGCCGGCTGGGACTGCTCACCCGGGCATCGGTCCGGATTTCTCCCATACCGGAAAAAGACGACATTTACGGCGTTTTTTTCCCCACCTGGGAGGCGGCGGTCTGCGCCGTCCGAGAACTGATCACGGCGGATCTGCCGCTTTCAATGATCCGGCTGAGCAACCCGAAAGAAACCTATACCAACCTTTACCTCGCCGGCCATGAAAAACAGATGGAATGGCTCAAAGCCTATCTCCGGCTCCGGGGCTTTTATGATCAATCCTACTGCATGATGCTCATGGGCTTGATCGGCCCGGCAAAAATGGCTTCCGCGGGGCGCGGGCGGGCCCGGCGGATCATTAAAAAATACGGGGGCGTCTCCGTGGGCAAGCCCATGGGCAATGCCTGGAAGAAAAACCGCTTTCGGGCCCCGTATTTGAGAAACACCCTGTGGGACAAGGGTTTTGCGGTCGACACCCTGGAAACCGCCATTACCTGGGACCGGGTCACGCCGACCATGCACGCCGTCGAAGCCGCCATTGCCGATGCACTGACCGACTACGGCGAAAAGGTCCACGTCTTTACCCACCTGTCCCATGTGTATACCACCGGCTCGAGCATTTACACCACCTATGTCTTCCGCATCGGCGATTCCGCCGAGCAAACCCTTACCCGCTGGCGCCGGATCAAGGATGCGGCAAGCCGGGCCATCGTGGAAGCCGGCGGCACCATCAGCCACCAGCACGGCGTGGGCACCGATCACAAGCCGTATTTGCCGGCCGAAAAACGCGAACTGGGCATCGACATGTTAAACGGCATTTTTGATCGAATGGATCCGGCCCAGCGCATGAACCCCGGAAAACTCGTCGACTAAGGAAAACACCGCAATGGGACTCGACCAACTGCCCGATCAATTCGACGTCATCGTGGTCGGCGGCGGCATTACCGGCGCCGGCGTTTTACGGGAAGCCGTCCGCATGGGGCTAAAGACCCTGCTGCTGGAAAAAAACGATTTTGCCTGGGGCACGTCGAGCCGCTCTTCCAAGCTGGTCCACGGGGGGCTGCGCTACATCAAGGAAGGCCGCCTGCATTTGACCTACGCATCGGTGTCCCAGCGTCAGCGGCTGCTGGCCGAAGCCCCCGGCCTGGTCGAAGAGCTCGGCTTTTTACTGCCCATCTACAAATCCGTCGGCCCCGGCAAACGCATCATGTCCATCGGACTGACCCTCTATGACATCATGGCCCGACAATGGGACCATCGCTTCTATGATACCGATACGTTTCTGGGACTGGCCCCCCGCCTCAACGCCGAAAACCTCGAAGGCGGCTTCCGGTTTACCGACGCCCAGGTCGATGACGCCCGTCTGGTCCAGCGGTTGATCAATGAAGCGATCGACCGGGGCGGGGCAGCGGCAAACTACGCCTGTGTCACCGAGTTGCAGCAAAACGCACAGGGCAAGGTCACCGGGGTTTGCGTCCGGGACAGTGAAAACGGGGCGACAAAATCCTTTTCCGCCAAAACGGTCATCAACGCCACCGGTTCATGGGCGGAAGACCTCCACCCGTCCCCGAAGCAGCACCTGCACCTGCGGGCCCTGCGGGGCAGCCATCTCATGCTGCCGGCCTGGCGGCTGCCCATCCAACAGGCCGTGACCCTGATCCACCCCGACGACGAGCGGCCGCTGTTTATCATCCCCTGGGAAGGCGCGCTGATGCTGGGCACCACAGACATCGACCACGGCCGAGACATCCACAGCGAAATCGTGATGGACAAGACGGAAGCCAGCTACATGCTCGACTGCCTGAAGGCCTATTTTCCGGATGCAGACATTGGTCTGGGCGATTGTATTTCCGCCTATGCCGGCATCCGGCCGGTATTGAGCAAGGGCGGACAGGACCCGTCGAGCGAGTCGCGCGAACACGAGGTCTGGCGCAAGAACGGACTGGTGACCGTCACCGGCGGCAAACTGACCACGTTCCGGATGCTGGCCGCAGATGCCTTAAAAGCCGCCGCGCCCGACCTGCCCGGCAGGCAGCGGCCCAAAATCGATGAACCCGCGTTTTTTCCCGTGCCGTCGCCGCCGGTTGACCGCCGGGGCCTTTCGGCCGGCATGTGGCGCCGGCTTTACGGCAGATACGGCCGGAAGGCCGAAACCATTGTCGGCGGCGCGGATCAACGGGACCTGAAAATGATTCCGGGCACGCATCACCTGTGGGCCGAATTGCCGGTGCTGGCCGAAACCGAACAGGTGCGGCATTTAAGCGATTTGTTGATGCGCCGCGTCCGGGTGGGCCTGCTATGCACAAACGGCGGGCGCGCCTATCTGGATCGGATTCAGGATCTTTGCGCCCCGGTGCTGGACTGGGATGCAAAGCGATGGCAAACCGAACGGAAAAACTACATCGAGTATTGGCAATATGCCCACGGACTGCCGGGGTAGCCGGTGCTTCTTACTCTTACTCTTACTCTTACTCTTACTCTCACTCTTACTCTGCTTTCCAGATACTTACAGGATCAAAAAGGAGTAAGAGTAAGAGGAAGAGGAAGAGGAAGAGGAAGAGTAAGAGGAAGAGGAAGAGGAAGAGGAAGAGGAAAAAA
>JBNJEA010000011.1:0-38317 GCA_051745395.1 Thermodesulfobacteriota bacterium | reverse complement strand
CAGAATAACTGAACACAAAAGGAGAGAGCATGATTGTACTGGCCCACCGCCCGTTTGATTTTCAATATTTCCGGATCCAACGGCCTTGGCGGACGGCTCCCCATCCCCTTTGACAAAGACGAACTCACCAACGTACACCTGCGCCGCCCCGACGGCACCGATTTTTTCGGTGAGTTGCAGGCCGTCGATACCACCTGGGCCGCAAAACCGGCCTACCTGATCACCATCCGGGACATGACCGTCCGCAAAAAGGCGCAGAAAGCCCTGCAAAACCGAAACGCCAGGCTGCGAAGTATTTTCCGCACCTCACCGGTGGGCATCGGCATGCTACGGGTGGAACAAAAAGACAACGAGATCGAAAACCGCCGGATTTATGAGGCCAATGACCGGCTCTGCGAAATGCTCGGCTACCACCGGGATGAAATCGAAGGCGCCGAAGTCGAAAAATTTTACTTCACGAAAGCGGAATACGAGCGGGTGGGCCGGGAGCTTTACGCCCAGATCGCCCGGTCGGGCATCGGCCGGATCGAAACCCGCTGGCGGTGCAAAGACGGCACCCCCATCGAACTGCTGCTAAACGCCGCACCGGTGAATGCCCATAAATGGGCCGAGGGCATCAGCTTTACGATACTCGATATCACGCAGCACAAAAAGACCGAAGCCGAGCGGCAAAAACTCGAATCCCAACTGCGGCATGCCCAGAAAATGGAAGCCGTCGGGCAGTTGGCCGGCGGCGTGGCCCATGATTTCAACAACCTGCTGCAAATCATCAACGGCTACGCCGATCTGCTCCAGCAGGACATGGCCGATGCATCGCCGGAGCGCCAGAACCTGCAACAAATCATCCAAGCCGGCGAAAAAGCCGCCGGTTTGGTCCACCAATTGCTGGCATTCAGTCGGCGCCAGATCCTTCAAATGCAACGCTTGGATCTAAACGCGCTGATTGACGGCATTTCCGACCAAATCCGTCAAACCCTGGGCGCGGATATTTTGTTCCGGTTTATCCCGGACAGACAACTGGCACCGATCTGGGCCGACCCGGGACAAATCGAAGAGGTACTGATGCACCTCTGCGCCAATGCCCGGGATGCCATGCCCGAAGGCGGCGACCTCCGCATCGAAACCCGGAATATAAACATAGATGCCGAAAAGGGCGATGAAGAGCTTCTGCCCGGGCGCTATGCACGGCTTACCATAGTCGACACCGGCTGCGGCATGGACGCCGAAACCGCCGCCCAGGCATTTGAGCCCTTTTTTACCACCAAAGCGGTGGACCGGGGCACCGGACTGGGCCTTGCCACCGTTTACGGCATCGTCAAACAGCACCATGGCAACATTGAGGTATTCAGCAAACCCGCTGCAGGCACCCGGTTTCACATTTACCTGCCCATCATCGAAGTCCAGCCGACCACTGCCCATGAAAGCGAAAACATAGACGGCGAAACCGGACATGAAACCATTCTGGTGGCAGAAGACGACCGGATGGTAAGACACTTGATCGAACGGATTCTGCAACGCGCCGGCTTCCAGGTGCTTTCCGCCGGGGACGGGCCCCAGGCCATTGAAACCTATAAAGCCCATGCCGAAATGATCGATCTGGCCCTGCTCGATGTGGTCATGCCGGGCTGCAGCGGCCGGATCGTGCATGACGCCATTAAGCAGATCAACCCGGCGGCCCGGGTGCTTTTCAGCAGCGGCTACAACCGGGAAGAAATCCATACCAACTTTGTTTTGCACGAAGACGCGCAACTGCTGCAAAAACCGTTTGCCAGCGGGGAGCTGCTGGAAAAAGTCCGAAAGGTGCTTTCAGACCGCGTTTGAGCGTTTTGGAAACAGAAACTGGGATATTTTCCGCAAAGTTGATGAACTCGTAAAAAGCGCTTTCTTCCGCCGCGGCGGCATTTTTGCAGAAAGTAAGTCCTGTGGCGCCTTGGCTGACTGGCGGCGCGCAAAAAGAGACTTCATAGAAAACAATCCCCTACCGGCTTTCCCCCGGGAGACCGAGCCTATAAATTGAGCGACTTTCAAGTTTGCCGTAGATACAAGGAAGATGCAGAAGGACGAATGCACAGGCGCTTTTCACCTTAAACCTTAAACCTTACACCTTACACCTTACACCTTACACCTTGAACCTGAAGTTGCTCAGAAATCAATTTCAGATGGCAAAGTAAAAAGACCGTCTCAGATTATCGCTTCATGGCCGCCACCGGCCCGCCATTGGTCAACAGAAACCGCACCCAATCGAATCCGAACAGCAACAACGCCTTGTCGTCGGCCCGCATGGCGTCCAGGCGATCCTGCGCAATGGCAAAGCGCTCCAGAAAGGAACTGGTAAACACAAACTCCCGGAAGGCGTCCACATTGAAACAGGCCATAAACGCCATTTTCAGGGCCGGGCTTTGCACGCCCGAATCGCCCCAGGGGTTGTTTCGCAAAATCGAATCCACTGCCACCCAGGCGGCGTTGTTTTCAAGAAACGGCTCCATTTCCTGGTCGGCAATCCATTCGGCAACCGTCAGGGCGTTATCGGTCTCGTGTCCCTCGCAATAGGGGTGGCGCACGATAAAAAAAAGCGTTTCCCCCTCATGGCCCGGCTGCCGGGAAACAGCGGGCTCCAGGGGATAGGCGCGGCAGGAAAACGGGCGGTCCTCGTAAACCGTGCAGCCCTGATCGCTTAAAAACGGGCACGGTTTCTTTGCGGTATCGGCCATTTTGAGCATCACGTGCGGAAAATAGGGGTTTTCGCGCACGGCGGTGACGGTATGGCGGTCCAGAAAAGCATCCGAGGTCATGTTCAGCCGGTTTTTCAACCGGATGATATCATAGGGATACAGATACATATCCGTATTGTGGCAGCACCGGGTAAAACAGGGCACGCCGGGATGACAGGTAAAACAAAAGGTCTGGTCTTTGCTGAGCTGGGTTCGGGTTCCGTATATGTTGGCATCGCTCGGGTTGGGCATTTCTGTAAAGCTCCTTTTCACAAAAAAATCATTTCCGATGCGTCAGGGAAAGCGGGAATCGACTTTTTCGCATTCGGCGTCCAACCAGCAGA
The DNA here is from genome assembly GCA_051745395.1 of Thermodesulfobacteriota bacterium. Taxonomy (GTDB): domain Bacteria; phylum Desulfobacterota; class Desulfobacteria; order Desulfobacterales; family Desulfosalsimonadaceae; genus JBNJEA01. Next base: position 35,262 of record JBNJEA010000011.1, on the reverse strand, counting down.
TCAAACGCTCGGCATAGGCCCCGGGCTGATCCAGCATTGAAAAATGACCCGCGTTGTCTATTATTTCCACATCCGCACGGGGAAACCACTCCTGCAACCGCTTTCCGGGCCCCTGCCAGGGCTGGAAGGGATCCTGGCCGCCCCACAGCAACAGCACGGACACATCGAGTTCGGCCAGTTGGGGTTCAACGGCTTTGGTCTGGGTGTTGTCCAGGGCGTTTAAATGGCAGGCAAAGGCACGACGGCCCACAGGGGTGACCATTTTGCCGTCGAAAAAGATCCGGTTCCGGATATCTTCGCGGCCCGCCAGCTTCGGATCGGCAAAGCACCGTTTGAGCTGATGGTGTAAATAGGGATCGATATGATACAGGCCGGATGCGGCGATTATCGAAAAAAGCCGCATCGTTGCGAGCCATTGCAGCATGCGGAGCGGGGCCACGGGCCAGGAATCGCCGACAATGGCATTGGAAAAAACAATCTGATCCACCAGCTCCGGATAGCGGACCGAAAGGATTTCCACGGCCCCGCCGCCGATATCATGCGCCACGAATGCCGCGGGGGCGATGTCTCTTTGCTGCATCCAGGAGGCAATGGCCTCGGCCGCCCCGGCCAGGGAATAATCGCCGCCGGCTTTCATGCGCGTCTGACCGTAGCCGGGCATGTCCGGGGCATAGGCCCGGTATCCGGCCGCTGCCAGCCGGGTAATGACATCACGCCACAGCTCGGCGCCCGTCGGGATTCCATGGACGCACACCACCGGCAACCCCTGTTCCGGTCCGGCTTCCAGCGCCGAAATTTCCGCGCCGTCCACTTCAATTGTTTTTCTTACGGGTTTGTTCATCTCCATGGATCGACCCTGTTGCTCTCCGGCCGGCTTTGGCGTTTCCACTGCGCCCGGCAGCAATGCCGATAGTCAATAAATTGTCTTTCGTCTTGCAGATACTATTGAACACCGCGCCGGGGACCGAATCGGAGGCAAATTTCGGTGCCCGGCGGCTTTGAAAGCAAATCCACCGTCAATTGCCGCTTGTCTTTGACCCCCTGCACCCGGAAAGCCGCACGGCGGTTTTTCCCGCTCCCGACAAAGCGCTCTTCAGTGATTCCCCACCCGTGCCGCCGGACAGCGGCACGGTAAAAATCCGATACGGTGGCAATCGCCTTGCCGGTCGTAAGCACCACCCGGGCGTTGGCTTGACGGGCGGCCCCGCCGCTGGTGCTGACTTTGGAGGGTTTATAAACGGGGATATCTGCCGGAAACGCATCAAAGAGACCCTTTTTTTCTGCAGCAGACGATTCCGAGCCCGGTCTTGCCGGGGCCGAATCAACGGCGGCCCGGTCGTTTCCTTCTGCCGGTTGCCGGGCTATGCGGCTTGAATTACCGGATTCCGGCGAATGGGCATACAGGCTGAGCCACATGTAAAACAGGACCAAAAAAAATACGGCAATAACGTAATTGGTCCGTTTGCGATAATTTTTCCGCGTGCCGACCCGCCTGTATCCCATTTGTGATTCAAAGCCGAATAGCGTTTATAAGTACTTCGAAAAATGCAAATTTCGTTCAGGCATCACCTGACAAAATTCCCCGATGGAGCAAAGTTGAGGCTTCCACGCCTTTATGGCGAACGCAGCCACTTTATTTCCGCCGGCTTCCGCGATACCGTATTGCGGTGCCGGTAGGCGGGATAGCCCATTACTATCGCCGCATGCACCCTTCGTCCTTTGGGCGGTTCAATATGTTTGGCCACCTCTTTGCTAAACCGCAGGGCCAGGGTGACAAAGCCGATGTAGCAGGTGCCCAGTCCCCGGGCATGGGCGTCATGGACAATATTGGCCGCTGCGATGTTGCAGTTGTCCGATCCGAAAAATGACAGTGCCGGGGCATGCAACAGAATCAGCACCGGGGCGTTGTGGAGGATCAGATCCCGCCCTTGTTCGTGTTGCTGCATATAATCCGCCATCGGTTCGATGTATCGGGCCATCATTTTCGACAGCGCCGGATGCAGTTTCAAACCGGAAAACACCATGGACAGGCTCCGGCTTTTCGACCATTCATAAATTTTGCGGCCGATATCGAAAACAGACTCGGAAACGGCCTTCAACCGGTCCGGGTCGGTGACGACAATGTAGCCCACATGCTGGCTGTTCATGGCCGTGGGGCCATACCGGGCCACGTCGATAATGGCTTTGATTGTACGTTCCGGTACTGGTTTGGGCTTGTACTGGCGGACACTGCGCCGGCTGACCACGATTTCTTCGTAGGCCTCCCGGTCCAGCAGTTGCCGGTAGACGGGGCGAACATCCCGGCTGTCTATGAAGGCATTGACGACCGCATCCCGCGGGCATACGGCCAGGCAATGACTGCACAGATTGCAATACTGCGGAAAAACGGCTTTTGGCTCACCGTCTACGTCTTGCCAGACCCCGGCCGCACAGTCCCGGACACACCGCATGCACCGGTTGCACTTTTCATCGATTTTATAAATGTCATTTTTCATCTGAGTCATTTGTCTCTGTGTTTTCCGTGGTGATATTTGCGCTCAGATCCAAAAAGTGCTTTTTAAAAGAAAAACCGGCTCCGGGGGCGAAATGACACCGGAGCCGGTATTTTTCATACGTTTTCGAATGAAAACCGGCCATTTTCGACCAAAACCCGCATTTGGCGAAATATTTGTGAACTCGACAGTCCAAAGTTCTGTCAAGTTGTGAAAAAACGGTTATTTTTCGTTTACTCCTTCGTTATGCGGCGCTTTCCAGTTTCACGGCACAGACCTTGTATTCCGGGATCTTGGACACCGGGTCCAGGGCCGAGTTGGTCAGGCGGTTGGCCGCGGCCTCGGCATAGTGGAAGGGAATAAATACCGTGCCGTCCACGGCCTTTTCCGATACGGTCACCCGGACGGTGATTTTACCCCGTCGCGAGGCGATGTGGACCTTTTCGCCATTTGTGAGCCCGTATTTTTCCGCATCCGCCGGCGTGATTTCCACAAAACTTTCGGGGCTGCGTTCGTTTAAGCCCGCGGTTTTGCGGGTCATGGTCCCGGTATGGTAATGATACAGCACCCGGCCGGTGGTCAAATACAGCGGATACTGCTCATCGATGCGCTCGGCCGGCGGCACATAGTTGATCGCGTGGAAATTGCCGCGGCCGATGGGAAAGGCTTCGGTATGCAGGATCGGGGTGCCGGGATGATCCGGCGTGGGACAGGGCCAGTGCAGGCCGGTGCGATCGATGCGGTCGTAGGTGATGCCGCCGTAGGACGGGGTTACGGCCGCCAGCTCTTCAAAGACCGCCTTTGCGCTTTCAAAGTCCATGGGCGCACCCATCCGCCGGGCGATATCAGCGGTGATCTTCCAGTCCTGCCGGGCGGCGCCGGGCGCCTCCACCGCTTTTCTGACCCGCTGCACCCGGCGTTCGGTATTGGTAAACGTGCCCTCTTTTTCCGCAAAACACCCGCTGGGCAGCACCACGTCGGCCAGTTGCGCGGTTTCGGTCATGAAAATATCCTGGACCACCAGAAAATCGAGGTTGGAAATACTTTTTTCCGCATGGTTGACATCCGGATCCGACACCAGCGGGTTTTCCCCGATGATGTAGAGCGATTTCAGGCTGCCGTCATGGGCCCGGGGGATCATCTCGGTGACCGTCAACCCGGGCTGGTCGGGCAGGCCGGAAACATTCCAGGCTTTTTCCATCTTTTTGACCAGCTCGGCGTCGGTGACCTTCTGATACCCCGTAAACACGTTGGGCAGCCCGCCCATGTCGCAGGCGCCCTGGACGTTGTTCTGCCCCCGCAGCGGGTTGACCCCGCCGCCGCGAACGCCCATGTTGCCGCACAGCATGGCCAGATTGGCCAGGGACTTGACATTGTCGGTGCCCGACACGTGCTGGGTAATGCCCATGCAGTACAGAATGGAGGCGGTTTTGGCGCCGGCGTAAATGCGGGCGGCCGCAACGATATCTTCCGGGGCGATGCCCGTGATCTCGGACACGTAGTCCGGCGTGAACTGCGCCACGGCTTCCTTTAGCTCTTCAAACCCCGCGGTGCGGTTTTCCACGAATTGCTTGTCATAGAGGCCTTCTTCGATGATGACGTGCATCAGCCCGTTGATCCAGGCCACGTCGGTGCCGAGATTGGGCCGGAGCCACTTTTCGGCGAACCCGGCGATCTTGATCCGCCGGGGGTCGACCAAAATCAGCTTAGCCCCCCGCCGGGTGACGGCCCGCTTGACGAAAGCCGAAATCACCGGGTGGTTTTCGGTGGTGTTCGACCCGGTAATCAGGATGACGTCCGCCTCTTCGATATCGGCGATGGTATTGGTCATCGCCCCGCTTCCAAACGCTGCGGCCAGACCGGCCACGGTGGAGGAATGTCAGAGACGGGCGCAGTGATCGATGTTGTTGGTCTTCAACACCGCCCGGGTAAACTTCTGGGCCACGTAATTGTCCTCGTTGGTCACCCGCGCAGAGGTCAGCACCCCCATGGCGTCGGAACCGTGGGTGTCTTTGATTTCGGAAAACCGCCGGGCCACCAGATCCAGGGCCTCGTCCCATTCGGCCTTCCGGAACTGACCGTCTTCCTTGATCAACGGCGTGGTCAGCCGCTCGGGGGAATTGATGAAATTAAAGCCGAACCGGCCCTTGACACACAGGCTGCCGTAGTTGGGCGGCGTGGCCGCAGCCCCGGTGACTTTCAATACGGTATTGTCCTTGACATGCAGATCAAGCTGGCAGCCGACCCCGCAGTAACTGCAAGTGGTGCGGACTTTTTCCACATCCCAGGGCCGGCATACATAGCGGGCGTCTTTTTCCACCAGGGCTCCGACAGGGCAGGCCTGGACGCATTCGCCGCAAAACACGCAGTCCGAATCTTTGAGCGGCCGGTCGCCGGCGGCGATGATCTTGGCGGTCGCACCCCGATAGCCGATGCTGATGGCATTGTTGACCTGGATTTCATTGCAGGCCTGCACGCAGCGGCCGCACAGGATGCAGCGGGAAAAATCACGCACAATAAAGGGGTTGACGGTCTCCATGGAGTATTGGGGCTCGGTGCGGGCAAACGCGTCGCCGGAGACCTGGTAACGGTAGGCCAGGCTCTGCAACTCGCACTCCCCCCACACCGGACAGAGCTCTTCGCTGCCGTCATAATTTTGCACATCGAGCTGAAACGCCGTAAAACTGCCCGCATCCGATTTGCGCACCGCACAGTTGTGGTTGCCCGAGGACAGCAGCAGTTCAATGGTCTGCCGCCGGGAGGCCACCACGGTCGGCGACTCGGTGTGTACCACCATGCCGGCCGAAGCCGGGGTGGAACACGCCGGCAAAAGACTTCTGGCCTTTTCCACTTCGACCACGCAAACCCGGCACGCCCCGGTCGGCGTCGCCCCTTTCAAATAACACAGCGTCGGGATATCAATGCCGTTGCGCCGGGCCACATCGAGAATGGTGTCGCCATCTTCCACGGGCAGGCGGTGGCCATTGATAGTCATGATCTGTTCATCCATAGCCGATTGTCCTTTTGTGTAATTGGGAATACCGATTTATTTTTCTAATGAGAAAAGACTTTTGTAAGACTGCCCAAAAAAAAATTATATCACAATATTTTCCGTTTTCGCAACCCTATCTCGATCCCGAATTGAAAATTGCTTGATGTAGGCGCAACGATGCAGCGCACTTGACAGGAGAAACATTTTTCCCGATAGTAAGGCAGCAAACCCAAGCGCACCGTGCAAATAAAATAAAGGAAGGTCCAATGAAACGACTGGCGATTGCAGTATGCCTTGCCCTTGTATTGACGGGATGTGCCACCACGCGGTGGGAAAGCACCGAGCTGATTGAAAAACAGCACCTGAAAGTCAACCTGGAACGCCGGATCGAAAAAGACCGGCCCGTGGCCCAGGGTTACGATCATCCCGCCACGGTATCGGCCGATGCGATCGAAACCATCCTGGCCGACATCTCCTACATGGCACCGCCCAGAATATGGGGGGATTCGGAAAAACGGCCCGTTTTCCAGCCAGAAGAGCGAAAACGGCTTGCGCCCGCCCTTTCCATGGCCTTATCCAAGGCAACGCCCGACCAGCGGATCCGCTTTACCTCCTACAACCGGGGCGGCGGCCTGCTGTTTTCCGACCGCCGGAAAACCGAAGCGGTAATCTATGTGGATGACAAGCCACGACTCCATATCGCCTTTTCCCATATCAATACCGCCCTTCAACACGATCAGCGGCCGGAAACCGTCACCACCGCCTCCAAAGATCCCCTGGAGATCACATCCACCGATACGCCCATCGTGGTACGAGGCGACTACATCACCCATCACCAGCCTTCGCAATCCGGGCAAAAACGCCCCATGTGGGTTGAGGCCAACCTTGAAAAGGCCAAAACCAAAAGCCGCAAAGACCGACCCGCCCCCGCCGAGCCGGGGCAGAACCAAGAACAGGCCGGCCAGGGGCCCGAAGAGACCGCGGCCCCGGCGCCATCGGTGAGCGGAAAAGACGAAACAAAATCGCCGGCAGCGGCACCGGATCAATGGCAAGACCGGAAACAAAAGATCCGGACCCGGCTTAAGTACCTGAAAGAATTATACGAAGACGGCTTAATCGACCAGACGGAATACGAGGCCAAAAAGCAGCAAATATTGAACCAAATCCAATAAAGCGATTTCGTTTTACTCGATGGCATTGTACCGGCAGGCATCATAACAGCTCAGGCACTGGATGCACTTGTCGCGGTCGATCACGGCGGGTTGCTTTTTCTGCCAGGAAATGGCGCTGACCGGGCACACCTTGTAGCACTGCCCGCATTTCTTGCAGGTATCCGGATTGACCCGAAACTGCAGCAGGGCGGCACACCGCTTGGCCGGACACCGCTTTTCATATACATGGGCGTAGTATTCCTCCCGGAAATACCGAAGGGTCGACAACACCGGGTTGGGCGCGGTCTGGCCCAGCCCGCAGAGCGATGAATTCTTGATGTTGGCCGAAAGATTTTCCAGCTTTCCAATGTCTTCGGGCTCGCCTTCGCCGCTGCAGATCCGGTCGATAATTTCCAGGATCCGCCGGGTGCCTTCGCGGCAGGGCGTGCATTTGCCGCAGGACTCGTCCTGGATAAAATCCATGAAAAACCGCGCCATGTCGACCATGCAGGTCTTTTCATCCATGACGATAACACCGCCGGAGCCCATGATGGCCCCCACCTTGGCAATGGCTTCGTAATCGACCGGCGTGTCGAGATGCTTTTCCGGCACGCAGCCGCCCGAGGGGCCGCCGAGCTGGACGGCCTTGAACCTGCGCTTTTTCGGGATGCCGCCGCCGATGTCGAAAATCAGTTTTCTCAGGGAAATGCCCATGGGCACTTCCACCAGGCCGATGTTGTTGACATCGCCGGACAGCGCAAACACCTTGGTCCCCTTGCTCGATTCGGTCCCGACGCTGGCGTACCAATCGCCGCCGTTTAAAATAATCTGGCCGACATTGGCCAGTGTTTCCACATTATTTAACACGGTGGGGCGTTCCCATAGCCCTTTTTGGGCCGGAAACGGCGGACGGGGACGCGGCATGCCCCGCTTTCCCTCGATCGATCGCATCAAGGCCGTTTCCTCGCCGCATACGAAAGCACCGGCACCCTGATAAATATCGATATCGAAATCAAAGCCGCTGCCCATGATATCTTCGCCCAGCAAGCCGTATTGCCGGGCCTGGTCGATGGCGATGGTCAGGCGCCGGACGGCCAGCGGATACTCGGTCCGGCAGTAGATATAGCCATGATTGGCGTCAATCGCGCGGGCCGCGATAATCATGCCCTCAATCACCGCATGCGGATCGGCCTCCAGGATGCTGCGGTCCATAAATGCGCCGGGGTCGCCCTCGTCTGCGTTGCACAGCACGTACTTGATATCGCTGTCTGCCTGGCTGGCAAAGCCCCACTTGATCGCCGCGGGAAAACCGGCACCGCCGCGTCCCCGCAGACCGGAGGTTTTGACTTCCGCAATGATTTGCTCCGGCGTCATTTCATTTAAGGCCTTGGCCGCGCCGAAGTAGCCGTCCCGGGCGATGTATTCGTCGATGACCTCCGGGTCGATAAGCCCCTTGTTGCGCATGGCCCAAAACATCTGGTTGGCAAAAAAAGGGATATCGTTGATTTCCGGGATCGACTCCTTGGAGGCCGGCTCCACATAAAACAGCCGCTTAACCGGCCGGCCCTTTATGAAATGCTCTTCCACGAGCTCTTCGACATCACCGGGCTTGAGTTTCTGGTAAAAAATGCCTTCCGGCTGAACGAGCAACACCGGGCCGACGGCGCAAAACCCATTGCACCCGGTCTCAATTACCTTGACTTCCGATTCGAGTTCCCGGCGCTTGATTTCAGCTTCAAGCGCCTGCTGGAATTCAACGCTGCCCGAGGCCTGGCAGCCCGATCCACCACAGAGCATCAACTGGATCCGGAGTTGTTTCATGGCGGGCTTTCTCCCATCGTCATGATTGAAATGTTGAACCTACTCGTACTTTTCCAGGATTTGCAGAATTTCGTCCGGGGTAACCCCGCCATGGGTGTGCTGATCAACGACGACCACCGGCGCCAGGCCGCAGGCACCGAGGCAGCGGACCGCTTCCATGGAAAAACGGCGGTCTTCGGTGGTTTCACCTTCCCGGATCTGGTACTGGTTGCCGATCCGGTCCATGACCGACTTGATCCCCTTGACGTAGCAGGCCGTGCCCAGGCAGACCCGGATCGTATGCCGGCCCTTGGGCTGCAGGGAAAACAGGGCATAAAAAGACGCCACCCCGAGCACCTCGCTGCGCGGCAGGTTCAATCCGTCGCTGATGTAGTCGATTAACGCCACGGGCAGATAGCCGACCACCTCCTGGCACATGCGCAGCACGGGAATAACAGCGCCCGGACTGTTGCGATGGGTCGCGATGATTTCATCGATCTGGGAAGTCATCTCCGGCGTGATATCCGGATGGGACAATTGCATCGGGTTTGCTGACATGCAGACGACTCCTGTGTTGCGGTGTTGTATGCGCCATCATAGGATCACGAAGTAACCGGAAAATCAAATTATAAATATTTCACACGATTCGGTTTTTGTCAATTCCGATTCTAATTTCAACATTTGCAGAGATTTCATTGACATAGAACCACAATATTTCTATTTTTAAGAATAAGGATGGGGTATAAAGTTGGATCAAACCATTTCTCGCACTGACAAGCGGTACAAATGAAACTTCCTCAACTTATTGAAAAGCTAGACGCCGAACTGATTGCCGGCAACGCATGCCCGGAAACCGAATACCACAAGGTCGGCGCCAGTGACTTCATGAGCGATATCCTGGCCGCCGCATTGTCGGAAGGCAGTGTGCTGCTCACCGGCTTAACTACTGTGCAGGCCGTGAAAACCGCGGTCATTTCCGGCGTCGGTGCCGTGGGTTTTGTCCGCGGCAAAAAGCCGCCCCAGGAAGTCATCGATGTGGCCCAGACCCATGGCATTCCGCTGCTGTCAACACCCTGCTCAATGTTTATCTCATGCGGCCGCCTTTACGCCGAAGGATTTACCGGGCTAAACGGGAAACGGTAAAATGCCAGCCTTTACAAAATGTTTCCACATCAGGAGCCGGGATTTTATCCATGCCGGCGAGGCCTCCATTTCCGTACAGAACATGTTGAAACAGATCGGCATCGATCCCGCAATCATTCGGCGCGTGGCCATTTGCGGTTATGAAGGCGAGATGAACGTGGTGATGCACGGCGGGGACGGACAGTTTTGCATCGAGGTCAATACGGATCAGATTGTACTCGATATCTCCGACGACGGTCCGGGCATCGAAGACATTGCCAAAGCCATGGAAAAGGGCTTTTCCACTGCCAGCGACGAATACCGGGAAATGGGCTTCGGCGCCGGCATGGGGCTGCCCAACATGAATACGCATTCCGACGACATGGTAGTCGAGTCCCCGGAAAACCACGGCACACGGGTGCGGATGTATTTTACCATCCATTCGGCGCCGGGTGCCGAAACAGCGGGGTAAAATCATGGCGAAAAGATACGTCACCTTCGAGCCGCAGTATTGTACGGGCTGCACCAAATGCGTCCGGGCCTGCCCGACCCGGGCCATCCGCATCCGGGAGGCCAAAGCCGTTCACTTTTCCGAGCTTTGTATCGGCTGCAGCGAATGCATCCGGGTATGCCCGGAAGGAGCCGTTTATTCTGCGCTCACGGCCCGGAAACCCGTGATTGGAAAATACGCCGTGGCCATTGTCTCGCCGGTATTATATGCCCAGTTCCCCGCCACCATGCCCTGCGACGTTTTAACGGCTCTAAAAAACCTCGGGTTTTACCGGGTGGTGGATTTGTCTTTTTACCTGGAAATGTTTCAATCCGCCATGGAAACATTTATCCGGCAAAACCGCCAAACCCGCCAAACGCCATGGCCGCTGATTTCGCCGATATGTCCGGTGGTCACCCGCTTGATTGCCCTCAAGCACCCCAACCTGCTCGCCCATATTGCGCCGATCAAGCGGCCGGCCGCCATGGCGTCGCTGGAGGTCCGCAACCGCTTGTCCCGGCAGGACGGCATCGACGCCTCCGGGATAAAGCTTTATCATATCACGCCGTGCCCATCGAAAGCCCTGTCCCGGGATGCATGGCTATACGACGAACTGGCGGAAATCGAGCAGGCGCTGGGCATCAATGAAATTTACCCGCAATTGTGCCGTGAAGTCGAAAAGCTGGGGGAACTGGATATGCAACACTTCACCTATGATCATTTCTGCACGGTCCCAGATGCCCGCGGCCCGCAATGGGGGGTGTCGGGCGGCGAAATCTCCGGCCTGGAAAGCCGGGACGTACTTGCGGTCTCCGGATTACGAGAGGTCATGCACTATATCGAAAAAATCGAGATGGGCCTGTTTTCCGATACCGCCTATATCGAGCTGCGGGGTTGTCCGGAAAGCTGTGTCGGCGGCCCGTTGACGGCGGTGGACAAATATGTGGCCAAAAGCACCGTACAAAAGCTCGTCGGCATGTACGGGGTCAATCGGCGCCTGCCCGCAGACAAGCTCAAGCGGCGATATGACAGAAACGAATTTTTTACCAACATCCGTCCGTCTGATATAATGGATCGATGCAAGAACATATCTCCCCCGATGTCTATCGACATGCTCCAGCAGATCGAGCTGCTGCTCAACGAAATCAATGGCACGGACTGCGGCGCCTGCGGCGCACCGGACTGCCGGACGTTTGCCGAAGATGTCATCCGGGGCGATGCCGAGCGGACGGATTGTTTCAAGCTGCGGGGAAAATAAGCAAACAAGCAATTGAGGAGGCCAACGGTTTATGAATACCCAGGAATTGGCGGATCGATTCGGCCTGGCAGTGGCGGCCGGCAGCGGCGGTCTGGACAGGCAGATCCGGGGCGGCTACTGCGGCGATCTGTTAAGCGAGGTCATGGCCAATGCGCCCATCGGCTGCGTGTGGCTGACCATACAGGTGCATCAAAACATCGTGGCCGTGGCCGTGCTGCGGGAAATGGCGGCCATCGTGTTAACCGGCGGCAACACGCCGGCAGCCGAAACCCGGGAAAAAGCCGACCGGGAAAACATCCCCATCCTGGAAAGCAGTGCCGGGGCCTATGACCTGGCCGGCCGGTTTTACGCCGCCGGCATTGTCAATCAATCCGCAGACGGGACATGACTGCATCCGGGACCCAGAGCGTATTGAGGCCGTACCGGGCCGACACCCACATCCATACCTGCCTGTCGCCCTGTGCGGATTTGAGCATGGGCCCGAAAGATATCGTGGCCCAAAGCCGGAAGGTCGGGCTTGATATCATCGCTGTCTGTGACCACAATACGGCGGAAAACGCCGCGGCGGTCATTTCCGCCGGCAAATCGGCGGGGCTGACCGTGCTGGCGGGCATGGAGGTCTGTTCAAAGGAAGAAGTCCACGTGGTGGCCCTTTTTGAAACCCCGGCACAGGCAATTGAAATGCAGCAAATCGTCTACGATCACCTGCCGGGTCAAAACCGGCCGGAGGTCTGGGGCGAACAGATCGTGGCCGGCAAAGCAAACGAGGTGCTGGCCGAAAACGATCACCTCTTGATCGGGGCGACCACATTGGACCTTTATGCCATTGTCGACCATATTCACGACCTTAACGGGCTGTGTATCGCCTCCCACGTGGACCGGCCGGCCTACAGCCTTATCGGCAATCTGGGCTTTATCCCGCCGGATCTGGCCATAGACGCCATAGAGGTTTCCTGGCGAATCCCCGTAAACGAAGCGGAAAAGCAGGTGGCCGGCATCGGGGGCTATCCCTGCATCACCGCCTCGGATGCCCATTTTATAGAAGACATCGGCCGGGCCTGGACCGGCCTGGAGCTGGCCGGCCCCACGGTGGCCGAAATCCGGCAGGCACTTTCCGGCACAGCCGGCCGCAGGATAATACGGCAATGAAAGAACTGGCCTTACATATTTTAGACGTGGCCGAAAACGGCATTTCCGCCGGTGCCGACCGGATTGAAATCACCGTAGAGGAAGTCCCTTCGGCCAACCGCCTTTCCATCGGCATCGCCGACAACGGCGGCGGCATTGCCCCGGATGTCATGGAACGGGTGACGGATCCGTTCTATACCACCCGGACCACGCGGCGGGTCGGCCTGGGGCTTTCGCTGCTGCAAAACGCAGCGACGCAATGCAACGGCACCATGACCATCGATTCCGAGCCCGGGAAGGGGACCCGCATTGCCGCCACATTTGCCCGCGACCATATCGACCGGGCCCCGCTGGGCGATATGGCCGGCACGCTGATGACGCTGATCTTCGGCCATCCGGAGGTGGAAATTACATATTGCCATCGCATTGACGGCAAGGAAATTATAGTCGATACTATGGCCATCAAGGCGGCATTCGACCACCGGCCCGTCACGGATCCGGACGTCATGCAGCATGTCATGGCGGCCATCAACCAACTCAAAACCAGGAAAGGGTAAACCATGGCAAAAATGACCCTCGAAGAACTCAAACGCATCAAGGAAAAGACCGAAAAGGAAACCTCGTTGCGCCATGGCGCGTCAACGGTAAAAATCACCGTTCATATGGGCACCTGCGGCATTGCCGCCGGCGCCCGGGAGGTCATGAACGCGCTGATGGAGGAGCTGGCCGAAACCGAGCGCATCGACATCCGGGTGGTGGCCTCATCCTGCCTGGGCATGTGCAGCAGCGAGCCCAATGTCACCGTGGAGGTCGAAGGGGAAGAACCCATCGTCTACCAGCATATGGATGCCAACAAAATGCGGCAAGTCTTTCGCCGGCATGTGCTGGCGGGGGAGGTGCAGAGCGATTTTGCACTGGCCAAAATGTGAATTTGCCGCTATACTGAAGATACCCGACTGGTTGGAATGTTACTTTTCACCTTATGACAGGAGGCGTCAATGCCAGATCAGGAAAAACAAGTCTTGAAACGGGCCGAGGCCTTTCAATCCTTAAATGAAACGGAGATCGACGCCATTGCGGAGTTTTCCTCCACCCATCGTTTCTCCGCCGGTCAGCGCCTGTTTAAAGACGGCGATACCGCAAAAAATCTGTGGGTCATCGCCGACGGGATGATCGACCTGCGGTTCGAACTGCCGGACCACAAGACTTCCGAGGCCAATACCATCTCCTCGGCCGGACAAAACCAGATCATCGGATGGTCCAGCCTGATCCCGCCCTATACGTACAAATTGTCCGCTTATTGTGCCGAAAGCACCTGCAAAGTGGTTCAAATCGATGCAGAACAACTGCTGGAATACCTGCGCAAGAACCCGGCGCCCGGCTACCGGGTGTTAAAAGGCATGATCCGCGTGGTGGGCAAAAGGTTCCAGCACCTGCAAGCCTCTGCCGGCCAGGCCCCCTATGCCGGTGCCAAGGTGATCGTCCACATGGGCACCTGCGGCATCGCCGCCGGCGCCCGCAACGTGATGAAAGCGGCCACAGAGGAAATGGCGCAGACCACGCGGCAAAACATCCAGGTCACCGCCGGCGGCTGTATCGGGCGGTGCCAGAGCGAGCCCAACGTTACGGTATCCGTCGACGGCGAGGAAGCGGTCGTCTATCAATTCATGGACGAGGAAAAAATGCACCGGGTATTTACCGAACATATCATCGGGGGCCGAGTCCAGACCGATCTCGTGCTCGAAAGGGGGCAATCATGATCACACTCGATTTCCTGGAAAACGTGACCGCGTTCAAGGAATTGACCGACGAACAACTCACCGCCATTGCCAACACGGCCGAACTGGCGGAATTCAAAAAAGACGAGCAAATATTTGCCCAGGGCGCCGACGCCGAAAACCTCTGGATCGTGGCAGACGGCGACGTGGAACTGCGGGCCGAACAAAGCGGCCCCGAAGCCGGGGGCCTGGGAAAAATGGCGTTTTTGTCGTCTGCGCAGGCATTTGGCTGGACCTGTTTTGTCCCGCCGTATCAATATCAGCTTTCCGGCTACTGCGCCTCCCGGCAGTGCCGGATGATCCGATTGGCCAGAAACGAACTGGACCGGTTGTTTGAAGATCACCCCGAAATCGGCTTTGCCGTGATGCAATACACGCTGTGCGCCGTGGGCACCCAGTTCCAGGAACTGGAAGACGAACTGGCGAAAAAGCGCGGCCACGAGATCATGAGCAACTGGTAACCGGCACGGGATGTTAAGCCTCAATTCAGGTCGTAATAAGTCGGTTTGAGATGGCAAAGTAAAAAGTTCAAGATCCCCGAGAAGCGGGATCTCCACTTCGCTCCGACCCCGAGAGTCGGGATTTCCGCTCCGCTTCAACAAGGCGCCGCTGCATCCCGAGGAATGCAGCGGCGCCTTGTCGTACGTGAAATTCCGAGGGAGGCAGCGCATCGAAGATCCCGAGCATCGGGGACGCAGATATTGGACTGTTTACTTTGCCATCAAGGCTGGAACCTGGAAAAAGAATGCGCGGATGCGGCAAACTACCTGCTCGGTGGCGGTAAAGATTTTTCCGCCACCTATATGACGGCGGCCAACCTGTATTATATCGCCGAAACCCAGCCGGCCAGTTTCAACACGCAAACCGTCTACGCCTTACAATCCGTGCTGACCGGCAAGGCCCATTCCGCCCAGCGGCAGGCGTTTTTCCTGTATAAAAAAGCCGCCGACACCCTTTCGGTGTTCATCTCCACCAGCCGTTGCCGAGACACGGCGGACCTGGCGCGCCAAAGCTTGTTCGACGTGCTTTGCCGCACCACCGGCCCTGCGTTTCGGGCCGCCGCCGAAGCGCTGGGGTCCCTGCCGCTGAAGCTGCGCGGCCCGGCCCCGGCCGATGAAGCGGCTGCCGCACCCGTGGATTGCCGCTGGGAAACGATTTTGAGCAGGGCGGGGGCGCCGTTTGATCAAACACCGGATATCAAGGGCCGCAACCTGGTGCTGCCCCTGGCCGACGGCCGCCTGCTGGTGGTCAAAACCGCCGGAAGGGCTTCCGCCGTGGCGGAACTGGCGGCTGAAATCGGCTGGATGACGTATCTTTCCGATAAAATGGAAAACGGTCCGGGCGCCGATTGCCGCTTTGCCGTACCGCAGCCGGTAACCGAACAGGTATTGCGATTAAAGGGCCTGCCGGTCGTGGCCCCCGGCGTTGCGGCCGGCAGCGAATGCTATGCAGCCGCTTTCATCGCCCCGGGGAACTATTTCACATATCCCAATGAATCCATCGACCATCGACTGCCGCCCCAATCGGAACTCAAGGCCATACTGGTCCGCAATGCCCGTCTGCTCGGGCAACTGACCGCCAAAGGCGTTATCCATACGGCCACCATCCCGCTGTTTCACAACCGGGTCCAGCGGCAACGTCGCACCGACGCCGGCCTGTATGAATGGCACCGGGCCGGCCGCCTTGACCGCTGGCTGGCCAGCTGCCGGTATCCCAATATCGGTGCCTCCGGCATCCGGGATTTTGAGCACTTCATTTCGTTTTCCGAGCCGCCCCGCCGGCTCTACCAGCATGTGGGCACCCATATTTTAAGCCTGGTACTGGTGGCCGGCAGTTACTTCCGCTATCAGGCCCCCGAAAAAATCGGTTTGCAGCCCGACGGCAAGCCCGTGGACGTGCGACACCGGTTTGACCGCGAATTCTTACAAGCGGTCATGGAAGCCATTTTCGTCAATTACTACGAGGGATTTGCCGGAAAGGCCTTTGAAGGAAATTTTCCACTCAACATCGAAAACACAGTCGACCGGTTAGTCGATGCCTTCGGCGTGGATCGCCACATGACCGAAACGCTGCGCGCAGCCGACCAGCAGGAAATGTGTATGGCCGCATTCGAGGCGTTTCTGGCCGACCGGGGCTTTGAACCGCATCGCATTGCCGAAATGGAAAAAGGCGAAGCCGACCTCGTCATCGAAACCGGCCCCCATCTCGGGGATTTCAACGACCGGATCTCCGTGCCGGAGTTAATCGAGTTTACCGCCGCCGCATCGGCCATGTGTATTGCGGGGCGGTATTTCAGCGAGCGCTTTCGATAAAACCGGTTCTGAAAATACACCCGGCAGGCAGACGGCATTGTCCCGCTCACTGCCTGCTTTTGTATGGCTGCCATTACAGAGCGTAAGGCGTCAGGCTTTCATAACCGTCTTCGGTAATGAGAAAGGTCTGTTCGAACTGGGCGGAAAGTTTGTGGTCGGCGGTAATGGCGGTCCAGCCGTCATCGGCGAGATACAGACCGGGCCGGCCGAGGTTGATCATGGGCTCGACCGTAAAGACCATGCCGGGCACCAGGGCAATGCCCTGTCTTTTTTTGCCGAAATGGGGCACCTGCGGCGGTTCATGAAAGTCAAAGCCCACGCCGTGGCCCACGAACTCGCGCACCACCGAACACCCCTGGCTTTCGGCATGCTGCTGGATGGCCCATCCGATATCGCCGATGGTGTGGCCCGGCGCAAGCATCCCCATGGCCGCTTTGAAACTCTCGGCGGTCACCCGCACAATTTTTTCGGCCTCCGGTCTCGGCGTGCCGATAAAAAAGGTTTTGCTGGCATCGGCGTAATACCCGTTGTAGATATAGGTCACGTCGACATTGATGATATCGCCGTCTTTCAAGAGGTCATTTCCGGGGATGCCGTGGCAGATGACTTCATTGACCGAGGTGCAAACGCTTTTGGGAAATCCCCGGTAATTCAGGGGTGCGGGCACCGCCCCGTGGGTTTGGGCCAGTTCGTCCACGATGGTATTGATTTCGTCGGTGGACATTCCCGGACAAAGTGCGGCCTCGACCCGATCTAGCGCCTCGATCACCAGGCGGCCCGAGGCCCGGATGCCTTCGATATCCGCCGGCTCCTTTAACCGGATGTTGTATTTCTGTTTGTACCACTGGGCATAATCGATCGGTGTATCGGTCTTTTTATTCAAGCAGCACTTTTTATATTTTTTGCCGGAACCGCACGGACACGGATCATTGCGGCCGACATTTTTCCATTCATCCTTCAGCATTTGCCAACGCTCCCCGGTCAACAACCTGTGTTGCCTTTCCTCATCGCTGTGGAATCCATCCATCCGACGCTTTATTCATTTACCTGTCATTGAATATCACGCCTGTGGTAAAAAAATAAAACAGCAATATAGAGTGGTTGGCCAAAACAGTCAAGAAGTCGATTGCGCAACGCAAGGGGATTTGCTATAAACAGACCGGATTTTATATGAAAACAATATCATAACAGGATCAGCAATATGCGCTCAACCGATGAAACCGTATTAAAGGTCGCCAAGGAAATCGTGGTCAAATTTATCGAGGTGGGAAATATTTCGCCGTCGAGCTTTCACGATCACTTCAAAAACATCCACGCCACCGTGGAGCAGGCGGTTAAACGCGAGGATGCCGCAAACAGATCTGAATCCCCTGACAAATAGCGCCCGAATGAAAACCGGGATTTTTCGTCAAGATTTCCGCTGAACCGGGTCGCAGGCTTTGGCGAAAAAGACGCTTTTGATTCAGGCAAAAAATAGCGCTAACCGGCCGGCCAAGAGATCGCGCTCGCTCAAGGAATTGATCATTTTCAATTTCAATTGCCCGTTGCCGATCGGCTTTTCTTTTTCCGGTTCTGAACCGGCTTGCCGCAGGCGATGGGGCACTGCTTTTCGCTTTTATCCTCCGGCCCTTGTTTTCTAAGGCGCATCGGCCGGGGGATTCCTGCCCCCACCCCACTCTCGCTTCTCGGCTCGACAAAGCCCCGCCATGTCAATGACGACTGTGCCGATCCAAACGGCCCGACTTCGATCCGGTGGGGCTTCCCCCACCCGATGCGCCTAAGAAAACATACGGGCCTCCAGATACAATCGCTCAAAGCAGCCCCCCATCGCCTGCTCAGTCCCCGGCCTTTCAAAAAAGTTCAAATATTCTCACACCATAGGCAAAGGGATTTTGCTTTTCCGGTTATCCGGAAAACTCCAGTTGTGGTTTTACGAAGTGGATTCGGGTATCCATCAGACCCAAACCGAACAAAAAAAGCAGTTCGTCCCGGTCGTCATGCCTGCCTTCGCAGGCATGACAGACGAAGCGATGGGCTTTTTTTGGGTATCCACCGATCTTCACGAAATCCTTATTGCTTGAAATAAAAAAGAACTGGAGTTTTCCGGATAACCATATTGCTTTTATTCCTTTCGAAAAAGTACAGGGTCGCCCTGCCGGGAGGCGGGTAAAATGGGGCTTTTGAGCGAAATTAAAGGGTTTTGCCGAAAGGCCGGGCCCTTTTGCGCCGCGTAAAAATTTCTCACTGTTTGAGGGCGATAGCCCGAGTGTGAGCCTGTTTGAGAATGTTCGATTTTGGCCAAGTTCAAGGAAGGCGAAAAATTTTAGCCGCAGGAATACAATAGTATTTCGAGGATTATAATTTTTTGCCTGACGCCGAAATTGGTCAAAAGAGGACGTTTTAAACAGGCTCTGAGAAATTTAGCGGTAAAGGGCCCGGGCCGGCAAAAGACTTTTGAGCGAGAAAGTCCCCTTTTACCCGCCTCCCGGCAGCCAAGAGCTCCCGGACACGGGCAGGGTCAAAAGGCGGACTTTTTCAATGCGCCTCGGCCCAGTTTTGGCCGACATCGACGTTGACCTTCAGCGGAACTTTCAAATCCCAGATGTTTTCCATGATCCCGGCTGCCAGCGCCTTGACCGTTTCCACCTCCTCGGGCGGCACTTCGAACACCAGCTCATCATGAACGGTCAACAGCATGGCCGAACGGAGCCGTTTGTCTGAAAGCGCCGCATCCAAGCGGATCATGGCCAGTTTCAACAGATCGGCGGCCGTGCCCTGGATGGGCATATTGATGGCCGTACGTTCGGCAAAGGCCCGCGTGTTGTGGTTTTTGCTGTTGATATCGGGCAAATACCGGATGCGGCCCAAAGCTGTTGCCACCTGCCCGGTCTGCCGGGCCTGTTCCAGGGTCTCGTCCATGTAGGCCCGGACCCCGCTGTAGCGGAAAAAATAGTTGTCGATGTAGGTTTTGGCCATCTTCTGGGAAATGCCGAGCTCCTTCGACAGCGAATAGGCCCCCATGCCGTAGATGATGCCGAAGTTAATCACCTTGGCCTGCCGGCGCAGTTCGGGGGTGACCATGGCCGGATCGGCCATAAAGACCTCGGCCGCGGTGCGGGCATGGATGTCTTCATCGTTTGCAAAGGCGGAGATGAGCTTTTCATCCCCGGCATAGTGGGCCAGCAGGCGCAGCTCGACCTGGGAATAATCGGCGGCCACGAAATACCAGCCGTCTTCGGGGATAAAGGCCCGGCGCACGTCGCGGCCGGCTTCCGTGCGGATGGGAATGTTCTGCAGGTTGGGGTTGGAGCTGCTCAGCCGCCCCGTGGCGGTCACCGTCTGGTTAAACGAGGTGTGGACCCGGCCGGTTTCCGGATGAATCAGTTCAAAGAGGGCATCCACATAGGTGGATTTCAGCTTGGACAGCATCCGGTGCCGCAGGATTTGGGCCGGCAGGTCGTGATGCATGGACAGCGCGGTCAGCACCTCCACGTCGGTGGAATAACCGGTTTTTTTCTTGGTTTTCTTCTGACGGGGCAGCCCCAGCTTTTCAAACAGGATCCGCCCGAGCTGCCGGGAGGAGTTGATATTGAATTCTTCGCCGGCCATTTCGCAGATCCCGGTTTCCAGCTGCGCCAGCTCATCTGCCAGATCGGCGGACATGGCCTTCAATTGCGCGCTGTCGACCCGGATGCCGGCGGTTTCCATGTTGACCAGCACCGGGATCAGCGGCACCTCCACGGTATCAAACAGCGGCGTCAGGCCCGCGGATTCGAGCATGGGCGCAAATTTGCGACTGGCGGCCAGGGTGATGTCGGCGTCTTCGCAGGCATAGACCGTGGCGGCATCCACGGGCACATCGGCAAAGGATGCGCCCTTTTCGCCTTCGACCCCGATGACGTCATCATAGGCGATCATCTTGTGATCCAGAAAATCCAGGGCGATCTGCTCCAGATTGTGGGCGCGCTTTTCCGGGTTTAACAGGTAGGAGGCGATCATGGTGTCAAAGACCACCCCGGCCAGGTCGACGCCGTGGCGCCGCAGCACGATCCAGTCGTACTTGATGTTCTGGCCGACTTTTTCAAAGGCGGGGTCTTCGAGTATCGGTTTAAGGCGCTTTAAAACCTCCCCCCGCTCCAACTGCGCCCCGGCCGTCTCCGGATTGTGGCCGCAGGGCACATAATAGGCGCCATCCGGTGTTACGGAAAAGGACAGGCCCACCAGTTGCGCTTCCATCGGGGAAAGGGCTGTGGTTTCGGTATCGATGGCAAAACGGCCGGCCGCGGTCAAGGTGTCGATCAGCGCCGCCAGGGCCGCCGAATCGGTCACCGCCTGGTATTTTTTCCCGGAAAGATCGGCCGTCTGCGGGTAGGCCTGCTGCAACTGGCGAAACTCGAGTTCCTTAAACAACACGGCCAGCTTGTTGTTGTCCGGTGCCTGCATTTCCAGGGCCGCCGGGTCGAAAGCAACCGGGGCGTCCCGCTCGATTTTCGCCAGATCCCGGCTCAAAAACGCCTGATCTCTATGGGCTTCAAGGGTTTGTCGCTGTTTTTTCCCCGTGATTTCATCCAGGCGGTCGTATAACGCCTCCATGCTGCTGTAGGCGGCAATCAGCTTGACCGCCGTTTTATCGCCGATGCCCGGCACACCGGGGATATTGTCCGACGCATCACCGGAAAGCCCCTGGACGTCGATCATCTGGTGCGGCTCGATACCCCGCTTTTCCCGGATCATGGCCCTGTCCATCATCTCGTCCTTCATGGGGTCCCAAATGATGGCATGATCGGTGATCAACTGGACAAAGTCCTTGTCACCGGTGACCATGACAACCTCGTAGCCGGCTTCTTCGGCCTGTCTGGCCAGGGTGCCGATCAGGTCATCGGCTTCATAGCCGGCCTTTTCAAAAACCGGCAGGTTAAAGCCTTCGGTGATCTTTTTGATGTACGGGATCTGCACCGACAGGTCCTCTGGCATTTCCGGCCGGTTGGCCTTGTAGTCGGCATACAGTTCATGCCGGAAGGTCGGCCCCCGGCTATCGAATACCATGGCGGCGTAGGCGGGATTTTTCTCGTTGATAAGCTTGATCAGCATCCGGGCAAAGCCGTAGATCGCATTGGTGGGAAACCCCCGGGAGGTGGAAAGGCTGCGGATGGCATGAAAGGCCCGGTGAATGTAGGCACTGCCGTCGATGAGATAGATGCGCTGGTCGTCTGTCATGCAAGATACACCGTGCGTGATGGATCGCGTTGTCGCCAATTCATCCGGTTCGGATTGTCTAAAGCCCCAGGATCGCCTTGACCTCCCGCAGCTGCCGGATATGATAGTCGGCGTCCAGATCCGGGTTCCGATAGGCCGCCAGGCAGGCGCCGGCGGCTCTGGCAGCGGTTTCATCCACGCTTGAATCGCCGATATACAGCATCTCGCCGGCATCCACCCCGAAATGGTCGCAGACGGCAATCAACGGGTCCGCCGCGGGCTTGGGGTTTTTTACATCCAGGGCCGTCACGACCCGGTCGAAGTAAAAATCAATGCCGTGGGTGGTCAGCACCCGGTTCATGGTGTCGGACCGGTTGGTGGCCACCGCAAGCCGGCAATGCGGCCGCAGCGCCACAAGCAAATCAACCAGGTCCGGCTCGATTTCCATGTACTTGATATAGGGACCGTATCCGTTTTGCCGCCGATAGGCCTGGGCGGCATCATAGTCGGCTTTTTCCGGAAACAGCATGGCAAGGGCATTGTCAACAGTCTGCATCTGGGCGTAGGCAAACTCGTCACCGCTTAAGGGCGGCCGGCCCATGTGGGCCAGGATGGCATTGTAATAGGCCCGGTTGGCCGCTTCTGTTTCGAACATGACGCCGTCGCAATCGAATGTGATGACCTTGAACGTGGCCATGGCGCTACTGCCTTTCCTTTTTCTGTGCTTTTTCCGGCCGAATGTGTCCGGAGACGATGATAGGAATCGTTTCGGCGATCTTGCTGTCGGTTTCCAAAAAAATCTTGTCGTAATACCGACCCGGCCGACTCCGGGTATTTTTCACGTGCAGGGCGTAGCCTTTTTCCCCGGCATCCCGGATGGCTTCCAGCCGGTAGGAAATATCTGAGCCGCGCATGGCCCGAACCTTGACGACCTGGAACGGCTTTTCCGTTTTCGGGATAATCCGCACGGTTTTTTCCGCCACGTCTCCTTCAGTACCGACCAGCGACACCCGCCTTGGCTCAATACGGGCAAACGCCTTGACCTGCCCGGTGATCTTTAACCCGACTGCCGGGTGTTTCGGATCATTGGTCATCACCGTCACCGACTTGGAAGTCCGGTGATCGCGGCTCGACATACTGGTGGAAACCCTGAGTTTGATCTTTCCCGCCTCACCCGGCGGGATCCGGTCGACGCTTTCGACCGTGGCACACCCTCACCCGGTTTTTACCTTTTCGATTTTCAGCGGCGCATCCCCCTCGTTGCGGATTTCAAATGTATGAAGAATCTTTTCGCCGGCATAGACTGCGCCAAAATCGTGAGTCGGCGATTCAATCACCGCCAGGGGCGCTGCGGACTCACCAAAGGCGGACTGTGCGCCCATTGCCGTGATCAATACGGCCAAAAGCATGCCATACATCATGGCTTTTCGTATCATCATGTTACTCCTTGAATCAAATTTGACAAGAGGCCTTACAATCCTCCCGCCCCCGCCGGATGCCTCCGTATAAAACCAATCCGAAATCACCTGAAAGCGCTTCTGCGCAACCGGTTCGTCCGGCGGGTTCATACGTTTGGGCTATAAGTGAAACCCGCCGGATTGTCAAGTGCAACCGAAATGGAGCAACAAACAACGCTTGCCCGGCACCACCGGATCTGATACCAAAATAAAACGGTTGTTTTCATCACGGTCGGAAATGGAGCGATTTTCAATTTCGGTGTAAGACAATAACATGATGTTATGACAATTGACGAGGCCCCATGGATACGCAAACCGATTCCAGCCCCCAAATCCGCTTTTTGATCGCCGCGGCCTGTTTCGTGGTCATCGTCGCCGGCATGCGCGCCTCGGCCGGCGTGCTGGTGCCTTTTCTGCTTTCCATATTTATCGCCATCATTTCCACGCCGCCGCTGTTCTGGCTGCAAAACAGGGGCGTGCCCAAATTTTTTGCCATCCTCTGCATCATGGCCATTATTGTGGCCATCGGGGCGCTTTTGGTCAAATTCGTCAGCGGCTCGGTCAACGATTTTACCAATGCACTGCCCGGCTATGAAAGACGGCTGCTCAACAAGTCCGCCACGCTGATTCAATGGCTGCAGAAGCAAGGCGTCGATGTCTCCGAACGGATGTTTCGGCAGTACTTTGACCCCAGCGTGGCCATGCAGATGGCCGCCCGGACATTGACCGGGCTGGGCAGCGTATTGACCAACGCCTTTCTGATCCTGATCACGGTTATCTTCATTTTGCTCGAAGCCGCCGACATGCCCGCCAAGATCCGCTCGGCCTTCAAGGACCCGGAAAAATCGCTGAGCAACTTCGGCCGGTTTACCAAAAGCGTTAACCGGTACCTGGCATTAAAGACCCTGTTTTCCGTCATCACCGGTATTGTGATCTGGGCATGGCTTTTACTGCTCGGCGTCGATTATGCGCTGCTGTGGGGGTTGCTGGCGTTTTTGCTCAACTATGTCCCCAATATCGGCTCCATTATCGCCGCTGTGCCGGCCGTGCTGATGGCCCTGGTCCAATTGGGGGCATGGGCGGCTTTTTTTACGGGATTGGGCTATCTCGGGGTCAACGTCGTGCTCGGCAGCTTCATAGAACCCCGCCTGATGGGCAGCGGCCTCGGGCTATCCACCCTGGTGGTCTTTCTTTCTTTGGTGTTCTGGGGCTGGGTACTCGGCCCGGTGGGCATGCTGCTTTCGGTGCCGTTGACCATGATTTTTAAAATCGCCCTGGAAAGCAACACCGAAACCCGGTGGCTGGCCATCATGCTGGGCAACCAGACCGAGCCGCCGGAGTCAATGCAGGACAGGGAACCGATATCCATCTAACCGAATTGCCGGTCCGTTACTATTGCAAAGCATATGGCCTCATCCCGCGTCAAATGGATATTAAGCACTCATTACTTCCTGTATTTCGGCATTTTGGGCATCTACCTGCCCTATTTCAACCTGTACTGCTATCATCTTGATTTTTCGGGTTTTCAGATCGGCACGCTCTCGGCGCTGCGCACCATGGCCACGGCACTGTTTCCCCTGATCTGGGGGGCGCTGGCCGACCGGTACAATATCCGGCGGCCGATTTTCATTTTTTCCGTCATCGCCAGCGCGGCCGTCTGGTCGCTTTATATGACCACCACCGATTTCTGGGCCATGTTTGCCATCACGGCATGCTACGGCATCTTCTACGCCCCGATCATCTCCTTTCTCGAATCGTTTTCCATGGACCTGCTCGACCGGGACAAGAGCAATTACGGCCGGCTGCGGGTCTGGGGCTCGATCAGCTTTATCGGTTTTGTCATGATCGTCGGCCGGGTCATCGACATGACTTCGGCGGCCGTCATCCTGGTGCTCATCCTGGCCGGATTGATCCTGCAGTCCTTTGCGGCCACCCAAATGCCGCAGACCGCACCGCAGCAGCAGGCGCGCTTTACCGCCGGCGCCCGGGCCCTTTTCAATGCCAGGGTATTGACCTTTCTGTTTTGCGCCTTTTTGATGCTGGCCTCCCACGGCGCCTATTACGGTTTTTTTTCGATCCACCTGGAAAACCTCGGGTACCACAGCACATTTATCGGCTTTGCCTGGGCTTTGGCCGCCATTGCCGAAATCGCGGTCATGTTCAACTCCGCCCGGATCTTTGCCCGGTTTTCCCATGAAAACGTGCTCATCGTGGCCTTTGCCATCACCGCGGCCCGGTGGCTGATTTTATCCGGGGTCGAATCGCCGGCCATGATCCTTTTTACCCAGCTCTTTCACGCATTTTCCTACGGCGCGTTTCACGTGGCCAGCATCCTCTACATCGACAAGCTCACCCCGCCGGCGGCCAAGACCCTGGGCCAGGCGGTCAACAACGCGGTCACCTACGGCCTGGGCATCATGGTCGGCACCTTCGGCAGCGGCTATTTCTTCGAAAAAATCGGCGCCGGCAATTTGTTTGCCATCAGCGGCGGACTGGCCGCAGTCGGCGGACTGCTGTTGATTGCGGAAAAAGTAAAAAATCATAGAAAGTCCCGGCGATTTTGGTTATAAAAGTTGTGACAGACACGATTGACAACCGGCACGGTTTCCTCCGGTTGCCCCGGGGCACTGGCTTTATACAAAAAAACCCATGCATCATTTAAACACCGCCGAAATCAAGCAATTCGAACTGTTCAGGCAATTGTCCGCCGAGCAATGGGCGGAAGTCTATCCCCTGTTCCATCATCTGTGGTTAATCGAAGGCGAGCAGTTGATACGGCAAAAAGACCGGGCCCATACGCTTTTTATTCTCCTGCGCGGACATTTCATGATCCATTACGAAGACGGCCGGGCCGTTACATTAAAGGAAAAAGGCGATATCATGGGATGGTCTGCGGTGATCACCCCGTTTGAATACACGGCCAGTGTCACCGCCCTGACCGACGGGGAAGTCCTGTCGATACCCGGGGCCCGTTTTCTGGAACTGATCCAGAACAACGCCGCGCTGGGAGAAAAGATGGTAAAAAAAATCATCGAAATCATCCACAAAAGGCCGCCAATTGAATAAATGCCGACAAATGCGTTTTAAAAGGCAAAACGTTTTTGACCCCACGGTCTGTCCGGCTTGCAGGAGGGTAGCGAAGTGACAGGCATTGAAGCCATCCACCATTATAACGGATTCGCCATGGCGGCAGTGGGGGTCACCATCGTGTTTAGCGTCCTGGTGATGCTTGCGCTCATTATTTCCCAACTCCATAAGGTGCTTTCTATCTGGGACAACCGCAGGACATACTTCAGCAAAGCCCGCAAAACCTTTCCTTCGGCCACACCGGCGGAAATGGAGCCAAAAACCGAAAAAGAAACAGTGTCCATCGAGTATGTGGACAATTTATACGAATCGGCCCGCAAGTTCCGCCTGCTGATCCAGGCCATCGGCGAGCCCTTCGCCCTTCCGGAATTGATCCGGAAGGCGGAAATCTCCGGCATCGAACACCCTCATTCAAAGGCAAGCCACTTGATCGTAAACCACCTGATCGTTTCCGACGGCAAAGGGTTTTTCCGATGGAACCCCGAGGCCTTTGAGGGGCTTTTCAAAGGGGGCAACGCTTAACGCCATGGACCTGTTTATCGACTTTTTGGCCAACACCGGTTTCGCGCTGGCGGATTACCGCAACTTTATTATGCTCGCCGTCGGTATTTTATTTATATACTTAGGTATTGCCAAGCATTACGAGCCCCTTTTGCTGGTCCCAATCGGATTCGGGATCCTGCTGGGCAACATCCCGGTCTTCGAGGGAATGGGACTGGGCATTTACGAGCCCAAC
The DNA here is from genome assembly GCA_051745395.1 of Thermodesulfobacteriota bacterium. GTDB lineage: Bacteria > Desulfobacterota > Desulfobacteria > Desulfobacterales > Desulfosalsimonadaceae > JBNJEA01. The sequence goes on along the minus strand of JBNJEA010000011.1, from coordinate 8,263 downwards.
AGCGTGCTGCACTATCTGTATTTCGGCGTCACCCAGGGCATTTATCCCCCCCTTATTTTCATGGGCATCGGAGCCATGACCGATTTTTCCACCCTGCTGGCCCGGCCGGTGCTCATGCTGCTCGGCGCCGCCGCCCAGTGCGGGATCTTTATTACCTTCCTCGGGGCGCTGGCACTGGGATTTGCACCGAATGAAGCCGCATCCATCGGCATTATCGGCGGGGCCGACGGGCCCACGGCCATCTTTTTGACCGCCAAGCTGGCCCAGGAATTGATCGGCCCCATCGCCGTGGCGGCCTATTCCTACATGGCGCTGGTGCCGGTGATCCAGCCGCCGATCATGCGTCTTTTCACAACCCGCAGGGAACGGTTGATCCGTATGGAAGAACCGCGGGAGGTATCGAAAAGGGAAAAACTGATTTTCCCGATTATCGCGGTTCTGCTTTGCTGTTTTATCGCCCCGGCCGCCTTGCCGCTGCTGGGCATGCTGTTTTTGGGCAACCTTTTGAAAGAAGCCGTTGTCACCGAACGACTGGCGCAGGCGGCGCGCACTTCGATCATCGATTCGGTGACCATTCTTTTAGGCCTGACCGTCGGGGCCAGCACCCAGGCCGATGTCTTTTTGACGGGCAAATCCATCGGCATCTTCATCCTCGGGGCATTGTCTTTCTGTGTCGCCACCGCCGCCGGACTGCTGTTTGCCAAAATCATGAACCTGTTTCTCAAATCCAAAATCAACCCGCTCTTAGGCGCCGCAGGGGTTTCCGCGGTGCCGGATTCCGCCCGCGTCGTCCAGATGGTGGGCCAGGCCGAAGATTCCACCAATTTTTTGCTGATGCACGCCATGGCCCCCAATGTCTCCGGCGTGGTCGGCTCGGCCGTGGGGGCGGGCATTCTCTGGAGTTTTATGGTCTGACACGACTATTGCTTTCATTTTCTGTTTTTTTCAAAGGAGCTTGCCCGCCATGAGTACCCCGCCCGCCAGTGCCTCGAAGAAGTGTTTTGTTTTAGATACCAACGTCATTTTACATGACAGCTCCTGTATCCATCACTTTGATGACAATGACGTCGTGGTGCCCATTTCCGTGCTCGAGGAGCTCGATCAGTTTAAAAAGGGCAACAATACCTTAAATTTCCATGCCCGGGAATTCGTGCGGACCCTGGATTCGCTGAGCGGCGGCCGCCTGTTTGACGGAGGGGTCTCCATCGGACCGGAATCCGGAAAGATCGCTATCAAGCTTGAACAGCAGTTCCACGACGATCTGATGCTCAATTTCTCCAGCCAGAAACACGATCACCACATCCTAAACACCGCCTACCAGCTGGCCAAGCAAAAGCCGGACACCGAAATCATTTTGGTCACAAAGGATGTCAACCTGCGAATGAAGGCCAAATCGATGGGATTGGTGGCCCAGGATTATACCAGCGACCATGTGCGCGACATCAACACCCTCTATTCGGGCAAGCGGGTCGAGGAAGCGGTGACCTCGGATTTGATCGACCGGATGTATCAGCCCCCCTATGAGACCGAAGCCGAGGAACTCGAAAGCGAGCAGCCGCTGGTGCCCAACGAATACATTATCCTAAAAAGCCACAAGAAATCGGCCCTGGCCACCTACGACCCGGTTTCGCAGAAAATCCGCCGCGTTGACAAAACCGACGCCTACCATATCCTGCCGCGAAACGCCGAGCAGACGTTTGCCCTGGATGCCCTGACCAACCCCAACATCGAATTGGTCAGCATGTCCGGCCGAGCGGGCACCGGCAAAACCCTGCTGGCCCTGGCCGCCGCCCTGGAGGCCCGGCACCATTACCGGCAGATTTTCATGGCCCGCCCCGTCATCCCGTTGAGCAACAAGGACATCGGCTACCTTCCGGGCGATATTTCCTCCAAGCTCGACCCCTACATGCAGCCGTTATACGACAACCTCTCGGTCATCCAGAACCAGTTTGCCGAAAAAGACGTCAAGCACCGCAAAATCAAGGATTTGCTCGACGAGGAAAAACTGGTGATCGCCCCGCTTTCCTACATCCGGGGCCGCAGCCTGGTCAAAATCTTTTTTATCGTCGACGAGGCCCAGAACCTGACGCCCCACGAGGTCAAAACGATTCTCACCCGCGCCGGCGAAGGCACCAAGATGGTCTTTACCGGCGACGTCTTCCAGATCGACCACCCGTACTTAGACAGCCAGTCCAACGGCTTGAGCTACCTGATCGAAAAGATGCAGGGCCAGAAGCTCTACGCCCATATCACTCTGGAAAAAGGCGAACGGTCCGAGCTGGCGGAACTGGCCAGCAACCTGCTGTAGCCCCAAAAAAATACCCGCAGGGTTTCAACTTCAATCCGATCATTCGACATTTCGAATTTACCTGTTATTTTGGTCCTATATTTATGTGTTACCCCCTGTCTTTGCAGAATAAGATTGAAGCATGAACCCATTTTGCCTATACAATAGGCGTCGATGCGGCAATTATCACCTAAATGCTGCGGAATTGGAGGTTTATGAGCTGGCAGATTTCTCCGAAAATTGAAAAGATCCTGGAAAAAGGCGCGGACTTCGGCGGCATCTTGCGCGAAGAGGCCATGGAACTGATGCACCTTGAACTGCACTCGGCCGACACCTATGCGCTGATGCAGACGGCCAACATAATGACGCGGACGCTATTTCACAACAAGGGGGAAAACCATTTCCACATCGGTGTTAACGTGGAACCGTGCCCTTTTAACTGCACCTTTTGCTCGCTGACGGAATCCGCCGGAATTTTTACGGAAAATATCGAGTTCCCGATGGACGACATCCTCAACTGGGCGAAAATCGGGGAGGAGAACCACGCCGATGCGTTAAACATCATGACCACCGGCACCTACTCCTTTCAGAAGCTGCTGGAAGTGGGCCGGCAGTTGAAAAACACCGTGTCGGTGCCGCTTGTGGCCAATACGCGCGACATTACCCACAAAGAAGGCGAACAGTTGCTTGAGGCCGGCTTTTCAGGCGCCTATCATGCCGTCCGGCTGGGAGAGGGAAAAGACACGCCCTTTATTGTCCGCAAGCGCATTCAGACCATCCAGGTGTTACAGGAGGTGGGCCTTCGCTGGATGAACTGCGTGGAACCGGTGGGCCCGGAACACGACATCGGGGAAATCGTGGACCTGATGTTTCTCGCCCGGCGATACGGGGCCACCTACAGCGGGGTGATGCGGCGGATTAACTTTGAAGGCTCGCCCATGGAACAATACGGCATGATCTCCGAGCTGGAAATGGCCAAGATGGTGGCGGTCAGCCGCCTGGTCATGGGCGATGTGCCCAGGGCGCACTGCACACATGAACCCCACACGGCCTCGCTGATGGCCGGGGCCAACCTGTTTTTCCCGGAAGTCGGGTCAAACCCGCGCGACGGCGCCGAACAGGTCGACGGCGGCCGGGGAAAGCCGCTTCGGATGACCCAGCAGATCCACCGGGAAATGGAGATGGATCCCATGCGGCCGTCGAATTGCTTTTGAAAGGGGTGTCCCTATGCAATGCCACATGAAACCCGTCGTTCTGGCTGTTGCCTTTATCTGGCTGATGACCGTCGGCGCCTCGTGGGCGACTGCCCAAAATTATAATGTCGGAACATGGAAGACCGCCCAGACCATCCAGCCGTTTTTCTACGGGGACTTTCTCCCGCAAAACCATGAGGTGACCGTTTACCCGTTTACCAATCCGGCCGATCAGAAGAGCGCGCTTCTTGCGGGCAGCCTCGACATGTGCGGCACCACCATCGCCCATGCCATCCACTCGGCGTCCATGGGACAGCCGGTGGTGATAGTCGCCGCCCTTTGCAACAAGTGCTCGGCGTTTGTGGTCAGAAAAGATGCGGGCATTGAAAAGGTTTCCGATCTCAAAGACAAGAAAATCGGTTATGTCCCCGGTACCATGCACGAGATCCTGCTGCGCGAAACCCTGAGGCGAAACGGGCTTTTTCCGCGCACCGACGTACACCTGATGCGGGTGGACTTTTTCGACATGGGCACCGCCCTGGCCGGCGGCAGCATCGACGGCTTTTTATCCGGCGAGCCGTTTCCCAGCATTGCCGTTGAAAAAGGCTACGGCAAGATCCTGTCCTATCCCTACTACGGGCAATCCATCGGCACCATCAACGCCGGCATGATCGTCACCCGGGACTTTCTGGAAAATCACCGGCAGCAGGTCTACCGATTGGTCCGCGCCCACGCCGAAGCCAGCCGGCATTTGACCAATCATTTGGACAAGTGGCTGGGCCGGGCCGCCGAATTCGGCACGCCGCAGTCCACCCTGGAAAAAGCCGCGGACAACATGGAACTGGCCTGGCACATGGATGCGGCCTTTGTCGGCCGGACCAAGGCCCTGGGCAAACGTATGGAGGCGCTGGGCATGATCGGCCGGCAGCCGGATTATGAAAAATTATTTGACCTGTCGATTGTCAAGCAGGTCAGCGCCGAACTGGAATAATGGGTGGATGCGCTGCCGCTTATCCACCCTACGGGGCTCAATTTAGGTGGAACAGAATTTTTATGAAGGACGGACGTCAATCGGATTACGGGTTCAATCGCGTGCTGCCGTGGATCATACCGGCGGTATTTATTGCCGGATGGTTCGGGGTCGCCGAATGCCGACTGCTGCCGGCGTACCTGCTGCCCCATCCGGCCGAAATTTTAAAGACCGGCTATGCCTATATTTTCGGCAATCCGCAGGACGGCATGTATGCCGGCCGTTTTGCAGCAGATGCCGCAGCAAGCCTGGTCCGGGTGGCGGTGGGATTTGCCGCGGCCTCCGCTTTAGGCATTCTCCTGGGGGTGATGTCCGGCCGACTGCCGGCAGTCGAAGGACTGCTTTCCACGACGGTCAACGGCATCCGGGCGGTGCCGGGCATCTGCTGGCTGCCGCTGGCGTTGGTCTGGTTCGGCATCGGCCTTGAAACCACCGTGTTCCTGGTGGCCCTGGCCGCCTTTTTCCCCATCTACATCAACGCGGCAAGCGGCGTGCGCCAGGTCAGCCCCGTGCTGCTGCAGGCCGGGGCCATGATGGGCATCCGGCGGCTGCGGGGCACATTTGCCATTTTGATGCCTTCGGCCATGCCCGCCCTGATTTCCGGTCTGCGGCTGGGACTGGGCATTTCATGGGCCTACCTGGTACTCGGCGAGCTCACCGGGGTGGCCAACGGTCTCGGGGCGGTGATCATGGATGCACGCATGGTGGGCCGGATTGACATTATCATCGTCGGCATTATCATTATTGCCACGATCGGCAGGTTGTCCGACCAGCTGCTGACCGCCGGCATGAAACTATGCTTTAAAAGCGCCCGGAGATCGGCATGAAGTCCAAATTCAAGGTCATATCCCCTCAACAACGCCAACCCCGGGAAAAAAAAGCGCCGATTCTGCAACTCCAGGGCCTCGGCCGGGTATTTCGGGCCAACCATTCCTTTCTGACGGTGCTCGACGACATTTGCTTTGACGTGCAGGCCGGGGAAATGATCTGCATCCTGGGGCCGAGCGGCTGCGGCAAGACCACGCTTTTAAAGATCCTGTCCGGCTTTTTGAAACCGAGTGCCGGCAGTGTGCTGCTGCACGGCAGGCCCGTAACCGGTCCCGGACCGGACCGCTGCGTGGTGTTTCAGGAAGACGCCCTGTTTCCGTGGCTGACCGTGGCGGAAAACATCGCCTTCGGGTTAAAGGGAAAAGGCATGGCCCGGCGGGGCCATGCGCGCCGTGAGATGGTGGACCGGTTCCTGGAACTGGTGGGGCTTTCCGCCTTTGGCGACTACCTGCCCGCCGAGATCTCCGGCGGCATGAAACAACGGGTGGCCCTGGCCCGGGTGCTGATCCTGGAGCCGGAAATTTTGCTCATGGATGAACCCTTTGCGGCCTTAGACGCCCAGACCCGCGAAGAGATGCACCAGCTGCTGCTGCGCCTGTGGCAAACCTTGTCCCACACCATCGTTTTTGTCACCCACGATGTGCGCGAAGCCGTCACCCTGGCCGACCGGGTGATCGTCATGGAAAAAGCCCCCGGGCGGGTCAAAGACGTGGTGAATGTCGATCTGGAAAGGCCCCGCAACCTGGATCACCACAATTTCCATCACCGCTGTACAAGGCTGCACGATCTGCTGCGCAGCGATTCGAACAACCATTAAAACCAGGCCGCCAGCTCCCCCCACAAAATACGCATAAAGTCAACGTGCGGTTTAGATCTCCAACCAGAACCCGATTCCGTAATAGGTTTCGTTGAACTGGGAAAACTCGCCGATCACCGAGCGGCCGTCTCTGTAGTGCAAGCCGATGCGGTAGGTATGGCCCAGGGTTTCGATGGGCACGACAAGCCCGGCCTGGGCGGTGACATCGGCATCCCAGTCGCTTTCCTCGTAGGCGTTGAAATCCACGGCCGCATAGAAGCCGGCGCTGTCATTCCAGAACAGCTCGTCGGCCTCGAACTCCACGCCGCCCCGGGCGCGCCATTTTTCCTGAACCGCCGGGTTGCGCAGGTCAAAAGCACGGCCGACATCCCCGTAAATCCGCCAGTACGTAAAATGATGGAAACTTGCGCCGAAAACGTACTCCTGCCGGGTGTAGTTAATCCGCTTTCTGCCGGTACGTTCGATGTACTCATCGCCCACGTGACTGGAATCGTGCTCCAGGGCCAGTTTAAACGCCAGCCCGCTACCATTTGCCCAGTTGACCTGCGCCCCGTACAGCCCGCTCCAGCCGATGTTGTCCAGGGAGTTCTCCCGGTCAAACATCCCCAGAAAGGCCGCCTGCAGGTCGAACTGAAAACCGCTGTCCGGCCGGCCGGCGCGGTGGAGGCGCAAAAACCCCTTTCGCCCACCGAGTTTGAGCAAAAAACGCCTGTCGCCCGCATCCGGCAGATCAGAATCCTTCACGGAAATGCTGTTGAACGCGAACACCGGCCGCATGGGATTGGCGATATAGGTTTCATACAGCCGGTCTCCCGGCCCGAATCGCAGCCGCCATCCCGACGTTACCGCCGCAGTATAGGGCGGATCTTCGGCTTTCCGACCGGCATCCATCGTTTCGCCGGAAGCGGCAGAGCCTCCCGCCGCCGTCAAAGCCGACGGCGATCCACCGTAAACGATCAAGGGGAAGAGAAAAAGGCCGATAGCTAACGCCGCGCGAATTTTAAATGCCACCATGTTCACCCTTATGCTGCTGCAATCCTGTTGAATGGACCCGTCCACTGTTTTTCGATTTCGATTCCGATTGAAATAAATCTAATCAGAAAACCGGAGGTTTCAAAAGGTCTGTTTTTCCGACCTGTTTTCGCCGTCATCAGCGACTGCCTGTCCTGCACCTTGAAAAACAGCGCTAAAGATTTCCGGCAAAGCGTCGATTACCATATTTAGGTCCATTGCAATACTCGGCACTCAAAAAACACAAATTTCACCCCGGGGTAAAAACCCTCATGTCAACAGTCCAGCAAAGGAACCGCTATGCACAAATCGAACAGGCGCGATTTTTTGAAGTTCTTGGCCGGCTCCATCGGCGGTGTCATGCTAACCACCACGTTCGGCTGCAACGGTTCGGGTTCCAGCGGCTATACGGCTCTGCCCAACGGCTACCGGTTTTACCGGATCAAAAGCACGGGGCAGGCCGCCGGAAACGGCGCCGATTCTCTGCTGATCGATTATTTTTACGGCACGGCCCATATCAGTAACAACAACATCCTGACATTTGATGCCCGCAATATCGAAAACCGGGGCGGCATTTTTCAGCTCGGCGTGGATTTTTCCGGGTCCAAGCCGCGCATCGAATGGGAGCGCACGGCCCTGCTGACTGACCAGACCCTGCCCGACGACCGCATTGTCGGCCAGTTTCATGCCATGGACGTCAACGACCAAGGCAATATCGCCGTCAACATCGTGGCGGGCAACAAGGCCTCGGGCGGCCAGCCGCCGGCCCATTACGGACACGGACTCTACCTGGACTACGAACAGGGCGGTTTTGCCCCCCTGGTGCTGGCCGGCACCGAGCTCCACGGCCGGCAGCGATTTTGTTCGGGTATTTTAGGCGACGTGGATCTGCATGAAAACAATGAAATCCTTGCGGTGGTCCACCATGCCCCCAACGGCGAAGGCTCGACGCCCGGCCAGGGGCTGTTTCACCTGCCGGCCGCATCCGTGGTATCCTCCAACATGGTGTTAAACACCGGCGATTATCTGAATAACACCGACCATTCCCTTTCCCATATCGGACTGATTGACCGGCACGACAGCGGCTACTTCGTGGC
>JBNJEA010000237.1:0-3398 GCA_051745395.1 Thermodesulfobacteriota bacterium | reverse complement strand
GAGTTGTGGCAGGTGGAGCGGGTCTTCCGGGATATGAAGTCCATGCTGGAGACGCGGCCGGTATATCATCAAAACGATGCCAATATCGCCGGCCATGTTTTTTGCAGTTTTCTGGCGCTTGTGCTCAGAAAAGAGTTGGAGCAGCGCCTGGCCGGTGCCGGGCACCAGTTCGAATGGTCGGACATCAAGCAGGACCTCCGGGCGCTCAAGCAGATAGAGATAGAGGAAGGAGGCGCTCGTTTTATGATTCGCAGTCAATGCAAAGGGCATTGTGGTAAAATCTTTCAAGCTGTAAAGGTTGCACTACCGCCTACTATAAAAGAGGTCAAATAAGCTGGAAATTGAAATACATGGTAGTGCCAAGACCAAAATGTAGTTTTATATTATATTGTTTTTTCAATACTTTTTCGAATCGCGGTGTTCAAAATCAGTGAAAGCCTATTTTCTCGGCACCTATGAGGACGCCCCTTTTGTCACTCAACAAAAGGCCCACGTATTGCTCTGGATTCAGATGATTCTTATTCCTGTTACCCTGGCCTATCTCATTTACAATGCCTACAGATACGAACCGCAGCGTTTTTTGCTCATCGGCACCATTGATGTGGCGTTTATCTGCGCAATGCTATCGGGAATCGTGCTGATCAAACAGAACCGATATAAGACAGCCGTTTACATGAATGTGGTTATTGGGTCTTTATTGGTGGTTCTGGGGATTTATGCAAAGACAAGCGTCCAGATAGAAACGGGATTCAACAGTTTTCTGGTGCTTGTCCTGGCCGTTATTGGTTTTACCGCAATGTTTGCCCGCAAAGAGGTGCTTTTGGCAGCGTCCCTGTTTTTTCTCGGGGTCATCACCATCAATTTCTTTATTGTCCATCCCTACATTCGCCCTGAAATTCAATTCAATCACATATCCAATTTTTTAAATGTTCTCATCACCCTGATCATTCTTTTCTGCCTGTCTTATTTCAACGGCCTGATCACCAACAATGCCCTGCAAAGAACCCAGGACGAACTGGACCGGAATGTGGAACTGGCCGAAACCCTTGAAGACAAGGTCCGGAAAAGAACAAGGGAACTCGAGGAACATATTGATCATATCAAGGTACTCAAGGGCTTGCTTCCCATATGCTCATCATGCAAAAAGATCCGCGATGACAACGGCTATTGGAATCTTTTGGAAGAATATATCCACAAGCATTCCGATGTTCGATTCAGTCACAGCATCTGCCCCGAATGCACCCGGACCCTTTACCCGGATTTGGCTGGAAAAAAGGATACATAAAAAACAGTTTGCGATACCATGCCGATGCGCCAACGGGAAATGCCCGAATCTGAATCAATTCCTTCGGTATAAGTTTGAAAAGACGGATAAAAAAAGGCCGATTCTGATTCTGACGCGAAATTCTGTCTTGGAATACCTGGGTGAAGTAACCGTGGCACCCATAACAAGCACCATCCGCGACATTGCCTCCGAGGGGAGCAGCGGCTACAACGCATGGTTTTATTCCTTCTGCTGCTCGCGCTCCCGGCTGACGCAGTAGATGCCCTCTCCCTTCAAGGCCGGGCCGAAACACAGGTTGTCGGAATTGCATTCCGCTTTTCTCGTATCCCCGGCTTTCCAACGCTTGACCAGGTCCGGTTCCCGGATCAGGGGACGGGCAAGGGAAACCATATCGGCGACACCGGATTCAATGACCGACTCTACGACGGTATAAGAGCGCATGCCGCCCACCAGGATCAGCGGGATGTCGACTGCTCCCTTGAATTGCCGGGCTTCGTCGGCAAAGTATGCCTCTTTTTCCTCCGCGGTGATTCCGGTCCGGCTGGGCAGGGACTTGCCGGAACCGGTTAAGACGCCTCCGCTTACTTCAATGGCATCGAGTCCGCCTTGTTCCAGCATCTTTGCGGCAAAAAGCGAGTCTTCCAGGGAAAGCCCCTCGTCCGTGAAATCCCGGCTGTTGAGCTTGACCAGCACCGGGTAGTCGTCTCCGACCGCCGACCGGATTGCCTTGAGGACTTCCCGGTGAACGCGGGCCCGGTTTTCGATGGTGCCGCCGTACGCATCTTCCCGCCGGTTGTAATAGGGGGAGAGAAACTGGCTGAGAAGATAGCCGTGGGCGGAATGGATCTGCACGCCGTCAAAGCCGGCGGTTTTCGCCCGGGCCGCCGCATCGGCGAAGGCGGCGGTTAATTTTTCGATATAGGCCGCGGTGATTTCCACACGGGGGGAATCGGCCAGTCCGTCGAACACGGAGACGGCCATGGGCGCGTGACCGGTCAGCTTCTCGCTGGCCTGGGTGCCGGCATGGGCCAGCTGGGCAATGATTTTGCCGCCGGCATCGTGTACCGCCGATGTCATCTCCCGCAGTCCGTCGATGAGGTTGTCATCGTGGATTCCCATCTGCCAGGGGCCGGCCTGTCCCTCCGGCAGGATGTAGGCGTGGCCCGAAACGATCATGCCGATGCCGCCTTCTGCCAGTTCTTTCATGGTCCGGATCAGCTTCGGTGTTACGGCGCCGCCGTCGGTGGCCATGGCTTCCCAGGTGGCCGAGCGGACGAAACGGTTCGGCAGTTTCATGTTCTTGATCGTGATGGTATCGAACGGTGTGGTCATAGAAATCCCTCCAGAAGCAATAGGTAAATGTAGATGGTTGATTGTGTAACATATAAATATAATACATTTTATCCGCCTGCGCCAAGAGTGGCTTGAAAACTTGGCGGCTTGGCGGCTTGGCGCCTAAATTGGCTGTTACCGGAGCCAATCGGATATTCGGAAAAACCAACTTGCTGCGTCTGTCATGCCTGCAAAAGCAGGCATCCAGGATTTTCTTGTCGCCTGGAAAAGTGGATTCCCGCTTTCGCGGGAATGACGGACGAATCCTTCGCGGGTCGACGGACGAATCCTTCGCGGGGATGGCGGGCGAATCCTCCGCAGGCCATGACGGACGAGGCGATGCCTTTTTCCGGATGCGTGCTGACCGCGGGCGCCGGGCCGTGATTTGACCGGCAATGATTTTACCGTTACATTCAAAAAGTCGAAAAACCAAAATACATGCCCCATACCGACAATCGACAGATACACGACAACTGAAACCGCTCACAGGAATGGGTCTATGCGCGAACTGCTTGAATTCATCTTTGCCGAGTTAAACGCCGGGCGTCGGGTGGTCAGCGCGGTCATTATCGCCAGCAGCGGCTCCACGCCGCGAAGCACCGGCAGCCGAATGGCCGTGGCGGCCGACGGCCGCAGCTGCGGCACTGTCGGCGGCGGCCCGGGCGAAGCCATGACCTGCCGCCACGCCAGGCAGGCCCACGAGTCCGGGGTCAGCAGGGTCCTCGGGCTCGATCTGACCGGAAAAGACGTGGCCGCAGAGGGCATGATTTGCGGGGGGCGC
>JBNJEA010000088.1:0-13014 GCA_051745395.1 Thermodesulfobacteriota bacterium | reverse complement strand
ATCCAGCACAAGCTGTATGCCGCAGACCCGGTACAGAAGCTGTATACTATCGGGCCGATGTTTCGAAAGGAGCGGCCCCAGAAGGGGCGCTATCGGCAGTTCTGCCAGGTCAATGCCGAGGTTTTCGGCATCGAGTCGGCCTACATGGACGCCCAGCTGATTTACATGCTGATGGGCTTTTTTCAAAAGCTTTCCATATCCGGCCTGCGGGTCCATCTCAATTCCCTGGGCTGCCCGGATTGCCGTAGCCGATACAAGGCCGCGCTGGCGGAAATGCTGTCATTGCGGAAGGAAAAGCTTTGCGCGGACTGCGTCCGGCGGCTGGACAAAAATCCGCTTCGGGTGCTGGACTGCAAAGTGCCCTCCTGCCGGGAGGTGGTCGAACAGGCCCCGGCCATGCTCGATTTTTTAGACGATGCCTGTGCGGCCCATTTCGACACGGTCCAATCCGCACTCGGGGAAATGAACATCCCCTATGTGATCGATAACCGCCTGGTGCGGGGGCTTGATTATTATACCCGCACGGCGTTTGAAATCCAGACCGACGAGCTCGGCGCCCAGAACGCCGTGGCCGGCGGCGGTCGTTACGACGGGCTCGTCGAGCTGCTCGGCGGACCGGCCCAGCCGGCGGTCGGTTTTGCCATCGGCATGGACCGCTTGGTGGAACTGGCCATGACCAAGCAGCCCGCTGGCCAACCCGCGCCGGATGTCTTTTTTGTCGCCCTCGGCGATGCCGCCCGGCACCGGGCGTTTGCATGGGCCAGCCGGTTGTCTGAAGCGGGCGTGCGAACGGAGATCGATTTTACGGCCAGGAGTCTCAAGGCGCTCATGCGGCGGGCCGATCGGCTGGGGGCAAGGTTTGTCCTGATCGTAGGCGAGCAGGAAATCGCCGACGGGGCCGTGACGCTGCGCGACATGGCGACCAGGGCGCAGACCGCCGTGGCCATCGACGGGCTGGTGGAAACGGTTGCTGAGCAGATCAAGTCATGATGACAAGGCAAAAAAATCCGGTGTAAAAAAGGAGTGGAAACCAGTGACAGAACCGTTGGGAGAGATGAGGCGCACCCATCACTGCAATGCCCTGGGCAAAGCCGATGTCGGCGGCCAGGTGGTGCTGATGGGTTGGGTGCAGCGAAGAAGGGACCACGGCGGCGTGATCTTCGTGGACCTGCGGGATCGGGAAGGCATGACCCAGGTGGTGTTTAACCCGGAATACGATCCGGTGGTACACGAAAAGGCGCACGCCATCCGGAGCGAATACGTGCTTGCTGTCCGCGGGCGGGTGGATCCGCGTCCCGAGGGCATGGCCAACCCGGAGCTTGCCACGGGTGAAATCGAGGTCATGGTCAGTGAATTAAAGATTTTAAACCGGGCCCAGACCCCGCCGTTTATGATCGAAAACACCATTGACGTCAATGAAAACACCCGGCTGCAGCACCGCCACATCGATCTTCGCCGCCCCGGGCTCCAGCGCAACATCATCATGCGCCACAAGGCCGGCGCCGCGGTGCGCAATTATCTGAATCAAAACGGCTTTCTTGATATCGAAACCCCGTTTCTCACCCGTTCCACCCCCGAAGGCGCCCGGGACTACCTGGTGCCCAGCCGGCTCAACCCGGGCAGTTTCTATGCCCTTCCCCAGTCGCCGCAGTTGTTTAAGCAGTTGCTGATGATTTCCGGCTACGAGCGCTATTACCAGATCGTGCGCTGCTTTCGCGACGAGGACCTGCGGGCCGACCGGCAGCCGGAATTTACCCAGATCGACATGGAGATGTCGTTTGTGGGCGAAGAAGACGTCATGGCGGCCTCCGAGGGACTGGTGGCCGAGATTTTCCGGGAAGTGCTGGGAAAGACCGTTGAAACCCCGTTTGTCCGGATGCCCTATGCCGAAGCCCTGGAGCGATACGGCCTGGATCGCCCCGATACGCGGTTTGGGCTAGAATTGCGGAATATCAGCGATATTGTGGCCGACTGCGGCTTTAACGTCTTTTCCGGGGCCGTGAAAAAAGGCGGCATCGTCAAGGCGCTAAACGCCAAGGGGTGTGCCGGCTTTACCCGCAAGGAAATCGACGATTTCACGGATTTCGTCTCCGTCTACCGCGCCAAGGGCCTGGCCTGGATCCGGGTGAAGGAAGACGAATGGCAATCGCCGATCACCAAGTTTTTCACCGAGGAGGAAAAAAACGCCATGGCCGAACGGATCGACATGCAGCCCGGCGACCTGGTCTTTTTCGGCGCCGACCAGGCCGGCATTGTCAACGAGGCCCTCGGGCATTTGCGAAACCACCTGGGCAGAAAACTGGGCTTAATCGACGACAGCCTCCACAGCTTTGTCTGGATCACCGATTTTCCGATGTTTGAATATGATGAAAACGAAAAGCGCTACCAGGCCCTGCACCACCCGTTTACCTCGCCGGCCGAGGCCGATTACGACAAGCTCGAATCCGATCCGGCCAATGTCGGCTCCCGGGCCTATGACCTGGTGTTAAACGGTTCGGAAATCGGCGGCGGCAGCATCCGTATCCACCAGAAGGACCTGCAGGTCCGGGTGCTCGAAGCTTTGGGCATGGACCGGGCGGAATACGAGGAAAAGTTCGGCTTTCTCATTTCCGCGCTGGACGCCGGGGCCCCGCCCCATGGCGGCATCGCCTTCGGTTTTGACCGGCTGATGACGATTTTGTGCCGCAGTTCATCCATCCGCGAGGTGATCGCTTTTCCCAAGACCCAGAAGGGCGCCTGTCTGCTGACCGACGCCCCGTCTTCGGCGGCAAAAGCGCAGTTAGAGGAACTGGGATTGAAGCTCCGTCTCATGGAATAATTTTAGGGGAGTCCTTATTACATTTTTCCTTGACAATTTGGTCCTCAAAATTTAAAAGAAAAAACTTACATTGTTTGACCTTGTTCCCCAGTAGCTCAGTCGGCAGAGCAGGTGGCTGTTAACCACCGCGTCCGTGGTTCGAGTCCGCGCTGGGGAGCCAAAGCACAATCCGGCACCGTCCGGTTTAAATATATAAAGCCCCGGAAGCCAATGGTTTCCGGGGCTTTTTTTGTGCCGTGTTCCATACTTGCAATTCGCTGTTCACAATAGGTCTTTTTTTGAAATAAATCTATTCCCGCTCAATCACCTCGCGCACTTTGGCCGCCAGCTCCCGCATGGAAAAGGGTTTTTGAATAAATTGTACGCCCTCGTCGAGCACCCCGTGGTGAGCGATGACATCGGCTGTATAGCCGGACATGTAAATCAGCTTCAGTCCGGGGCTACAATCAGACAGCTTTTCGGCAAGGTCTCGGCCGTTCATCTCCGGCATGACCACATCGGTTATGAGAAGGTGAATTTGATCGTCATATTCTTCGGCAATTTGCAATGCGTTATCCGGTTTCTCAGCGGTGAGCACTGTGTAGCCCAGTTTTTCAAGCATCCCCCTGCCCATATCCAAAATGGCAGGCTCGTCTTCTACCAGCAAAACCGTCTCGGATCCGGTGGGCATTGGCTTCGTGGTATCCTCTGGATACTGCGGGGCAGAAAGCGTCTGCTTTTCATGGGGAGGGAAATATATCTGAAAGACAGTGCCCTGTCCCGGTTCACTATAGACGTTTATAAATCCTTTGTTCTGCTTGACAATGCCATATATTGTGGACAATCCCAGGCCTGTTCCCCTGCCGACTTTCTTGGTCGTAAAAAACGGCTCAAACAGGTTCTCCTGAACTTGCTTTTCCATGCCGCAGCCGTTATCGCTTACGCTCAGCAGGACATATTTTCCGGGAACAAAACCGGAATATCGCCTGCAATAGTCTTCATCGACCACAACGTTTCGGGTCTCTATGCTCAACCTGCCCACATCAGAAATGGCATCCCTGGCGTTGACTGCAAGATTTGCCATGATCTGGTCGATCTGGGAAGGATCTATTTTTACCTGCCACAGGTTGCTGCCGGGCAGCCACACAAGATCGATGTTTTCACCGATCAAACGCTGGAGCATTTTCAGCATATTGGAAATCGTGTCATTTAAATCCAGCTGTACCGGGCTGATTGTCTGCTGCCGCGCAAAGGCCAGCAATTGTCTTACAATCTCCGCGGATCGCTTGCCGGCTGTGTAAATTTCATTGAGATTTTCGTAGACCGGTTCTTGCGGGTCAAGCATGTCAAAAGACATTTCAGCATAACCGTTTATAATGGAAAGCTTGTTGTTGAAATCATGGGCCACACCGCCGGCCAGCCGGCCAACGGATTCCATTTTCTGGGCCTGGGCGAGCTGGGCCTGTAGTCTTTCCCTTTCTTTTTCGGCCTGCTTGCGCTCGGTTTCATCGTAAATCATGGACAGCATGACATGACGGCCTTTCAGGGTAATCGTCTCGGCGGACCAGAGCGCATATACTGTGCTGCCCTGGCTTGTCCTGAATTCTACAGGCTCTTCGTTGAAAAATGTGTTTTTTTGAAGTTTCTGTATAATATGATCCCTTTCGCCGGGATCCGCCCAGATGCCCACCTCCTTTGAAGTCCGCCCGATAGATTGTTCCCTGGTATAGCCAAGCATCTCCACCCAGCGATCGTTGACATCAATAAACTCCCCGGTGGCGATATCCGATATGACCTGAGGCGCGGGGCTGGAGCGAAACGCCTTTGAAAACCGCTCTTCACTTTCCTTTAACTGCTGCTCTGCCAGTTTTCGATCGGTTATATCCATCAGAGATACCACGCTCTGGGAAGTGCCGGCAATCATGTCGACGGTTAGATAGCCGTGGCGCAGCTCGCCGCTTCGGACAAAAAAACGGAACTCATAATTAAGGGCAACCAGCCGGGGGTCACGCCGCTGTAAATAATGTTTTTTTTTCATCCATTCCACATCATCAGGATGCACAAATTCGGTCCAGGATTTTTTGCCCTCGACCTGCTGCCTGGAATATCCTAACAGGGCTTCGAAATTGGAATTCACATTCGAAATGATAGTGTTTTCTTCAATTATGAACATCGCCGAACCGGATGTCTCGAATATGGCACGGTAATAATTCTCAGACCGGCGCAGGGCTTCTTCAGCCCTCTTGTGCTCAGTGATTTCTGTGACAAAAGACAGGTTCGCAGGTTCACCGTCCCATTCAATAACCCGGGCATGGATGGCGACCCATTTTACAGTACCATCAGATGCGACAATTCTGAAATCATACCGCTTCTCCAGAAATTCCTCCTGCATCATTCGGAGGTGAAGATCACGAACAGTTTCCCGATCATCGGGATGGATGAAGGTAACGAAGGGTTCAGAGGTGATCCTGTCTATGGGATATTCAAGGATATTTTCGAGAGCAGGGCTGGCGAACTCAATGGTTTCTCCGCGGACGATCAGTATTCCCTCCCCTGCTTTTTCAAACAGGTGGCGAAATTTTTCTTCGCTTTTTCGAAGCGCCTCCTCGGCCTGCTTTCGCTCCGTAATGTCCTCACCGGAACTCAATGTGCCGACAACCCGCCCGTCATCGTCCTCCAAAAAGGCGCTGTGCCAGCCCATCAGGCGCTGGGTTCCGTCCCGGCAAACGACATTGTTTTCGAAATACTCGGAGGAGGGCCGATCCCCGGCCAGAATCCGCCGGAAAACCGGGTAGACAAACTCCATACCTTCCGGCTGGGGCAGGCAGGTCTCAAACCAGTTGCTGCCGAGAATTTCATCCTCGGCATAGCCGAGCAGCTCGCGGCCGGAGCGGTTGATCATTATGACCCGGCCTTCTGCGTCCAAGGCCACCATCATGGTCTGTGTGGTGTTGAGATAGCGCTGGTTTAAATCGCGCTCGCGACGCAGTGCTTGCTCCATACGCTTGCGTTCGGTGATATCATGCATCGCAGCGACTGCACCCTTTATCTTGCCTGTCTCATCGGTCAGCGCCTGCCCATTGCATACCAGGAAATAGGGACGGCTGTGTTTGGGCGCCGCTACAATTTCTGCATTTTGAACACGCTCGCCTTGCAGGGCGCGGAACAGGGGAATCTCCTCCATGGGCAGCGGGGTAATCCCGTCCTCCTGATACAGGTCATAGTGCCGGGCCCATTGATCTGGCGGAATGGGCTGTTCAGGCAGGCCATGTAACCGTCGCGCCGTTTCGTTAAACCTTGTTATCCGCCCATCTGCATCGCAAATTACAATGGCTTCTCCGATATTGTCGATAACTGTGGACAGATAAGTGCGTTCTTTTTCAACAGTCTCCTCTGCCTGTTTTCGCTCGGTTATATCCATCAGAGATACCACGCTCTGGGACGTGCCGGCAATCATGTCGATGGTTAGATAGCCATGGCGCAGCTCGCCGCTTCGGACAAAAAAACGGAACTCATAACTAAGAGGCGCTGCCCGGGGGTCACGCCGCCGTAAATAATGGTTTTTTTTCATCCATTCCACGTCACCAGTATGAATTAACTCGGTCCAGGATTTTTTCCCTTCCACCTCCTGTTTGGAATATCCTAATAGTTTTTCGAAGTTCGAGTTTACATGCGAGATGGTGGTGTCTTCTTCAAGAATGAAAATGGCTGTGGCGGATGTCTCGAATATGGCGCGGTAGTAGTTTTCCGACTGGCGCAGGGCTTGTTCGGCCCGCTTGCGCTGAGTAATATCAACGATGCTTACAAGTATACGGGAATAGGTCTTTTCGTGCCCTTTTGCAACCGCCCAGTAAAGCTGAACCTTGAGCGGTTCTCCGTCAAGCGCTACATGCTCTTTTTCTGTGACAAATTCCTTTTCTCCGGCTGCAATGACTTCCAAAATCGGCAGAAACCCCTCCAGTGATTCTCTGGAAAACACCTTTGTAATATCGTTAAAAAAGTCTTCTTTGGAGTTTGCCCGATAAAGCTTCAGCGTGGCCTGGTTAACATCCAGAACCCGTACCAATTTCGCCAGTTCCCATACCAGCTCCGGTCGCTGGCGAAAATACGAATCCAAATCCCCGCCATTTCGGGCCTTGATTTCGTCGAGGCGCTTTTTGATCGCGGAAAAATCCTCCTCCCACAGGGAGATGGGCGATGACTCGAACCACTGTCTGAACCTCTGCTCACTTTCCCGAAGTTGTTTTTCCTGTTCTTTGCGCGCTGTTATGTCGCGTAAATGTTCTACGATCTGAACCACGTTGCCGTGTTCATCGCATATAGGGTTGCTGCGGCAGTCTAAATAGGTCTCTATCTCCGGGACATATTTTTCTGTTTTTTCCTGTTTACCGCTTTGCAATGCTTTACGGGTCGCACACTCAACACATTCATGGTATCGCCCGATGAGTTCATAACATTTTTTCCCGGCCGCCTCTTCCGGAGTGATGCCAAGCAGGTCATAACCGGCCTGATTGTAGCGTACTATGGAATGATCGGGTAATTGAATGGCCAGAACATCATCTATGCCGTCAATAATGCCTTCAAGCAGCTGCTGGTTTTTAACCAGTTCTTCTTCCGCATGCTTTCGTTCGGTGATGTCTGTGACAAAAGACAGGTTCGCCGGTGTACCATCCCAGTCAATAACCTGACCGTGGATATTGATCCATTTTACAGTTCCATCATATGTGATGACTCTGAAATCATGTCGTTTTTCCCGAAATTCACTTTGCATCATCTCTACGTGAAGCTTGCGCATCGTTTCACGATCTTCGGGATGAATGAAGGTGGCAAAGGGTTGCGAGGTAATCGTGTCTACGGGATACCCTAAGATTTTTTGCAGAGCAGGGTTGGCGAACTCAATGGTTTCTCCGCGGACAATCAGTATTCCCTCCTCTGCTTTTTCAAACAAGTGGCGGAATTTTTTCTCGCTTTTCCGCAGCGCCTCCTCCATCTGCTTTCGCTCAGTGATATCCCGTGAACTGAAAACGATTTTTTGAGGGATACCATCCGGGTCTTTTAAAAAATTCCCCGCCGTTTCAAGCCAGAGGTAAGAGCCGTCCTGGCACAGGTATCGATATTCCGTCTTGCGCATACCGGCCGATGCAATGAATTCGTCAAATGCCTTTCGTAGCTTTGGCAGATCTTCGGGATGCACAAAATCCATCACGTTTTTCCCGACCAGAAAAGCCGGGTCATACCCCAGTATTTCATGGGACTTTCCGGCAAAAAGAAAATTTCCTTCCAGGTCTGTCATGGCGACGATGTCAAGCATGGTTTCGGTGAGTGCGGTTACAATCTCACTTTGAAAAACACCGTTTCCAATCTTTTTCCGCAACTGCTCGTTTTCCAGCTCGGCCTCGATCCGGCTTACCTGCATTTCATGAATCATCTGCCGGATTTCTTCATGGGTCATGGAGGACAGCTCGAAAGGCTTTATCGTTTGTGCCTTTTGCTCGGCTTGTTTGCGGATTTGTTCCGGCCCGGGGTGCGGGGTGGTATTGTATTTGGAGCCGGTTTTGCCCGAGTTGTCGTTTGAGTTTCTCATGTTTTTCCTGACATATTACGATTTGCAATTGAATCCATTGCATCAAAGGAGGGT
This sequence comes from Thermodesulfobacteriota bacterium, assembly GCA_051745395.1. Taxonomy (GTDB): domain Bacteria; phylum Desulfobacterota; class Desulfobacteria; order Desulfobacterales; family Desulfosalsimonadaceae; genus JBNJEA01. Next base: position 4,579 of record JBNJEA010000088.1, on the reverse strand, counting down.
TTTATCAGTATTTTTTAATTCTGGATCATCCGCATGTCAACGCCTTATGGTAAACCGGCCGCCAAAGACACCGCGATTTTTGATAGAAGTCGATAGATTAAACTGATTTTTGACGGTCTGTTACGTTATCACCAAAGACTTCGAACATTGTTATAGGCAAGAATTTTTTCGTCTTTCGTCAGTATGGTGGCATTTTCTTTACGCGCCGTTGCGACAATGATTTGGTCGGCTGGATCATTATGGAAAGGCTGGGGGAGAATGGTTGAGCGATATGAGCAAGTCAAGGCCGTTTGACCCGTGCCGGACGAAACAGTCAGGATTGCAGAGGAAAACCGGGATTTGCTGAAAGACGATATGCAATAGGTGCGGAAAAAGGCAAAGGGGGGGCAATGTAGGTGGAGGCCACGCTTGGTTACATCATGAAAAACGGATCCACGTCGACGGCCGTGTGGACTTCGCGGCCGGAAAAGGCGGCGGGGTTTTCGGCCATGAGCCGGCGGATAAACTGCTGCAGGGCGGCTGCTGCCGGGGCCTTGAGCAGGATCTGCCAGCGGTGGCGGCCGGCGATCCGGGCAAGGGGGGCCTCGATGGGGCCGAGGACCTGGACCTGGCGGCAAAGCTCGTTTTCGCCCCGGCAAAGCTGCTGGCAGAGGCGGCCTATCTCCTGGGCGTGGCCGGCGACGGTCTCCTTTTGTTTTCCGGAGAGCTTGATCTGGACCATCCGGGCGTAGGGTGGGTATTTCAGGGCTTTGCGGAACCGGGCTTCCTCCTTGTAAAACTGCATGAAATCCTGCTGCTGGGCGGAGACGATGGAGAAATGCTCCGGGTTGTAGGTCTGCAAAATGACCCGGCCCGGACTGGTCCCCCGGCCGGCGCGGCCGGCCACCTGGGCCAGGACCTGGAAGGTCAGCTCGCCGGCGCGGAAGTCGGGAAAGGAAAGTGAAAGGTCCGCGCAGATGATGCCGACTAAGGTAATGTTGGGAAAATCATGGCCCTTGGCCACCATCTGGGTGCCCACCAGGATGTCGATCTCTCCGTTTCGAAGATCCTTTAAAATCTTTAACAGCGCGCCTTTGCGGCTCGTGGTGTCCTTGTCCATCCGCGCGGTACGGGCCCCGGGAAACAGTTCCTGCACGGCGGCTTCGAGTTTTTCGGTGCCCAGGCCAAGCTGCTTGATGGATTTGTTCCCGCAGGTCTCGCAGGCCGATACGGCTGCCCGGAAATAGCCGCACATGTGGCATTTGTAGATGTTGGCCTTCTTGTGAAGGGTCAGCGTGATGTCGCAGTGCCGGCATTTCTGGGGCGCACCGCAGGATGCGCAGACCGGGTAGCTGGCAAACCCCCGCCGGTTTAAAAACAACAGCACCTGCTCGCCCCGGGCCAGGGTTTCCTTTACGGCCCGGTGCAGGGTGGCCGTAATAAAGCGGCCGGTGCCGCGCACGTCCTTGTGGTTGCGCAGGTCCTCGATGGCGACCTCGGGCAGGGATTGTTTGTGAATACGCCGGGTCAGGTTGAGTTCCCGGAATTTGCCGCTGGCCACATTGCTGACCGATTGGATCGACGGCGTGGCCGAACCAAGCAAGGCCACGCCGCCGGCCTGCTTGGCCCGGACCACGGCCAAATCCCGGGCGTTGTAGTGCAGGCGGCCTTCCTGCTTGTAGGAGGTGTCGTGCTCTTCGTCGACGATGATTATGCCGGGTCGGGCAAACGGGGCGAAAATGGCCGACCGGGCGCCGATGGCGATGGGCGATTCGCCTCGGGCAATCCGCATCCACTGGTCGAAGCGTTCGCCCGCGGACAGTCCGCTGTGGAGCACGGCCACGCATTCGCCGAACCGGGCCCGGAACCGGCGCTCGATTTCCGAGATCAGTGCGATTTCCGGAACCAGCACCAGCACCGTTCGGCCCTGTTCGATGGCCGCGGCGGCCAGCTGCATGTAGACCTCGGTCTTGCCGCTGCCCGTGACCCCGGCCAGCAGAAAGGCGGCAAAGCCTTCGTCCATGGCACCGGAGACCTCGTGGATGACCCGCTGCTGCTCGCCGGTGAGTTTCGGGGGGGAATCGGGCTCGACGGGTTCGCCGAACGGATCCCGGTAAACCGGTTTTTCGAATACTTCGATCCGGCCTTTTCGACAAAGCTCTCGCACGTGGGTCGCGGCCGTGGGCACCACCTGCTTGAGCTCATCGACGGCGGTTTCGCCGTTTTGTTCCAGGTGTTCGAGGATCCGGATTTTGGGTTCGGACAGGTTCTCCCACGTCGACGGGTGGGACGGATTCGGGCAAAGCGCGGCATACCGCCGGGTCTTGTGCCGGGTCCGGGCGTGGTGGAGCTGCTTTTTTTTGTGGATCCAGCCCTGCCGTTCCAGTTTCTGCAACGTGCTGTGGGCGATGTCGGCGTCGAGCTTTTTCGAAATGGCTGCGGCCCGGGCCGGTCCCTGTTCCAGAACGGCGACGATGCGTTTTTCCATCTCGCCGAGGCGGTCGTCCGATTCTGCCAGTTGGCCGTCTACGAATCCGGGCAGTTCATAGGTGGCGTATTCGGCCGGGTTGATGCCGCCGGGCAGGGCATCGCAGATGACATCGCCGATGGGATGGATGTAGTAGTCGGCCACCCACCGGAAAAACGCGATCATCTCCTCCGGGAAAATCGGGGTGTCATCCAGGACGTCGGATACGGGCTTGAGGTTGTCCACTTCCTGTTTGCGCGTATCTGCGCCGAGGACATATCCCGTAATCTGCCGGCTGCCGAAGGGGACCAGCACCCGCTTGCCGGCACAGACTATCCCCTGCATTTGCTCCGGCACCGTGTAGGTATAGGTCTGGTAGACGGCAAAGGCGACGGCGATTTCGATGCGTGGTGGATCGGCATTCAGCGAAGACATCATTTGCGATTGAAACTGGCTGTAGGATGTTTTAACTGTTAGTTTTTCACTTGGTTTCGGGTGCGTGGGTCGCAATTTTCAAAAAAAAAGCGCTCGTTGCCGGAGACTCAAGACTTAATGCATAATCCGGACAGATTCAAATGATTTCTGGTCAGGGAGGTAGGCAATGGAATGGATATACCTTTTTATTGCAGGATGTTTTGAGTGCAGTTGGGCCATCGGGCTGAAATTTACCGACGGCTTTACGCGGATTTTGCCCTCGGTGATCACCGCTTTGGCCATGATTTTGAGCATGGTGTTTTTGTCGCTGGCCCTGCGGGCGATTCCGCTCGGCACCGCCTATGCGGTATGGACGGGCATCGGCGCCATCGGGGTGGCGATGCTGGGGATGATCTTTTTCGGCGAGTCGGCCCAGATCGGCCGGATCGTCTGCATTTTGCTCATCGTGGCCGGCATTGCCGGGTTGAAGATCTTTTCGGGCACCCCTTCCTGATCGTTTTTCATGCCAGGACACATCCGGCTTGGAAGCCGTGGTCCCGGGCCCGCTGCTGCAAATTGCCCGCCCGAAAACAATTCCGGAACGCGGGCATTGCCGAAAATTGGTTTGAAAAAATTTTTTGATTCTGTAAAATGAGCACTCACTCAAAAAAGAGTGAGCGTTCGTTATTTTTTTGAGGAGAAGGTGCTCATGGAAGAACTCTACCCGAATTTGTTCCGGATTCAGATTCCGCTGCCGGAAAGCCCGCTGAAATATTTAAACGCCTATGTCATCAAGGGCGGGGCGCGCAACCTGGTCATCGACACCGGCTTGAACCGAAACGCCTGCAAGCAGGCGATGCTGGAGGGGTTGGCCGAAATCGGCGTGGCACTGGAAACCGTTGATATCTTTATCACCCACCTGCATGCCGATCACTTCGGACTGGTGCCGCAGCTGGCCACCGGGCAGACAAAAATCTATTTCAACCGGCCGGACAGCGAAATCATCGAAAACTGGCAGGGCTTTGACCCCATGATCGAATATGCGGCCCGAAACGGGCTGGACCGGGACCTGCTCTGGGACGTGATCAAACAGCATCCGGGCTACAAGTACGGCACCGACTGGATGCCGCCGCTGGAAAAGATCGACGACGGCCAGCACCTGACCTTCGGCGGCTACAGTCTGACCTGCATCCAGACACCGGGTCACACCCGGGGCCATACCTGCCTGTACAGCGCCGATCACCGGTTTCTGATCGCCGGAGATCACCTGCTCGGCGACATCACCCCCAACATCCAGTGCTGGACCGATGACGGCAATCCCTTAAAGGATTACATGGAAAGCCTGGACAAGGTCTATGACCTGGACGTGGACTGGGTGCTGCCCGGCCACCGGCGGCTGTTTTCCAACTACCGGCAGCGCATCACCGAGTTAAAGCGCCACCACGAGCACCGGCTCGAGGAGGTCATGGATATTTTAAACCGTCGGTCGCCGCAAAACGCCGTGGAAGTGGCCTCCCGGATGCAGTGGGATATTGATGCGAAAAACTGGGACGAATTTCCCCTGGCCCAGAAATGGTTTGCCACGGGCGAGGCGATTTCGCATCTGCGCATGCTGGAGGACGACGGCCGGATCGGGCGGGTTTTGCAAGATCTGGTGATTGCCTATGGGCCATCGTAGTGCCGCCAAGGTGTCAAACCTTGAATTGTGAATTAATGAAA
>JBNJEA010000087.1:0-13129 GCA_051745395.1 Thermodesulfobacteriota bacterium | reverse complement strand
AATCAATACAAAACAGACAAAAGTGGTATGATTATCACCCTGTGACGGACCACGCAACCGTTTTACATCTTTACCCCTACGGAATGGGGTTGTCGGCAGAGCCATTGGGTTGTCCCGCAAACCGTGGCCTGTTTTGATGCTTCTATGATTCGCGGCGCCGCATCGCCGAAACTCGCTTCGCTCAAACAGTCGGCGATGCTATGGCGCCGCTTCATCATGAAGCATTCCAAAACAGCCCCCGATGTTTGCTTAGACAACCCCATGCCCCTGCCTCCCTGCTATTAATGTTGTCTCTATAAAACCTGGCCCCCTGAAAATCCTATCAAACAGGGCACGTGCCTTCACATGTGTCCGCTTTTCGAGATGGCACAATGTTGCCCTGACGGGGAACGTGAAAAAGGGGTTTGTGAGTGAGATTGCGCGATTTGACGAAAAGGCGCGACATTTGAGCCGCGTTAAGAATTTCTCACTGTCTGAGGGCGCGAGCCCGAGTTTGAGAAATTTAGCGGGTCAAATGTCGCGCCCGGCAAATGGCGCACGAACGAACAAACCTCTTTTTCACGGCCCCCGTCAGCCGAAAAGCCAAAAGCGACTTGGCTTTTAGGAACTTCAGGTTCAAGGCATGAGGTGTAGCGGCTTACATCCTTTTCCTAAACTCAATTCAGGTTTTTCAAACCTTTTACACCAACGCCGTCTATCGGATAAGCGGCGCGTTTTCCACCAGCGTCCACACCCCGCAGGGGCAGAGGCCGGCGCAGAAGCCGCAGCCGATGCAAAGGTCGGGGTCGACCACGTATTCGTATTCCCCGCCGCCCAGGTCCTTGCGGCTGATGGCCGCCTGGGGGCAGACGGCCTCGCATAGGCCGCAGTCGCGACAGGCGCCGCAGGAGGAGCAATTTGTGCCGCACTGGTCGATGTCGGTAAACTGGGTCCGCGGGTCAAAGTATTCCAGGGTGATACGCGACTTGTCGATCACCGGTTTTTCACCCCAGCCGAAATCGTGGATGCCGGTCTGCTCACTGAGCTGGGCATGCACATCATCAGAGGTGGGTTTTTCCACGGATTCGGCCGGCCGCTTGCCGGCAATCATCTGATCGATGGCATGGGCCGCTTTCCGGCCCGCGCCGATGGCATCGGTAAGCAGTCCCGGCTTTACAATGTCGCCGATGGCAAACACTTTGGGATCCGAAGTCTGATACCACGCGTTGGTTTTGACAAACCCCTTTTCCACGTAAACACTTGCCGGCAGAAAATCTGTGTCGGGCATGTCGCCGATGGAGACGACCACCGTGTCCGCGGGGAGTACCTCCCCGGTTTCCAGCACCACACCCTCGTCGGTGATCTCCCGGGTAAAGCAGGGCCACCGGAATTTCGCCCCCGCGGCTTCGGCATGGGCTTTTTCCCTGCCGAAGGCCAGGGGCTGCTGGATGTCGATTAAGGTTATCGACTCCGCACCCAGCCGGTCAGCCTCCACGGCCACGTCGCAGCCCACGTTGCCGGCGCCGATGACCACCACGGCCTTGCCGGGGTCCACCTCGTTTTTCTTGGCGGCCAACAGAAAATCGTTGGCCGCATGGGCCCGCTCCTTTCCCGGCACCGGCAGCATCCGGGGCTTCTGGGCGCCGGCGGCAATGACCACGAAATCATAGTCGGCCTTTAACTGCTCGATATCGTCGGTGGTCAGGGGCTGCTGGAGGTTCACGTGGTCGAGCACCGATTGCATGCGCGCAAGTTCGGCATCGACTACATCCTTGGGGATCCGGCTTTCCGGAATCACCGCACTGATCTTGCCGCCCAGGGCCATAGACATATCATAGACGGTCGGCGCGTGGCCGGCCAGGCGCAACTGCCAGGCCACCGACAGGCCCGCCGGGCCGCCGCCGATCACCGCCACCCTGCCGCCGGTGATTTCTGGCAGTTCCGGGGCCCTGGCATCGATGCTGGCCTTGCCCAGCTTCGTGACGTCGACTGCGGCCATGCCGGCCGACTGCCGCGTGCAGGCGTTCATGCAGAGATTGGGGCACAGATACCCGCAGACCGCGGCGGGAAACGGCGTATAGGCCAATGCCATGTCCACGGCCTCCTCCATGCGGCCCTCGCGCACCAGCCGCCACCGGTCATGGACCGGAATGCCGGTCGGGCAGGCGGCCTCGCAGGGGGCGGCGTATACACGGTTTTCCCAGACCGGCACGTACCGCCGCAGTTCGCCGGTGGTAATGACCGGGATCGGGCTCATGTCGATGTCGGTTAAATCGCCGACCAGGCCGCCTTCTCCGAGCTCCTTGTTCCAGACCGACTCCCGGAATTCGCCGATAGAGCGCACGCGGCGGACCACCTTGTCCTTCGGGGTTCGGGCGGCGATCAACTGCCAGCGCTCCCGCTCGGCAAGCACATCATAGAGTTCCGGCCGCTCGACGGCGTCCAAAAACTTTTTTACATTCTGCTCCAGCCACACCCAGTCCGCGTCGCTGATGGGCGTCAGCCGGGCATCACTTTTGCTGTATCCCTTGTGCGGGCCCCGGAAAAAGATTTTGCCGCCCACCATGCCGACCAAGGGGCGGTAGCCCAGGATGTTTTCCGGGGTCTGGGCCTCGATTCCGCAAATCACGGCCACGCCGCCGGCCATGAACTCACCGAAGTAGTCGCCTACTGAGCCGAGCACCCAAAGCTCCGGCGGATCGAAGCGCGGATTGTGCTTGGTCATGGTCATGCCCCGGCTGCCGATGCTGCCGCCGACATAGACCCGCCCCTGGGCCATGGCGTTGGCCACGCCGTTGGCGGCATGGCCGTGGATGGTGATCTCGGCACCCCCGTTTAACCACCCCACGTCGTCCGAGGCCGGGCCGCGGTTTTCGATGACGGTGTTGGCATACCCCATGGCCCCCAGCCGCTGGCCGGAATGGCCGGTGACCCGGATATGGAGCACTTCGGCGCCTGCCTTCCACAGGCGGCCGCCGATGCCGTGCTGGCCGAAGGCGTTGACCGTTATATTTCGGGAGCCCCCGGCCACCGCGGACTGTATTTTTTCTTCGAGCACCCGGGATTCCAGCCGGATGCCGTCGACTTTTCCCGATATCAAATAATCGTCTTGCTGTTTAGACATGATTGACCTCGTTATAAATACAAGGTGTAGGGTATAAGGTATAAGGTGTAAGGTGTAAGGTTTAAGGTGTGAGGTATGAGGTATGAGGTGTAAGGCGAAAAGGTTTTTCCGGAATTGGAAACCTTAAACCTCAAACCTTGAACCGTGAATTTTAAACCCTAAACCCTGAACCTTGAACCTTAAACCTTATACCACATACTTTATCTGCAGCCGTTCGGCCGCGGCCTTGTCGTCAATGCCCAGGGCGTCGGACATGCCGATGGGCAGGGTGGTGGATCGGCCCAGCGGGGCCACGATCTTGCGCAGCTCCGTGTCGAAGCTGACGTAGAGGTCCACGATCCGCTGGGCCACGTCCTCGGCATCCAGGCGCCGGTAAAGCCGGGGGTCCTGGGAGGTGATGCCCTTGGGACACAGGCCGATATTGCATATGTTGCACCGTTTGGACTCCGAACCCAGGCATCCCGCGGCCGCCTGCATCACCGATTTGCCGATCTGCACGCCGCTGGCCCCGAGCATGATCAGGGCCGCCGCGTTGGCGGCCAGGTTGCCGTTTTTGCCGATGCCGCCGCCGGCAAACAGCGGAATTTCGTTCTGCTGGCCCAGCTTGACCAGGTTTAAATAGCAATCCCGCAGGCAGCTGGCGATGGGATGGCCCATGTGGTCCATGGAAACATTGTAGGCAGCCCCCGTGCCGCCGTCTTCGCCGTCGATGGCCAGCCCGCCCGCAAAGGGGTTGCGGCTCAGGTTGTTTAACACGGCAAGGGCGGTCGACGTCCCGGATATCTTGGGATAGACCGGCACCCGGAAGCCCCAGGTCATGTACATGGACTGGATCATCTTGGCCACGGCTTCCTCGATGGAATACTTGGTCTGGTGCGTGGGCGGGCTCGGCAGGCTCACGCCCTCTGGCACGCCGCGGATGGCCGCGATTAACCGGTTGACCTTGTGTCCCATCAAAAGCCCGCCGTCTCCGGGCTTGGCGCCCTGGCCGTACTTGATCTCGATGGCGCAGGGGTCGACCTTCATTTCGGGGATGGCGTGGATGATCTCGTCCCAGCCGAAATAGCCGGAGGCGATCTGCAAAATCACGTAACGCAGAAACCGGGACCGCAGCAGCCGGGGCGGACAGCCGCCTTCGCCGGTGCAGATGCGCACCGGCATGCCGAGCTCTTCGTTTAAATACGAAACCCCCATCTGCAGGCCTTCCCACATGGGCGGCGACAGCGCCCCGAAGGACATGCCGCCGATGATTAAGGGATAGATTTCGCGCACCGGCGGAATCCAGCCGTTTTCCCGAAGGACCGCCATATTCTGTTCCGGCGGATAAATCCGCCCCAGAAGGGTGCGCATTTCAAACTCGTGCCGGCCGGCATCCAGGGCCGGGTCGGTAAGCATGGAGATCCGCAGAAACTTGATCCGGTCGAGCACCCCGGGCCCCGGGTCGTTTCGGCGGCCGCCCCGGCGTTCTGCCTGGCCGCCCTGATTGACGTGAAACCGGAGTTTGTCGGCCTCGTCGGACGCCATGGGCCGGATGCAGTCGTTGGGGCAGACCTGGGTGCACATGGCGCAGCCCACACAGTGATAGGCCGGTTCGGTGCGCTGCCGGATGCCGTAATAGATCTTGAAATCGTTTTGTGCATTTAACCCGGCGGAAACGTCCACGTTGACCGATCGCTTGCGAAACACGCCGAGCTCGATGGCGTTGACCGGGCAGACCGCGGTGCACCGGCCGCACAGGGTGCACTTGTCCTTTTCCCAGTCGATCTGCCAGGGCAGGTCCTTGATACTTAGTGAAGACGGGGCAATCTTTCCGTTTGTCGGCATATATTCACCTCCCGCCGATCGGGCTTGACGATCGCGGTATCCAGATGCATGGGTTGAAAATCAGTGTGGGCGTCACGGTCCGGCAGCACGTAATCCAGGCCGCAGACCTCCGAGGAAAAGACGTACATGCCGGGTTTTCCGCCGACGACGCCGGGGCGCAGCTTTTTCCGGTCCTGGGTCAAAAACATGGTGTTATCCGGCAGCACGCCGATGACACAGTTGGGCCCGTCGATGATGAGCTTGCGGCAGGTCCGCTTCAAATGGGTCAGAAATTCGCCGTTGGGATGCGATTCCAGATCACCGTCCTGAAGCGGCGTGATCACGTGCTTGTAGGCCTCCAGGCCCAGTCCCAGGTGCGTTAACGTATAGTGCAGGATGTGGACAAAGACCTCGGAGTCCGAAAAAAAGCCGGTGTAGCCCGGCTCATCGCGCGACATGAGGTATTCCCGGATCGGCACGAACGCCGTGTTTTCCCCGTTGGTCATGGTGGAAAAGCCCTGGATGAAAAACGGATGACAGGCGTAGAGATCAATGGCGTAATTGGTGTTCTGCCGGCCCTGGGCCATGATCACCCGGGCGTTTAAATTTTCATTGTCCAGCTTCAGGCTCTGGCCCACGGCCAGCGGATCGCCGATTTCCTTGATGGTGATGGTGTCGGGCCAGAAGGAAAAAATGATCATGTCGTTTTCTTCCCGGCCCATTTCCTGGAGCTTTAACCGGATATCGACCAAGCGGGCGCTTCGTTCGGCCTCGGTCAGTTCTTCCCATTCCTCCGGATACTCGTAGGCCCGGATCAGGTAAATATCGCGTTTGGGCATGCCCGGCGGGGCCATTTTCGGGGATTTGACCGAAATCTTGTACTTGGTCAGAAAGCCGAGGTCGATCATGTAGCTGTCCAGGCGCCGGATTCCGGATTCGGTCACGATGCCGGACAGAATCGGGGCGTCTTTCATGTCCTCAAACGGCCCGCCGAGATCGCGCAGCATCAGCCCCACCCCGGAGCCGTCATGGCCTTCGCGCATGACATCCAGGGCATTTAGCGCCACCATGGGCGATACCGGCGTGTCACTGGTGATGGAAATCAACCGGCACATTTTCGATACTCCTTTTATGTAACCTTATATACTTTGATGGCAAAACAACCAAATTGCGAGGCGCAATACCACAACATACAGCGCATTAGCTAATAGAGCAACAAACATGCCACTTTGGGCATAAAACCAAGGCGCTGTTATTGCAAGAAAACCGGATTCCGATCCCGGTGCTGCCTTTAATGATTTTTACAGTTTTGTAAAATTTTTGAACAAAATTTTACAAAACTGTAAGTTTTCCGGATTTATCTTTCACGACAGCAGAAGCGGTGGGTGTTACCGGCGAGCAGGTCGAATTTTCAAAGCCGTTTCAAATATAACCCGGGCGGCGCGCAAATCAAGGGGGCCGCCCCCGACCGAAATGATGCGGTCGGAAGGCGTTACCCGCCCTGCAGCAGGATCACCGCCGCGCCGACAAACATCAGCATCGCCCCGGTCAGGCGGACGAAAATGTTTTCCTCCGCGAAAAACAGGCCGCCGTAAATCACGCCAAAGACGATGCTCAATCGCTTGACCGAAATCATGTAGGCCGCCTTGGTCATGGCGATTGAAAAGCCGTGGCACAGGATGTGGCAGTACAGCAGCGCACCGGCCACCGCCCCCTTTACCGGGTGGCGGACAAAGGTTGTCAGCCGCAGGTTTCCGAAAAGGCGATAGCCGGCCACCAGCACCAATCCGAGCGCGGCAAAAAACGACATCTGGAAAAACATCACCGACGAATGGACAATGGCGAGTTTGCCGATCACCGAGGAAAAACTGAAGAGAAAGGCCACGATCAGCATGATCCAGGAGCCGGTTTCTTCAAACACCGCCCGGAAAGGGCCGAGCCACGACCAGTGCTTCAAATCCAGGTTTAAGACATAGCTGCCGATACATACCGCGGCAATCCCTGCAATCCCCCATTTGTTGGGCAGTTCATTTAAAAACACATAACCGGTGCCGATCATGAAAACCGGCGTGAAGGCCAGGTACGGCAGGGACAGGGAAAGCGGTGATTCCCGGATGGCCTTCATGTACAGGATAAAGGGCACGGCATTTAGCGGCAGGCTCGCGGCAAAACTAACATAAAACACCGCGTCCAGCGCCGGCACGGGAATAAACAGCAGGGTAAACAGGGTCAGCGGCAGGCCGTAGATCAGCGGCACCAGAAACATCTCGTGGGCGTACAGGCCCGAAAACCACTTTTTCACCCAGGCATCCTGCGACGCCGCCGCCAGTGCCGTTAAAAACGCCAGTACAAACCAGGTCATTGCCCCCATCCAATCCTTCCCCCGATTTTCGGGGGAAGGGTAAGTCCCCCGCTCGGCTTGGCCTCCCGGCTTGACCCGAAAAAAGGCCCCCTCCCATGACATCACGAATCGGGATTCGTCAGACTGGTTCACTATAGAGGCTATGGGCCCGGGTTTCAACAGGTTTGAAGCGGAAGAAACGGTTTATTGACGTCTATGATTTGTTGATATGACGGATCGTGCGAAATCTTCAAACGCCGAGCGGGTGTCATGCCGGAACCGGTAGCCGGTTTCGGCGACCAGTTTTTCGGAACTGGCAATCCAGGGATGGACCATCATCTGCATCATAGGGGAGGGAAACTCGGTGACCGCCGAAAGCCGCAGGTGCCAGGCGAGGTTGTTTACGCAATACAGCAGCGGCCAGGGCAGATAGACGGCAGTGTTGCCGAGCATTTTCACCATTTCGGAAAATCCCAGCGTGCCCGCGCCGGCGACGTTGTAGATGCCGCCGACCTGATTTTCGATCAGCCGGACCATGACCCCGGCCACGTCATCTTCGTGGACGAACTGCCAGGGCCGGGACTTGGCCGGCAGGACCACGAATCGCTTTTTCAGGTGCGTGGACAACGGATTGGCAATATTGGGCCCGATCACGTAGCAGGGCCGCAGGATGCTGACGGCAATTTCCGGGTGCTGGGCCCGGAATGTGGAAAATATGGCCTCGATTTCCTTTTTGTTTTTGGCGTAGGTAATATCGTCATTGCCGCGCAGGGGGCTTTTTTCGGTCAGGGGCACGGCGTTGTCGGCGTGGAAGCCGTAGGCGGTGGTCGAGCTGGTGTAGACAACCTGCTCGACTTCGGCGGCGGCTGCCGCGGCCAGGATGTTGCGGGTGCCGCCCTTGTTGACGTCCTCCATTTCGGCCTTATTGTGGATCGGCGGCAGGATGTAGGCCGTGTGCACAACCGTGTCGATGGCCTCTTTTTCGAAAATGTCGGTCATGGATTGGCGGATGTCGCGCCGTTCGAAGACAAAGCCGGGCGGATAGCGGGCCGGCTCCCGGATGTCGGTGCCCACGACCTTTTCCACCCAGGGTTTGCCACACAACCGTTCAATGACCTTGCCGGCAATGTAGCCGGCTGCGCCAGTGACCAGAACCCGCCGTTTCATCCGCTACCCCCTACTTAGTGCCCGAATGAAAACCGTCTTTTTCGTCAATCTCTGCCTCCCCGAGGCGGGATCTTGACGAAAAATCCTGGTTTTCATTCGGGCACTACTTACCTTCCGGAACCGTTTTTTCCGCTCTAACACTTTGATTTTTAGACGAAATTGTCAATTTCTTTAAAAGAAAACGTCTGAAACCCCATGGTAGCCAGTGCAGCAGGGCCACCGCCCGGGTATCGGCCATTTTCCAGTGCAGCTTGTCCCTGCCGGTGGCCCGCCAGATCGTTTCGGCAACGGCGGCGGGCTCGAGCCTGACCCCCATTTTTTCAATATTGTGCACCGGCTCCGGGCTGTCGAGCAGGGGGGTTTTCACATAGGGCGGCTGGATATCGCAGACCTTGATGCCGTATTTTTCAAACTCGACGTCGAGCGCTTCCGTGATGGCCGAAAGGGCATGCTTGGTGGCCGAATAGACCGAAAGCGCGGGTATGCCGTAAAGCGCAGAGGCCGAGGACATATTGATAATCCGGGCGCCGGCTGCTTTTTTCAGGTACCCGACCGCATGGTAAATGCAGTTGAGACTGCCCTTGAAATTGACATCCACGACCTGCTGGCTTTTTTCCAGGGCGACCGTGTCAAAACCGCCGAAAGCGATCATCCCGGCATTGTTTAACAGCACATCCATCGTGCCGCCGGTGCGTTCGGCGAAAGCGGCCATAGCGGCGGCCACGGCATCGGCATCGGTGACGTCGGCGGCCCGGTAAAAGCAGTTTTTCTCCCCGATGGTCGCGGCCAGTGCTTCCAGCGCCGTTTGATCAATATCGACCAAGCCCGTGTACCAGTTTTTTTGCGCAAACAGCAGCGCGGTTTCCCGGCCGATGCCCGAGGCCGCGCCGGTGATGAATATGCTTTTTCGGGTCATACTTTTTCCAGGATGTGAATACACATGGCGGCTTCCTCGACGCCGATGTTGCCGCCGCCGTTTTCAGCCAAACCCAGCCGGGCGGCCTCGACCTGGCGCTTGCCGGCTTCGCCGCGCAGCTGCTGGCCGAGTTCGTAAATCTGGGCCAGGCCGGAGGCCCCGATGGGATGGCCGCGGCATTCCAGGCCGCCGCTGGTGTTGACCGGCTGGTGGCCGCCCAGCTTCGTGGCGCCGGATTCGGCATGGGGGCCGCCTTCGCCCATGGGGCAAAAACCCATGGCCTCGGTCTGGTGCAGCTCGCCGTAGGCCGTGGCGTCGTGGAGCTCGGCGAGGCTGACGTCTTCGGGGCCGATCGCCGCGGACTCGTAGGCCTGTCTGGCCAGGCGCTCGCCGATGTCTTCGCCGTCGATGTCGCGGTCGGTGCCGGAGCCGTGCACCGAGGCCCGGATTTTGACCGGCCGCGGCGCGGTCAGCTTTTTCAGAAATTTTTCCGAGCAGACCACGGCCGCGGCCGCCCCGTCGCCGACGGGCGCGCACATGGCCCGGGTCAGCGGATAGGAGATCGGCTTGTCTGCCAAAACTTCTTCAACACTCATGTCCTTCTGGTATTGGGACATCGGGTTTAACGCGCCGTGCCAGTGGTTTTTGGCGCAGATCGCAGCCAGCTGCTGCTGGGTGGAGCCGTAGCGGCTCATGTGCCACCGGGCGCCCATGGCATAGGCGTCCATGAAAATGCTGCGCCCCTCGCCCGGCGGGGTCTGCCCCTCGGGGATTTCCACCTCGAAAGACGCGTTCATCTTTTCCATCAGCTTCATCTGTTCTTCGAAGTTGCCCACGTCCATGCAGGTGGCGTAGGCGGAAAGCGACTTGAGCTTGTCCTCGCTGGTGATTTTCTCCGACCCGACGACCAGGGCACAATCATACATGCCCGCCCGGATGCCGGTATAGGCCAGGTGAAGGGCCGTGGAGGCCCCGGCGCAGGCGTTTTCCACGTTGGTGACCGGAATCGCCCCGATGCCCATGGACCGCAGCACCACCTGGCCGCGGATGGAATGCTGGTTGGCAAACATCCCCCAGAACGTATTGGAAAAAAAGGCCGCCTGGACGTCCGATTTTTCCAGTGCCGCATCTGCCAGGGCGTCGCCGATAACCTCGTGGGCCATGTCCCGCACGTCGCGGTCGGGGTACTTGTTGAAACGGATCATGCCAAGTCCGATAATATAGACGTCTTCCATAGAAACCGTATCCTTATTCGAGTCGCATCAGTATTTTAACAGGAACATTTCCTGCCCCATCCTCTCGAAATCGAAATCCAAATCGGAATCGAAATCGTCTTCTTTTATCAATCCCGCCTCGGGTAATTCTCGATAATCTTGTGCCCCGCGGCGATGGAAAGCGTATCGTTTGAGCCGTCTTCGATGAGCATGGCCCGCGCGTCGCGGAACAGCTTTTCGATGACGTATTCCTTGGTCAGTCCGTTTGCCCCGAAAAGCTGGACGGCGTCGTTGGCCACGTCAAAGGCCGCCTGGGTGCCGTGGACCTTGGCCATGATCGAGTACTCCTCTGCCGGCGTCGAGGTGTTCTGGTTATACACGTAGGCCGCCCGGCTGATCTGCCGGCTGGTTTCCACCTTGCGCAGCATGTGAAAGAGCTTGCTCTGGACCGTCGGGTATTCGATCAATGCCTTGCCGCCCTGGACCCGGTTTTTGGCGTAGATCAGGGCTTCTTCGAAAGCCGCCCGGGCCAAGCCGGTGCCCAAAATGCCCATAAATGCCGTCGTGGTCGACAACACAATTTCCAGAAGCGCTTCATAGGCTTCCGGGCCCGCAATCAAAAACCGCTTGGGCACCCGGACGTTATCGAAAAAAATTTCGCCCTGGTTTAAATCCCGCTGGCCGATTTTGTCCAGGGGCGCCCCCTTCTTGACGCCGGGCAGATCCAGCGGCATGGCAAATATGCCGCCGCCGGCATGGCCCATGGAGGAGTCGATCTGGCAAAACAGCGCGCAATGGGTGGCGATGGTACCCGACGACACCCAGGCCGATTTCTGACCGTTGATGATATAGAAATCGCCTTCTTCATGCGCCTTACACTGACTCGGAATACAAGCGTCGGAAAAGCAGGGATGGAAGGGCATCAGGGTATCCGAGCCGTGATCGGGCTCGGTGATGCCCCAGCAGCCGATAAAACTGGCATCCTTGTTTTCACAGTACGGCACCAGGATCTCTTCGATCATCGCCTCTTCGGGCACCAACGCCGCCCCGTATGCCGGAAAACTCGCCACGCCGAGCGCCACGGTCAACCCCACGCTGCCCCAGGCGAGTTCCTCGAACAAAATCGCCTGCTGCAACGACGTCAGGTCCATACCGCCGTAGCTTTCCGGGATCAAAATGGCGTGATAGCCCAGCCCGTAGGCCTTTTTCATGAAATCCCAGAAGGGCGAATCCTTTGCAATGACCTGCTCCGGCGTCATTTCATCGAGCTGCCGGGCCACCGGGCGCATGACCTTGCGGGCAAATTCATTGGCACTGTCCTTGAGCATCCGGTCTTCCCGGGTCAGGGTGATATCAAGGTCCAAAAAGTCCATGGGTTTTCTCCTGCTTTTGACCGTTCAAGTCGCGTCCCGGCGCCTCAGGCGGTCACCCGGTTCCGGTAATCGGCAAAGGCATAGACTCCGCGGCCATCCGGGGTGAACTCGTCTTTAAGCAGACGGTCCAGGTTCTTTTCCGAAGCCGATTTCGGGATCTCGTCCACCACCTGCAAAAAGGAGGGCACGGCGTTGTTTTCCAGTTTCTCCCTGCAGAGGGCAAACACGGCTGCCGGATCAATGCCATTTTCTCCGGCGGGCACCACGGCGGCCACCAGGTCACTTTCCCCCGGCGCCCCGGATTCGGCGGGAATGCCGTATACACAGACATCGGTGATATCCGGGTGTTGGGCAATGGCGGCCTCCACGTTCTGGGGCTGGATAAAATCACCGGACCGCCGTAATCCACCGCCTTTGCGGTAATCGAAATAAAACCATCCGGCCTCGTCGGTATGGCCCATATCCCCGGTGTGCAGCCAGCCGCCCCGGGTTTTTTCCTCCGATTCCTTTTTTTTGCCCAGGTATTCGACCTCCGGTTTTTCATTTACCATCCGGAAAACGATTTCCCCGACTTCATACGGCTCGCACTCGGAATCGTCTTCGCGGACGATTTTCATCTCCATTAACCCCTCTATGGGCTTGCCGAACGAGCCAATGGGGCCAACACCCGGCGGCTTGTGGGCAAAGCCGCCCTCGACGGCGGCATACCACTCGTGGATCATGACATTGAACCGCTGTTCAAAGGCCTCCCAGATGGCCGCCGGCGTGCCGGCCGAAAGCACCACGCGCACCGGGTTGTCCGCATCGTCGGGCCGCGGCGGCTCACTGTAGATGCCCATCATCATGCCGCCGAGAAGCGAAAAGGTGGTACAGCCGTATTGCCGGCAGATATCCCAGATCCGGCTCTTGGTAAACCGGCTGCTGATCACCGATGGTATCGACAGCATCAAAGACGGCATCAGGGTGACGGCCTGGGCATTGCCATGGGTCAACGACAGCCCCGTATAGAGCCGATCTTCGGCGGTATACTGCCAGACGAACTGGGCGAGCATGTTGTAGGCCGACATCCGGTCTCCCTTGACCACCACGCCCTTGGGATCGCCGGTGGTGCCCGAGGTGTAGATGACCTCAAAGCAACGTTCCCCTGACGGTTATTTTTTCCACCCTGGCGGCCCTGACAGTGGTGCCCTGGATGACCCACCTGCTTTTGCG
>JBNJEA010000236.1:0-3443 GCA_051745395.1 Thermodesulfobacteriota bacterium | reverse complement strand
GAATACACGGTTGCCGATGACAAAATCGTCACCGAGCAGAATAAAAAATCCGCTGTGGCCAAGCTTTCCAGCCGGCTGGCACAGCGGATTTACTATCGGATGACAGATGATTTTTAAACAGAGGCGTTGGCCCGGCGGCTTAAGCGAGAGATTTTACGGGCTGCGGTCTTGCGGTGAATCACACCCTTTTTGGCGGCCTTGTCAATTACGGACTGGGCTTTTTGCATTTCGCCGCTGACATCACCGCTGGCTTTCGCAGCGGAACGCACTTGTTTTTCCGAGGTCTTGACCCGGGTCTTGACCGCCCGGTTTCGCATGCGGCGCTTTGAGTTCTGCTTGATTCGCTTCAGCGCGGATTTATGGTTTGCCAACTTTTTTGTCTCCTTGTTACTGGTGTAAATGGTATTTTTTAATGATATTCGCGGCTTTGTCCGCAAACAGCCTTAAGATTCACAATTCGGAACAACTACCGCACCGCACGGGCAATGTCAATACCAAAATGCGGATAAAACCAATTTTCGTTGTCATAACCGCGGCAACGACAGCCATCGTGACTTGAAATGGACGAAAAGAAAAACGTCAGCCGGGCCGCCGGTGTCATCGGCCTGGCCACATTGATCAGCCGGATTCTCGGCTTTGTCCGGGACATGGTGATTGCCTGGTTTTTCGGTGCCGGGCGGCTTTCTGATGCTTTTTTTGTCGCCTTTCGCATCCCCAACCTGCTGCGGCGGCTGTTTGCCGAGGGCACCCTGAGCATGGCATTCGTACCGGTGTTCACCGATCAGATGTCCCGGCACGGCCGGGAGGAAGCCTTCGCCCTGGCCCGATCGGCGCTCCGGATGCTCTCTATTGTCCTGGCGGGAATCTCGATTGCCGGCATCGCCGGGGCACCCTGGATCGTAACGGTCGTGGCACCCGGGTTTACCGGCGCCAAGTTCGCCCTGACCGTGACCCTGACCCGGGTCATGTTTCCGTATATCATCTGCATCTGTCTGGTCGCCCTGTGCATGGGCATTTTAAACGCCCTGGGGCATTTTGCCGCACCCGCCCTGGCCCCGGTTTTTCTTAACCTGGCCATGATCGGCAGTGTCCTGTTTATCGCCCCGCACTTAGACACACCGGTCTTCGGCCTGGCCATCGGGGTGCTTATCGGCGGCGTGCTGCAATTGGCCCTGCAGGTGCCGTTTCTGATGCGCAAGGGCATCGGTCTCCGGCAAAAGGCTCCGCTGTGGCATCCGGCCCTGAAACGGGTCGCACTGCTCATGGGGCCTGCGGTTTTCGGCGCGGCGGTCTACCAGGTCAACATCCTGGTGGGTACCCTGCTGGCCTCGCTTCTGGCCGAGGGCAGTGTCTCCTACCTGTATTACGCAGACCGCCTGGTACAGTTTCCCCTCGGGATATTTGCCATTTCCACGGCCGTGGCGGTGCTGCCGAGCCTGTCCCGGCAGGCCGCGGCTAACGATTTCAATGCCCTGGAAGATACGTTTCTCTATGCCATGAACCTGACATTTTTCATCACCATTCCGGCGATGGCCGGGTTGATCGTGCTGCGCGAACCCATTGTGGGCCTGCTTTTTATGCGCGGTGAATTTGACATCCAGAGCATGCAGATGACCGCCTACGCCCTGTTTCATTACAGCGTCGGACTGTGGGCCTTTTCCTCGGTGCGCATCGTGGTGTCCACATTTTACGCGCTCCAGGACACCAAAACCCCGGTGAAAATGGCCACATACTCGATTATTGCAAACATCGCCCTGGGCGTCATCCTGATGGGACCGCTGGGCCACGGCGGGCTGGCGCTGGCCACCTCGCTGGGCTCCATGCTCAACTTCCTGCTTTTATCCGCGGTGCTGCAAAAGCGCCTGGGCGGACTGCAATGGAAAAAGATCGTTGTTTCCACCGGCAAAACTGTGATAAACTCGATTATCATGGGTTTGGGACTCGTTGGCTGGCTTGCGCTGTTTCCCCCGGATTATGCCGGAGCGGACCTGCAACTGCTGGCAAACGTATTTGCCGCCGTGATTGCAGGGGTTATCATATACGGGGCTTGCGCGGCAATGCTGCAGCGCGATGAATTCAAAGCGTTCTTATCAACGGTGAAACGGCATTGAAGGAAGGATTCAACAAAACCCGGCTTCTGGATATCGGCCTGTGGACCGCTTCTGTGATGATGGGCGTCTACCTGCTGATCATCATCTTCGGCGGCCATGGCCTGATGGCACTGAACTCCATGCACCGGGACCTTGACTCCGTAAAACAGCAAAACGCGCGGGTGGAACAGCAGAACACCGAGATGTACCGGGCCATTAACAGATTAAAAAACGATCCGGAATACATCGAGTACATGGCACGGCATGAACTCAACATGGTTGCTCCCGGGGAAATCGTATTCAAATTTTCCGATAAATCAGAGGTCCCCGAGAATGAATAATTCCCAATGGCCGCATACCCTTAGCCTCGCCCGCCTGTATGCCGCCCAGGGCCATTTCGAGCAGGCCTCGGAAATCTACGGCCGCCTGGTGGCAGATGCGCCCGGTGACAAAGCACTTGCAGACGAATTCGACGCATTTGAGAAAACGCGCCAGCACGATGCCAGCAACGGTTCGGCCCAGGTGACCGCCCTGTTTACGCAATGGATCGAACTGCTGATGCGCACGCGCTTTTTGTCATCAAAAACCGGCCGGGAATAGAAAGTCGCGGCAATCTTTTCTGTTTTTCAGGTCCGCCCTGTTCCGGCAGAAAAACGAAATTCCCCTTGAATCCAGGCAAACCTGTTTTATATTAGGGTACTTAAAACCAGAGCCGGAAAATACCGGTCAGGATATTACAAACTCAGAGGGGACCAAGTTATGGGCAATCAAATCCGAACCACAATTCTGCTTGCCGTACTCACCGTAATTATCATGGCGATCGGCCGGGTACTGGGCGGTACAGGCGGCATGATCATCGCCCTGTTCTTTGCCGGCGCGATGAATTTCTTTTCCTACTGGTACTCGGACAAGATCGTGCTGAAAATGTACAAGGCCCGGGAAGTCGACAGAAAAGAAGCCCCGGAGCTTTATGATGTGGTCGCCGAGCTCACGGGCCGAGCGGGCCTGCCCATGCCGCGGCTCTGTGTGATTCCCCAACAGGCGCCCAACGCGTTTGCCACGGGCAGAAACCCGGATCACGCCGTGGTTGCGGTGACAGAAGGCCTGCTGCGCTACATGAATCGCCAGGAACTCTCCGGGGTGATCGCCCATGAACTCGGACACGTCAAGAACCGGGATATATTAATCGGCTCCATTGCCGCCACCCTTGCCGGTGCAATCATGCTGATCGCCAACTTCGCCCGCTGGGCGGCAATTTTCGGCGGATTTTCAGGAGGCGACGATGATGAAGGCGGCGGCTTTCTGGGCCTGCTGGCCATGTCCATTATCGCCCCCATCGCCGCCGTGCTGGTC
>JBNJEA010000235.1:0-3453 GCA_051745395.1 Thermodesulfobacteriota bacterium | reverse complement strand
ATCCGGCAGAGCATCAGGATTCTTCGCCAGGTGGTCGACCGGATGCCCAAAGGGCGCTACGTCTCCGAGGACTACCGCTACGTGGTGCCGAAGCGAAGCGACATGTTAACCGACATCGAAAGCCTGATCCATCATTTTATAAATGTGACCCGCGGCCCCAAAATGCCGCGCGGCGAAGTTTACGCCGCCTGCGAAAACCCGCGGGGCGAGCAGGGCTATTACGTGGTCAGCGACGGTTTGGGTGCGGCCTACCGGATGCGCATCCGCAGTGCGAGTTTTACCAACATCCAGGTGTTTCCGCTGATGTGTGCGGGCGGCTCCTATGCGGACTTTATCGCCATCATCGGCGCCCAGGACTATACACCGGCCGATATTGACAGGTGATAAAAGCAATGGCGGGTCCCGGTTGTTTATATTTTCCGGCACTCAATGGATTTCTTTGCGCCTTCGCGTCTTTGCGCGAGTTGATTGGAAGAATGTGCTGTTATGATTCCCAAAGACCTGAAAACAGAGCTTACAAACCGGATCCAAAACACCGCCCATCCGCGGGAGCTGGCAGTCGACGTCATGGACGCCGTCCAGGGGGTCTACGGGTGGTTGCCCGACGAGGGCCTGGTCGAAGCCGCCGCCCTTCTGCAGATGGATCCGCTGGAGCTCGAGGAACTGGCGACCTTTTACAATTTTATCTACCGGCAGCCGGTGGGGCGCAATGTGATCCACGTCTGCGACAGTGTCATCTGCTGGATGGACGGCTATGAAGCCGTGGCCGACTACCTGTGCCGCAAGCTCGGCATCCGGCCGGGCGGAACCTCCGCAGACGGCCTGTTTACCGTGCTGCCGACCTGCTGTTTGGGCTACTGCGACCGTTCGCCGGTATGTTTGATCAACCGCCGGGTGTACGGGGAACTGACGCCGGAAAAAATCGATTCGATCATCGAAACGTTGCGGGCCGAGGCGGAGGCGGAACAGGGCGGCGCATGACCGTTTTAAAAGACTGGATTCCTGCCTCCCGAAAGGGTCCGGGACAGGTTCGCAGGAATGACAGGGCTTTGGGCTGTTAAGAATGCAAGAGGAAGAGCGGAAATGGCATTTGAGCCGATATTGCTGAAAAACCGGAAAAAAGACCGGATACTGGATATCGAGGAGTATCGGGAAATCGGCGGATACGAAGCGCTTTGCAGTGCCCTTTCCGACAGCAATCCGGCCGATATCATGGACCTGCTGGTCAGGGCCGACCTGCTGGGCCGCGGCGGGGCGGCCTTTCCCATGGGCAAAAAGCTGTCCACCATACCGGCCGACGGCGGGTTTCCGCGCTACGTGATCTGCAACGGCGATGAAATGGAGCCCGGCACCTTCAAGGACCGGGTCTTAATCCATGCCAGTCCCCACCAGTTGATCGAGGGCATCCTATTGGCCGCCTTTGCGGCCCGGGCGGAAACGGCCATCCTGTTTCTGCGTCCCGAGTATGAAAACGCGGCCCGGATCATGGAACGGGAAATTGCCCTGGCCCGGGATGCCGGCTATGTGGGAAAAAACATCTGCGATTCGGGTTTTGACTGCGACATTATCGTACACCGTAGCGGCGGGCGCTACATCTGCGGGGAGGGCACGGCCATCATCAACGCCATCGAGGGCAGGCGCCCCAATCCGAAACGGCCGCCGCCGTATCCCACGGACAAGGGCCTGTGGGGCAAGCCCACCGAGGTGCAGAACGTGGAAACGTTATGCTGCGTGCCCCACGTGGTACGAAACGGCGCGGATTGGTTCCGGGCCCTGTCCTTGACCGAAGACGATTCGGGCACCAAGGTATTTTCGGTTTCCGGCCGGGTCAACCGGCCCGGCTGCTTCGAACTGCCCATGGGGACAAAACTGTCCGATATCATCGAAAACCACGCCGGCGGCATGCGAAACGGCGCGGTGTTTAAGGCCTGCCTGCCCGGCGGCGCCTCCACGCACTTCATGCCGGCGTCCATGTATCATACGCCCATGGACTACAGCACCCTGGCCGGAAAAGGCTATCGCCTGGGCACGGGCGCGGTCATGGTGTTTGACGAAAACACCTGCCTGCTCGCCGCTACGATCAACCTGACCCGGTTTTTCGTCCGCGAGTCCTGCGGTTGGTGCACCCCGTGCCGCGAGGGCCTGCCGCATATCCTGGACCTGCTGGAGCGGATCGAACGCGGGCAGGGAGAAGCCGGAGATGTCGAGATTCTCCGGCGGATGTGTGCCTACATGCCCTATGCGTACTGCGCCTTCGCCCCCGGCGCCGTCGCACCGGTGGAAAGCCTGCTGGAAGTGTTTGCCGACGAGGTCCACGCACACATCGAAACGGCCGGGTGCCCGTTTGATTGAGGAAAACGTGGAACTACGAAAGACTTTTGAAACTACGAAATGCGCGAAAGACACGAAAAAAAGATATTCTGGCTACCCGTAATATTCCAGTTTGTGATTTTGTGTGCTGATCAAAGTATAATGAGCGGAAAAGAATTAACAAAAAAAGCAGTTTTGCTACGTCCGTCATGCCTGCGAAGGCAGGCATCCAGGGGTTTCATGCCGTTTGGAAAACTGGATGCCTGCCTTCGCAGGCATGACAGGCGAAACGATTTTTTTTACTGGGTTGCTTTTGACGTTTTTTTCGTATTTCGTAGTTTCCATCTTATAACCGAGCGCTGAACGGACAATGCCCAAACTTGTCATCGACAACCACGAAATCGAAGTCCCCGAGGGCCTGAAGGTCATCGAGGCCGCTGAGCAAATCGGCATCTATATCCCGCGGTTCTGTTTTTACGCCGAACTCGGCGCCGTGGGCGCCTGCCGGGTCTGCGCGGTCAATGTTTTAGAAGGCCCGCATACCGGCATCCAGATGAGCTGCATGCTAAACGTGGCCGAGAACATGGTGGTATCAACCGAAGACACCGAAGCCGTGGACTTCCGGAAACATGTCATCGAGTGGCTCATGATCAACCACCCTCACGACTGCCCGGTATGCGACGAAGGCGGCCACTGCCTGCTCCAGGACCTGACCGTGGCCTGCGGTCATGGCATCCGCCGCTATAAGGGAAAAAAGCGCACCTATCGCGACCAGTACCTCGGCCCTTTGATCGAACACGAGATGAACCGCTGCATCCAGTGCTACCGGTGCTCCCGATATTACCAGCAATACACGGGCTACACCGATCTCGGCGTCATGGGCATCGCCCGGCGCATTTATTTCGGCCGGCGGAAAGACGGCGTGCTGGAAAGCCCGTTTTCCGGCAACCTCATCGACCTTTGCCCCACGGGCGTCTATACCGACAAGCCGTCGCGCTATACCGGCCGGCGCTGGGACTACCGGCGCAGCCCGGGCATCTGTATCCACTGCAGTCTGGGCTGCCATACCACGGTATCCGAGCGATACCGGCAGATCGTCCGGATGGAAGGCCGACACTCGGATGATGTCAACGGCCCCTTTAT
>JBNJEA010000086.1:0-13320 GCA_051745395.1 Thermodesulfobacteriota bacterium | reverse complement strand
AAGCTCGTGCCGGTGCTTTCGTAAAATGGTTTCTATATTATCTGTGTTTTGAAGTTTCATGCTTCACCAAAAAAGAAAGCATAGAAATTAAATAGTATAAATTAAAAATACTTAACAAAGGTGGCAGTGTCAAATTATTGAAGTGAGTGTTTGTAAAAATAATGGCTTGGTTTGTTCACAGGAGCCGGATTTCCACTGTTTCCTTCAAATAGTTTTTCACCTCGGCAATCGGGACCTCCCGCCGGTGAAAAATGCCGGCGGCCAGGGCGGCTTCGGCGGTCGTGCGGGTAAAGACTTCGGTGAAATGCGCGGGGGAACCCGCCCCGGAAGAGGCGATGACCGGGATGGAGACCGCATCGGAGACCGCGCGGATCAACTCGAGGTCAAATCCCGAGTTGGTGCCGTCGCGGTCGATGGAGTTGAGCAGGATCTCGCCGGCACCAAGCGTCTCGCAGACCTTTGCCAGGGTGACCGCGTCCACGTCGCTGCCCTCCCGGCCACCTTTTACGGTGCACTGGAACCAGCAGAAGCGCTCGCCGTCCGGGCCGGGAAACTCGGTTTCAATAACGTGTTGGGATAAACCTTCCGGCCTGTCGACGTAAACCCGCCGCGGATCGATGGAAATGACCACCGCCTGGTTGCCGTATACGCGCGATATTTCCTCAATGGCGCTTTTGCCGGTTTTTTCTCCGGATTTCAGGTAATCTTCGACGATAAAGACGGCATCACTGCCGATGGAGATTTTATCGGCTCCGGAGCGGAAGTATTCGGCGGCCACTTCCAGGGCGGTGTAATGGCGGCCGCCGGTGTCGGTGTATTCGCGGATGCCGCCGCCGATGGTCAGGGGAACGAACACGTGGGTCGATGCCTGTTTGAGCACCTCTATCATGGGAGCGTCTTCTAAGGGAAAATCCCGGAAGCCCGTGATATTTAAAAAGGTGATCTCGTCGGCGCCTTCTTCGTAGTAGCGCCGGGCCAGCGCCACCGGTTTGCCCAGGTTGCGCACTTCGCCTTCTTCCCGCACGTCATACTGGTCGCCCTTGGTGACCACGAGGTCGCCGTTGTCGTTGCTGCGCACATCCAGGCAGGCCACCACCCGCTTGGCCAGTCGGGTTTTTTCATGGTATCGGACAGGCGCGGCGGCACGATCTGCCGGGTGCAGAAAATTTTTGAATACGCTCAGCCCAGCCGGGCCGCTTTTTTCCGGGTGGAATTGGGTGGCGTACACATTGCCGCAGTTGATGCTGCTGACAAATTGGATGCCGTAATCGGTGGTGGTCAGGATGTGTTCCCGTTTTGCGGGAACCACGTGGTAAGAGTGGACAAAGTAAAACTTCTCCGGCCCGGTCAAGGTATTGAAAAGCGGCGCCTGTTTTTCGATATTAATATCGTTCCACCCGATGTGGGGTACGGACAGATCAACATCAAACCGCTTGACAGTCCCCGGGATAAAGCCCAGCCCCTTGACGTCCGGTGCTTCCTCGCTGCAGTCGAAAAGGGCCTGCAGCCCCAGGCAGATGCCGAGAAACGGCCGGTCGGCGTGTAAGTGGGCAAGAAGCGGTTCCACGTAGCCCTTGTCGCGCAGGACCGTCATCATCTGGCCGAAGTTGCCCACCCCCGGGAAAACGAGCTTGTCCGCAGCCCGTATCTCCTCGGCCGAGGCGGCCACGTGGACGGTTTCCCCCAGTTTTTCTATGGCATTGACAACGCTGCGGACATTTCCGGCCCCGTAATCGAGAAGTGTGATCATGATGTGTTTCCTGCTGTTTTGGATTTTTTCAATGGGTGATCGGCAAAGCCGATTCGTAACGGATTCTTTCCCGCAATACAAGAGGGATCATAGAGACGAAAAAGCGTTTTCGTTTCCGGCTTTAAAATCGCAGGCCGCAGGCAACAATTCCGGTTGGCAAATGGATAAGTGGAGCCGCATGCGGGATAAAAAACGCCCGCATCATGTTTTTTCTTGAAAGAGGCCGGTGTTACCATTAAAATGGTATAAGTAAATGCGAAGTTGTTTGCCGGAAAACGTCTCGGAGTCTTATGATGTCTGCCCGCATTTCCCTGTATCTTTTCAGTCTTCCAATACGCCCGCCGGGCCTCATGGGGAGGTTCGGCTTTCATGTTAACAAGAAGTAATGTGGAGGTGAGTATGAAAAAGATCGCTTTGGTGGTTTTAATCTGTTTTATGACGGTCGGTTTTGCATCGGTTTGTATGGCCCAGCAGGGCGGGGTCAAAACGGTTCGCGAGGATTGCGGATGCGGCCTCGGCGGCATGGCCCTCGGGGAAAAGACCGGTTTGATCTGGAAACTGGTGGGTACGTTTTTAAACGGCATCAGCGGCAACCAGACGTTTGCCATGACCTCCGGGACGCTGGATTGTGGACAGGTCCAGTCCCTGGCCATGAATGAGCAGTTAAACACGTATGTGTCCGACAACATGGATTCCCTGGCCGTCGATATTTCTCAGGGCCAGGGCGAATCCCTGGATGCGCTGGCGGAAATCGCCAATGTGCCCGAGACCAAGCGACCGGCATTGTACGGCGAACTCCAGCAGAATTTCGACCGGATCTATATCAGTTCAGATGTGACCCACGAAACCGTTGTCAATGAAATTTCCCAGATTATTCAGACCATCTAGCCTGCGACAAATTTCAACACGACTTCAAAAACGATACGGCGCCGCATCAGCGGGCGCCGTATCGTTTTTTGCGATCGTGTTTTTTGCTGTCGGCCTTTGTGTGGCGCCTGCCGCCGCTTCCCCCGGCGGCAGGTGTTCTGTCGACCGTCTGCTGGCGCTCGCCCAAGAGAAAAATCTCCATGAGGACCGCTACTGGCATATCCTCATGCACTATGAAAAAAAACTTTTCGGCGTGGAAAGCCAGGTGGATGATCCCGAGTTCTTCCTGGCGGAAAACGGCAAAACCGATCCGGCCGCAGAGCTTGCGGCCACGATCGGCTACCTGTTCGGGGCCCGCTCGGATCAGAACAAGGCCGTATGCCGTTTTTACGCCCGGTACAGGTGGCTGAAAAAGGTGTTCGGCGACGACCAGCCCCAATGCTTTGCCGACCGGTCATGCCCTTCCATTGAACGCATTGATCCAAAGTCGGTCAGTCTCGTCTTTCCCACCTATTACATGAACAGCCCGGCATCCATGTTCGGCCACACGCTGCTGATAATGGACACGGCCTATACCAACAAGCGCTTGTCCAATGCCGTCAATTACGCGGCCGTCACCGAGGGAAGCGACGGTTTGTCCCTGGCGGTTTTTGGTCTGACGGGGCTTTATAAGGCGTACTACTCGGTCATGCCCTACTATAAGAAAATCCAGGAATACAGCGATATCAACCAGCGCGACATCTGGGAGTACCGCCTGAATTTAACCCCCGAAGAACTCGATCGCATGGTGTGGCATATCCGGGAGATGGATCAGATTTACTCGGATTATTATTTTTTTACTGAAAACTGTTCCTACAATTTGCTCTACTTGATCGAGGCCGCCCGGCCGTCGGTGCACCTGACCGACCGGTTTGACCTGGCCGTCATTCCCATCGACACCGTCAAGGCGGTAAAGGAAGAAGGCCTGATCGAGGATGTCGAGTTCCGGCCGGCCAAGGCCTCCCGGATCGATTACCTGATCGAGTGCCTGGATGCCGACCAGCTCGAAACCGTCAAGGCGCTTATCGATGGTGCGACTGCGCCGGCTGAACTGCTCAAACGCCCCGTTTCCCGGGAGCAAAAGATCCGGATGCTCGACCTGGTTGTCGAAGTGATCCAGTACCGGTTCGTCAGCCAGGAGCTCGACAAGGCTGCCTATCGGGACCAACTGCTGGCGGCGCTGCGGGCCAGAAGCAAACTGGGAAGTACCGAAACCGACTGGCAGGAAAATATCCCCGTGCCGCCGCAGCCGGAAATGGGCCACGATTCCCGGCGGGCCGGTGCCGGATTCGGCATCCAAAGCGGCGATGTCTTCTATGAACTGCGCTTCCGGCCGGCCCTGACCGATCTGACAGACATGGACTACATGCATGACCAGGGCGCCCAGCTGGAGTTCGGCGACCTGCGGACCCGCTACTACCCGGAATCGGCCCGCCTGACCCTCCAGCAGTTCGATATTGTCGACATTGTCTCGGTTTCGCCCATGGACGCCATTTTCAAGCCCCTGTCCTGGAAGGTCAATGCCGGATGGCATCGAAAACCGATGGCCCAGGACAGCGACGCCTCCTATTTCCGCTTAAACGGCGGCCCCGGCGTGGCGGCCCGGTTGCCGTGGTTGGGGCTGGGTTATGCCATGGCCGAAAGCGAGCTCGACATCGGCGGCGATCTCGAAACCGATTACGCCATCGGGGCCGGGGCATCGATCGGGACGATTTTTGCCGTGGGCCCGGCCTGCAAGATTCATTTGTATGGGCGGGGCCTTGGCTTTTTTGCCGGCGATGGCCATGCCGATTATTCCGCCGGCGGCATCAGCAATTTCCGGATCGACACCAATCATCACCTGGCGCTGGAAGGCAGGTTCGAAGACGCCGGGACAAGTCGCTACGAGGTGCAGGCGACATGGCACTGGTTTTTTTAGCGCGGGGCTTTGTTGGTCTTGACCGGGTAGGAGCGCAACGTCATTTTCATCTCCACACTTTCCAGCCAGTAGTCTTTTACTTCGGCGGGGCTCAGGTTCAATTGACCGGCCAAATAGCGGGTCATTTTCTCCACGTCGACTTCGCCCCCGGTTTCAAACCGGGAGCGTGCCTCTTCCCAGGCAATGGCCACCAGGCGTTCTTCGGCGTTTAGCACGACATCCGATGCCCGGACCCGCCAGACAAAGGGCTTTTCATCGTCGGTTTGTTGGCCGGCCGGGGCGTATTCGGCCATGGCGGCATAGTAGCGGTCACAGCCGGCTTGTTTGACGGGGGTCATGGCCACCCGGACAAAATCGGCATCATATTGCTGCTGCAAATCGATGGCGGCCTGGATGGTCGTGTGGGCGCGGGCCGTGAAACTGCGGGCATCCGAGGCGATGCACCAGGCCTTCCGGATGCGGCCGTAGTCGGCGGAAAAATCGTCTTCCCCGACTACGGTATAGGCCTGGGCCCGACTGGTTTCCGGCAGACCGCCGGCCGGGACATCCGTGTTTGCGCAAAAGGCGCCGGTATACATTGCCGCAATCGCACCGGCGGTGATTGCGAGAAAAAAAACGGCGGTAAAAAGATAACGGGTTTTTGTCATGGTTGATTTTTTGCGCATGCTGTATTCCATTTAACGGAAGTTTGGCATAAAATCAAGTCGTTCCCTGATCGCATTGTCCGTAACGGCCATGCCGGCTTGTTGTCGTGGCCTCGATGCCATATCCGGCATGAAGTTATGGCATATGTTTCGTTTTTTTGATATGATATAGGATTTGAATGGAATTTTTCAAAATGCCCAATGGTTCAACGCAATCGAGGTGAGTTGCCATGGAAATCGCGGTTCAGGACAATATCGCCACCCTGGAGGGCTTGCGGGACGAAGCGCTTCAATGCGGCGGTGAAAAACGGATCGAGGAACAGCACAACAAGGGCAAGTTAACCGCCCGGGAGCGCATCGAGCTGCTGCTCGACGCCGGCTCCTTCGAAGAATTCGACATGCTCAAAACCGGCCGGGGCAGCGCCATCGGCGATGAACGGATCTATCCGGGCGACGGGGTGATCACCGGCCACGGCACCATCGACGGTCGCGAGGTGTGCGTGTTTTCCCAGGATTTTACCGTCATCGGCGGATCCCTGGGCGAGGCCCACTCCCAGAAGATCTGCAAGGTCATGGACATGGCCGTGCGGATGGGATGCCCGATTATCGGGTTAAACGATTCCGGCGGCGCGCGCATCCAGGAAGGCGTTGACGCCCTGGCCGCATACGGGGAGATTTTTTACCGCAACGTCAAGGCCAGCGGCGTCGTTCCCCAGATTTCGTGCATCATGGGCCCGTGCGCCGGCGGGGCGGTCTACAGCCCGTCGATGACCGACTTCGTGTTCATGGTGGAAAACTCGTCCTACATGTTTGTCACCGGCCCCAACGTGGTCAAGACCGTTATTCACCAGGAAATCACCGCAGAGGAACTGGGCGGTGCCGGGGTGCACGGCACCAAAAGCGGTGTGGCCCATTTCGCCCTGCCCAACGACATCCTGTGTTTGCGAGAGGTGCGCCGGCTGATCAACTACCTGCCGTCAAACAACCGGCAGCAGTCTCCGCTGCTGGATCTAAGCGATCCGCCCCATCGCACGGACCCGGCCCTGGATTATCTGGTGCCGCCCAATCCCGAGATGACCTATGATATGAACGTGCTGATCTACAGCGTGTTGGACGGCTCCGAGTTCATGGAGGTCCATCCCCATTTCGCCCGAAACATCATTTGCGGTTTCGGCCGTCTCGGCGGCCAGGCCGTGGGCCTCGTGGCCAACCAGCCGGCGGTGCTGGCCGGGGTGTTAGACAGTGACGCGGCCAACAAGGCGGCCCGTTTTGTCCGGTTTTGCGATACCTTCAATATCCCGCTGATCAGTTTGGTCGATGTGCCGGGTTTTATGCCCGGGCCCGAGCAGGAACACGGCGGCATTATCCGGCACGGGGCCAAGCTGCTGTATGCCTTTATCGAGGCCACCGTGCCCCGGATTTCCGTTATTGTCCGAAAGTCCTACGGCGGGGCGTATCTGGTGATGAATTCCAAGCACATCCACTGTGATGTCAATTATGCGTGGCCGTCTGCCGAAATTGCGGTGATGGGGCCAAAGGGCGCCGCAGAAGTCATTTATCGGAAAGAAATCGCCCAAGCCGACGATCGGCAGGCGGTGTTGAATCACCGCATGGAGCAATACCGGCAGAAATTTGCCAACCCCTTTCTCGCCGCGCGCCGGGGGTTTATCGATGACGTGATTTTCCCCAGAGACACCCGGCATCAGTTGATCCGCACCCTGCAGTTTCTGGAAGGCAAAAAAGTGGAAAAACCCGATCGCAAACACGGAAACATCCCGCTGTGAGGCCGGCTATGTTTAATAAGATCCTAATTGCCAACCGCGGCGAAATCGCCGTGCGTATCATCCGCTCCTGCCGCAAGCTCGGCATTGCCACCGTGGCGGTTTATTCCGATCCCGATATCCGGAGCCTGCACGTGCTCGAAGCCGACGAGGCCGTGGCCCTGGGGGGCAAAACCGCGGCCCAGTCCTATTTGGACATGGGCAAACTGCTCGATGTCGCCCGGAAAAAAAATTGTGAAGCCGTGCATCCGGGATACGGGTTTTTATCCGAAAACAAACGCTTTGCGGAAATGGTTTCCAATGGCGGCATTGTTTTTATCGGCCCGCCGGCATCGGCCATCGGGTTGCTCGGCGATAAAACCGCGTCCCGGGCTGTGGCCGAAAAAGCCGGGGTGCCGGTTATCCCCGGAGGCAGTGCCCCCATTTCCGACCTGGCCTCCGCGCAATCGGCCGCCGGGGCCACCGGCTATCCCGTGCTGATCAAGCCGGCCGCCGGCGGCGGCGGCAAGGGCATGCGCATCGTCCACAACGCAGACGAACTCGAAGCCGCCTTAAAGGCCAGCCGCACCGAGGCAGAAAAAGCCTTCGGCGACGATCGGGTCTTTATCGAGCGCTACATCACGCGCCCCAGGCATATTGAAATCCAGGTGGTTGCCGATCATTTCGGCAACGTGATTTACCTGGGCGAACGGGAGTGCTCGATTCAGCGGCGTTATCAGAAAGTCATCGAAGAGGCCCCGTCGCCGGCCATGACGCCGGAGCTGCGGGAAAAGATGGGGCAAGTCGCCTGCAGCCTCACCCGGGAAGCCGGCTATGTCAATGCCGGCACCGTGGAGTTTGTCATGGACGAATCCGGGGATTTTTTCTTTTTGGAGATGAATACGCGGCTCCAGGTCGAGCACCCGGTCACGGAGATGGTCATCGGCATGGACCTGGTGGCCCTGCAACTGCGGATCGCAGACGGACAGCGGCTGCCGCTTGGCCAGGCGGAGGTATCGATTTCCGGCTGGGCCATCGAGGCCCGGATTAACGCCGAGGATCCGGACAAGGGCTTTTTCCCGGCCACCGGCATGATTACCCGCTATGCCGAACCCCGGGAGCAAAACGTGCGCGTCGACAGCGGCGTCCATGCGGGCAGCCTGATCAGTGTTTACTACGACAGTCTGCTGGCCAAGGTCATCGCCTGGGGAAAAAATCGGGAAGAAGCCCGCCAGACGCTGGTTAACGCCTTAAATGGCTACCACATCGAGGGCGTGGTCACCAACATGGATTTTGTCAACCGGATTTTAAATTTGACCCGTTTTCAACACGCCGAGCTGGCTACCGATTTTATTGAGAAAAACTTTGATGACGCCCAGGCCAAGGAACCGCCCGACCCCGAGCACTTAAACCTGCTGGCCCTGGCCACCACGCTGGTGTATCACAACCGGCAGTCATTGGTGCGCGAATCCTTAAAACCCATGGTCTCGACTATCGGCGGCAGTTCGGAAGACGCCCAGTGGTACAACTACGTGGTCAAATCGGGCGATAAGGTCTTTCACGTGGCGCTGCTCGGCAACTCGGTTCAACGGCGATGGCATTTCCAGGTCGACGGCCGGCAATACGATGTGCAAACCCCGCCTTTCGAATTTTACCGCCGGCGTTTAAAGCTCACTGTCAACGGAGAAATCCACCGGTTTATTCTCCGGTTTCACGGCAATTTTACCGCGGCCTCGTTTTGCGGCATCAAACGGGTGATTGAGGTCTATACCCCGCGGGAATGGGAATTGGCGGCCTATATGCCCAGCCCCGTGAAAAAAGTCTCCGATGCCGTCATCCGGTGCCCCATGCCGGGCCAGGTGGTCGATGTCCGGGTCAAGCCGGGCGACCGGGTCTATCGCGGCCAGGAGGTGGTGATCTTGGAGTCCATGAAAATGGAAAGCGGAGTGGCGTCGACCCGCGACGGCATCGTGGCCGCGGTGAAGGTAAAAATCGGCCAGACCGTGGAATCCGGGGACAGCATTGTTGAGTTTGAGAAAGATTAGAAAAAGGGACTGAGGCACTGAGGCACTGAGTAATGTAGTAGTAAGGCGCCGAGGTATCTGCGACAAATATGAAAAGGTCAACGGAGGTAAAAGGGTTTCGATTTCAACAACTCTTTCATTCCCTCAGCCCCTCAGCCCCTTAGCCCCTTAGTCCCTTAGTCCCTTAGTGCCTTAGTGCCTAATTCTTTTCCCCCACCTTTATTTCTTTTCCAAAATGATTACATTCTTTCCCAGCAAGTTTTGAGCATTATCTCATTGTCGCACCAAAACAAACATGGTATGTGAAAATCAAGTTTTTGTTTTTGCAAAAGCTGCTTGTGTGGCTGCAAAGCAAGGCTTTGCCAATTATCTGACAGGACAATTCATTGTCGATGACAACGAGCAAGCAACGGGAAAAGGACGAAACCCGACAGCCGGCTGTGGATCCGACCGCTACCATTCTGGAAAGCATTTCCGACGGGGTGTTTACGGTTGACGGGCAATGGCGGATCACCTCGTTTAACCGGGCGGCGGAAGAAATTACGGGCACTGATCGTGCCGAGGCCATCGGCCGGCCGTGTTCGGAAGTGTTTCGGGCCAGTATGTGCGAAGTCGACTGCGCCCTGAAAAAGACCATGCAAAGCGGTGAGCCGGTCGTGGACAAGGCCGGTTTCATTGTCAATGCGCAAGGGCGCCGTATTCCCATCAGCGTGTCCACCGCCCTGTTGAAAGACAAAGACGGCGAAATTATCGGGGGAGCGGAAACGTTCCGGGATTTGAGCCTGGTCGAACAATTGCGCAAGGAGCTCAAGGGCCGGCACCGGCTCGGGGACCTGGTGACCCGGAGCCCGGAAATGCGACGGATTTTTGATATCGTGCCGCAACTGGCGGCAAGCGGCTCCACGGTGTTGATCTGCGGCGAAACCGGCACCGGCAAGGAACTGCTCGCCCGGGCGATTCACAACATGAGCCCGCGGCAGCACAAGCCTTTTGTTGCCGTCAACTGCGGCGCACTGCCGGACAATCTGCTGGAATCCGAGCTGTTCGGCTATAAGGCCGGGGCCTTTACCGGTGCCCACCGCGACAAGCCCGGCCGGTTTGCCATGGCCGACGGCGGCACGCTGATGCTCGACGAAATCGGTGAAATCACCCAGGCCCTGCAATTGCGGCTGCTGCGGGTGCTGCAGGAAAAAACGTTTGAGCCGCTCGGGGCCACGAAGTCCAAGTCCGTGGATGTGCGCGTCATTGCCGCCACCAACCGGGATCTGGCCGATCTGGTGAAACGCGGCGACTTTCGACAGGACCTGTATTATCGCATCAATGTCATCCAGGTGGATCTGCCCCCGCTGCGTTCCCGCAAGGAAGATATTCCGCTGCTGGTGGCCCATTTCGTGGAGCGTTTCAACCACATCCAGGGCAAATGCGTTTCCGGGGTGACCCCGGCAGCCATGTCGCTTCTGATGGCCCACGATTACCCGGGCAACGTACGGGAACTGGAAAACATGATCGAGCATGCCTTTGTGCTGTGCAACGACGGCTGGATCGAACCGGCGCATCTGCCGGGCGAGTTTGCCAATGCCGCCCCGCCGGCCGGTCCTGAGGGCGGGCTGAAGGAAGCGGTGGCCTCCATGGAAATGCAGATGATCGACGATGCGTTAAAGCGCAACCATTACAGCCGCAAAGCCGCCGCCCGGGAGCTCGGTATCGACAAAAGCACCCTGTTCCGGAAAATGAAGGCTCTGGGCCTGGGCTTTCCCAAAACCGACGGTCGGGGCGAGAAATCAACGCCATGATTGCACAATTGCAATCCGCGGCGGCAAGCCGATGTGGGCGTGCAACGGCCAGTGCGGGTTGTCTTTACGGTTCGTAAAATATAAGCTTTTTATTTTATTATATTTTTTGGATTTGTTAGCGGGTGCGGGTTGGCTGGCACGTTATATGCTGGGCATGAGCAAGGGAGGAACCGGCGATGAAGATTGCGCTATCCGTTTGGAACGGCAGAATATCCCCGGTGTTTGACGTGTCCCGGCATTTAATGCTGTTCGAGGTGGAAGCCGGCAAAGTCGTTGCCACATTCGAGGAAATTTTTTCCAGCGACAATCCGTTTCAGAAAGTGCGGCGGCTGGCGGATATCGACGTGGATGTACTGATCTGCGGCGCTGTATCGCAAACGGTCGATACAATGCTGGAAAACAAAGGCATCGAGCGGATTGCTTTTATTGCCGGTGATATTGATGATGTGATCAGCGCCTACCTGGCCGATACGCTGCCCAATGCGGATATGACCATGCCCGGCTGTGGCAGCCGACGCAGGCGCCGGCGGCGCTGGCGAAATAATGTTTAAGCAACGGGAGGAGTACAATGCCGATCTATGACTATGTATGCCGGGACTGTGGACAGAACGGCGAGTTCCTGGTTACCGGGAATGCCGATACCCCGAGTTGCGGGAGCTGCGGCAGCAGCCGAATGCAAAAACAGCTCTCTGCCCCTTCCTCGTTTTCCGGCAGGGCGTCGAGCAGCATGCCGGGGCCGGGGGATACGGCCTGTTGCGGTGAGACCCCGGGCCATTCGGGCTGTGCCGGTCCGGGCAGCTGCTGCGGCAAGGCGTAGCATGTTTTTTAACAGCAACGATTTGAGGCGGAATCAGAAATGATGATTAGCATAGCCAGCGGAAAAGGCGGTACGGGCAAGACCACCATTGCCACAAACCTTGCGGTGGCGTTGGACGAAAGGGCGCAACTGCTCGATTGTGACGTGGAGGAGCCCAACGCGCATCTTTTTATCAACCCGACTTTCGAAGGCTCTCAAACCGTATCGATGCCGGTGCCGCAAGTCGATGAAGACCTGTGTACCCTTTGCGGGGAATGCGAAGTCATTTGTCAGTTTAAAGCCATTGTCACCATAGCCGATACGGTCATGACTTTTCATGAGCTGTGTCACGGCTGCGGCGGCTGCATGGCGGTCTGTCCGGCGGGCGCGATCGGTGAACAGCACCGGGAGGTCGGTGTTGTGGAGCAAGGCGTAAAAAATGGGTTGGCGTTTGTACATGGCCGGATCCGGATCGGTGAAGCCATGGCGCCTCCTTTGATCGAACATGTCCGTTCCTGTGCCGACCCTGAAAAAATTGCCATTATCGACGCACCGCCGGGCACCTCATGCCCGGTCATCGCCGCTATGAAGGATGTGGATTTTGCGTTGCTGGTCACCGAGCCGACCCCCTTTGGCTTAAATGACCTGGAGCTGGCCGTGGAAGTGGTGAAAAAACTCGGTATACCCACGGGCTTGGTCATCAACCGGTCGGATATCGGCGATTCGGCAGTGGCCGATTATGCCCGGCGTCAAGGCATTCCGGTGCTCATGGAAATCCCCTTTGACCGGAAAATCGCCGAGGCCTATTCCCGCGGTGATCTCTTGGTCGATGCATTTCCCGAGTGGCGGGAAAGATTTACGGCATTGTACGAAAATATTTACCA
This sequence comes from Thermodesulfobacteriota bacterium, assembly GCA_051745395.1. Lineage (GTDB taxonomy): Bacteria > Desulfobacterota > Desulfobacteria > Desulfobacterales > Desulfosalsimonadaceae > JBNJEA01. The sequence continues at coordinate 845 of JBNJEA010000086.1, read as the reverse complement.
GATCGTTTCCGGAAAGCAGCAGTCATGAAAGAACTCGTTATTATCAGCGGTAAAGGCGGCAGCGGCAAAACCACTTTGACAGGGGCCTTTGCAGCGCTGGCCAAAAATATGGTGTTATGTGACGCAGACGTGGATGCCTCGGACCTGCATTTGATCATGCAGCCGGAGGTCAAAGAAGATCATCCGTTCATGGCCGGCCATACGGCATCCATCCGTAAAAAAGATTGCACCGAGTGCGGCAAGTGTATCGAAATGTGCCGCTTTGGCGCCATCAGCGACGATTTCGTCATCGACCCGCTCGATTGCGAAGGCTGCGGGGTCTGCGTGTATTTCTGTGAAGCCGGGGCCATCGATTTTCCGGAAAACCAGTCCGGCAACTGGTATATCTCCGAAACCCGGTTTGGCCCCATGGTGCATGCCCGGCTGGGCATTGCCGAGGAAAATTCGGGCAAACTGGTCACCCGGGTGCGCCAGAGCGCCGCCCGGATCGGCGGGGAAAACGGAAAGGACCTGATTTTAACCGACGGCCCGCCCGGCGTGGGATGCCCGGTGATCGCCTCCATCGGCGGGGCAACCGGCCTGTTGATCGTCACCGAGCCCAGCCTTTCGGGCCGCCATGACATGGAGCGCGTCGCCGAGCTGGCCGCCCATTTCAAAATTCCGGCCATGGTGTGTATCAATAAATTCGATGTAAACCCGGAGCAGGCCGAGCAGATCGAAAGATACGCCGAAGCCAATGGTCTGGCAGTGGTCGGCCGCATCCCCTTTGATCCGTTATTTACCCGGTCCATGGTGCACAAGCAGACCGTTTTTGAATACGATCCGGCCGCCGGGGTCAACCGGAC
>JBNJEA010000234.1:0-3538 GCA_051745395.1 Thermodesulfobacteriota bacterium | reverse complement strand
TAGAGCCGATGGTCAACATTGGGAGTTTTGAAGTTGAAACTTTAGAGGATAAATGGACTGTAGTAACAAAAGATAGAAGTCTGTCTGCTCACTTTGAGCCGCCGGGCGGCTGCCGCACCCGAATCCCAGTCTTTGCTGTTGATCGGAACGGTCGTGCTGCTGCCGGTGATCCTGGGCTACATGGGGTACTGCTATTACATTTTCAGGGGAAAAGTCACCCCGGAAACCGCCCATGAAAGCGCTTACTGAAAAACAGCGCCAATGGCTCTGGTTTGCGCTTTTGTGGGGCGCCGGCCTGCTGGGTTGCCTGCTGATCGCTTCGGCTGCCCGTTTGCTGATCCGTTGGGTTTGACCTGCCATTATTTTTCATGACCCGAAAAAATCGGGCAAAGAACAAGCCATCCTTTGGAGGAAAATGAACCTGCAAGCCCGAATTGAAGCATTTGAAGAAAACGCCCGCCGGGTTTCCACGGAAGTAAAGGTCGCAGATACCATAACCGCGGCCTTTGAATATGCCGTATCGGTCTGCCGGGACAAGCAGGCCTGCCAAGTGCTTGCGGCCGGATGCGAATTTTCGTTGTCCGAGCCTGCCGAGGAACTTTGCGGATTGAAGCAGTGGCAAAAGCTCATGGCGGCGCCGGAAATCGACAGCGCCGGACTGGAAGCCTTGAGGCCGCTTTGCCGCGATGAAGGCATCGGCCTGGTTGACCGGGGGCTGCATGAGCATTTGGGCGGCATTGACGTGGGGCTGACCCGGGCGGATTTTGGCATCGCCGGAACCGGCAGCATTGTTATCGATTGTGCCGGCGAAAACCTCCGGCTGGCCACCATGATCAGTGAAATCCATGTCGCCATTTTGCGGGCGGCCGATATCTGCGCCGAAGCCAATGAGATCGAATCGGCCCTAAAGGCGCAGTTTTTTCGCAGCCCCAATTATACGGCGTTTATCACCGGCCCTAGTCGCACGGCCGATATTGAACGGGTTTTGACCCTCGGGGTGCACGGTCCGCTGGAGTTGCATGTCGTAATTGTCAACGACCAATAAAAGAGACGATATAGAAATGCAAACGGCAAAAAACCTGAAAGAATACCGCAAACAACTCAAGGCGGCTCTGGCAAATGATTTCCAGCGAAAAGCGCTGGACAATTTTTCCGTGGCCTACCGGCAAAACCGGCCCAAAATTTTTGCAGACCTGGACCGGCCGGCCTTGATCAAACAGATCGGGGCGGACAAGGATGCGGCCATGGCATCCCTTCCGGATCTTTATGATCAGTTCAAAAAACAGGCCGAAGCCGCGGGCGTTCATGTCCATTTTGCCGCCTCCGATACGGCGGCCAACGAGTGTATCGAAAAAATCGCGGCCGACAATAACTGCCAAAAAATTGTCAAGTCCAAGTCCATGACCGCAGAGGAGACCCTGCTCAATCATTTCATGGAAAACAAGGGCTACGAAGTCGTGGAAACCGATCTCGGCGAATGGATCATCCAGCTTCGAAACGAAGGGCCGTCTCACATGGTCATGCCGGCCATTCACCTGTCGCGCAACGAAGTCAGCCGGCTGTTTACCGAAGTCACGGGCAAGCAGCAAAGTACCGATATCGGGCAATTGGTCAAGGTGGCCCGCCGGGAGCTGCGGCAACGCTTCGCCCAGGCGGACATGGGCATATCCGGTGCCAATTTCGCCATAGCGGAAACCGGCACCCTGGGTCTGGTGACCAACGAGGGAAACGCGCGGCTGGTGACCACGATTCCACGGGTCCATGTAGCCCTGGTCGGCCTGGATAAACTCATGCCGTCATTGCACGAGGCCCTGGAGGTATTAAAGGGACTGCCCCGAAATGCCACCGGCCAGGCCATAACCTCTTACGTGACCTGGATCACCGGTGCCAACGAATGCCAGGCATCTTCGACTGGAAAAAAGCAGATGCACGTGGTTTTTTTGGACAACGGCCGAAGTGCGCTGGCCCGCGATCCGGTTTTTTCCCAGGCGCTTCGATGCGTGCGCTGCGGGGCGTGCGCCAACGTATGTCCCGTCTACCGTCTTGTCGGCGGTCACGATTACGGCCACATTTATATCGGGGCCATCGGGCTGGTGCTGACCTATTTCTTTCACGGCAAAAACCGGGACAAGAACCTGGTGCAGAATTGTTTGAACTGCCAGGCCTGTAAGGATGTCTGCGTGGCCGGCATCGATCTGCCCCGCCTGATCAAGGCGGTCCAGGCCCTGATCGAAGGCGACGGGAAACGGCCGGTGCTCAACACATTTGCCGCCACCGTGCTCAAGCGGCGATCCCTGTTTCATGGCCTGTTGCGCGCCGGCCGGTACGGGCAGGTGCCCGTGACCGGAAAAGGGCCCTATATGCGCCATCTGCCGCATGCCTTGTTCAAGGATCACGATTTTAAGCACCTGCCGGCTTTGGCATCCAAACCGTTTCGCGACCGCTGGAATCCTGCCCGGTTTTCTCCCCGGCAACACCGGTACACGGTGGCCCTGTTTTCCGGGTGTTTGCAGGATTTTGTTTATCCCGGCCAACTCGAAGCCGGCCTGGATCTGCTGGCCGAAAGGGGCGTGAAAATCGTGTTTCCCTACCACCAGGGCTGCTGCGGTTTGCCGCTGTATATGCTCGGCGAGAGCGATGCCGCCGCTGATCTTGCCCGCTATAACATCAGCCATATCGATCCGGCCGACTATGATTTCATCCTGACCTTTTGCGCCTCCTGTGGTTCGCATATCCGGGAAAACTATCCGTTTCTGCTCCGGGGCGCGGCCGGCAGAACGATAAAGGCGGATCAATTCGCGCGGAAGGTCATCGATTTCAGCTCCTTTATGCAACGGGTGCTGCCGGCATCGGGCGGGCAGAGGGTACATGCCGGCAAAAAGGTCGCCTATCACGCTCCCTGCCATTTGTGCCGGGGCCTGCATGTCAGCGAGGCGCCGCGGCGCTTGCTGACCGAATTCGGCTATGAATATATCGCCCACGACGAAGAAGAGACCTGCTGCGGGCTCGGCGGGACCTATTCTTTCAAATTCCCGGAAATCTCAGCGGAAATCTTGAACAAAAAACTCGATGCGGCAGAAAAAACCGGTGCAGATATTCTGGCCACGGACTGTCCGGGCTGTGTCATGCAGTTACGGGGTGGGGCGGTCCAGCAGAAGCGACCGATGCAGGTGCTGCATATGGCCGAGTTGCTGGTCCGGCAAAACACATACCTAAATTGAGCGATTTTCAAGTTTGCCGCAGATACAAGGAAGATACAGACGAGCTATAGTGGACTATGCGAGGCTGCATCTGACGCAGTAGATGCGGCAAAATTGGAAATCCCGGAGGGTTTCAGATTTTTAAATATAAATTGCTATAATCCTTTACAAAATCATTTTTTTAAAAATCTGAAACGCTCAATTTAGGACATAGTCCACATCAAACCCGCAAAATCTGTGCAAGGCGCTTTCGGTTTTTCCGATTACTTCAGGATTTTTTTCAGGGCCTCGATGGTTTCCGCCGGGTCGGGCCGGACCATGTAGTCCGGGCTCACACT